>NZ_JAPSMD010000104.1 GCF_027856955.1 Falsiroseomonas oryzae | reverse complement strand
CCCGAAGCCGGTGCCCGCCGTGCGCCGCCCGGTGCGGGACGTGCTGCGCGAGGCGCCGTGACGGCCTGCCGGGCTCGCGCGGGTCAGGCGCCCAGCCCGACCCGCGCCGCCGTCGCCAGCTGGTCGGCGCGTTCGTTCATCGGGTCGCCGGAATGGCCGCGCACCCAGCGCCAGTCGATCTCGTGCGGCTGCGCCGCGGCCAGCAGGCGCTGCCACAGCTCGTAGTTCGCCACCGGGTCGCGCGCGCTGTTGCGCCAGTTGTTCCGCACCCAGCCCTTCACCCAGCGCTCCATGCCGTTGCGCACGTATTCGCTGTCGGTGTGCAGGATGACCTTGCAGGGGCGCTTCAGCGCCTCCAGCGCGCTGATCGCGGCGGTCAGCTCCATGCGGTTGTTGGTGGTGGCGGGATCGGCGCCCGACAGCTCCTTCTCCGTCGTGCCGTAGCGCAGGATGGCCGCCCAGCCGCCCGGTCCCGGATTGGGGCGGCAGCCGCCATCGGTCCAGATCTCGACGAGCGGGTCGGTCATCGCGCCGCTCACGCCCCGATCATCTCGGCCGTCTCCGCACGCGCGAAGAAGCGCAGCTTGCGCAGGTATTCCAGCGGGTCCTTGCGGGTCACCAGCGCGCCTGGCGGCGTGTGCGTCCAGTCGTACAGGCGGGTCAGCAGGAAGCGGATCGCCGCGCCGCGGCACAGCACCGGCAGCACCGCGCGCTCCGCCTTCGTCAGCGGGCGCAGCGTCTCGTAGGCGGCAAGCAGCGCGCGCGCCTTGGTCACGTTGAACGACCCGTCCGGCTCGAAGCACCAAGCGTTGAGGCACACGGCGACGTCGTAGGCCAGCAGGTCGGTGCAGGCGAAGTAGAAGTCGATCAGGCCGGAAACCTGCGGCCGCCCCTGCGCGTCGGGCAGGAAGAAGACGTTGTCCGGGAACAGGTCGGCATGGATCTGGCCGTCCGGCAGCGTGCCCACCTTCGGCCAGGCGGCCAGGATGTCGCCGAGATGCCGGTCGAGCTCCGCTACCAGTCCCGGCTGCACCTCGTCGCCGCGGGCGCGGCAGCCCTGCAGCAGCGGCCCCCAGCCCTCCGGGCCGAGCGCGTTCGGCCGATAGACGGGAAAGCCCGCGCCGGCCACGTGCAGCCGCGCCAGTGCCGCGCCCAGCGGCGCCAGGTGCTCGGGCCGAACGCGGCGCGGCCAGACTCCCTCGAGGAAGGTGCAGATCGCCGCCGGCCGGCCGCAGAGATGGCGCAGCGCCTGGCCGTCGCGGCCATCGACCGGGACCGGGCAGGGCACGCCGCGGCGCGCCAGGAACTCCATCAGGTCCAGGAAGTAGGGCAGTTCCTTCGGGTCCACCCGCTTCTCGTAGAGCGTCAGGATGTAGTCGCCGCGTTCGGTGCGCAGCGCGTAGTTGGAATTCTCGACCCCTTCCGCGATGCCGCGGAAGGCCAGAAGGCCGCCGAGCTCGTATTCCGCCAGGAAGGCGCGCAGCGCCTCGTCCGAGACCTCGGTGTAGACCGCCATCCGACCTATTCCGCCGCCATCGCACCGGGGCTGCGGGACAGCGCGGGGGGCAGGCGGAACTCGATCCGCTCCTCCGCCACGCGCACCTCCTCCACCGCCAGGTCGAAGCGGGTGGCGAGGCGGGCGATCACCTCCTGCACCAGGGATTCCGGCGCACTGGCCCCGGCCGTGAGGCCGACCGCGGCGCAGCCATCGGCCACGGCCGGGTCGAGGTCGGCGCCGCGCTGGACCAGGACGGCGCGGCGCGCGCCCGCGCGCTCCGCGACCTCCGCCAGGCGGACGGAGTTCGAGGAATAGGGCGCGCCGACCACGATCACGAGGTCCGCCCCGCGTCCCACCACCGCCTTGACCGCCGCCTGGCGGTTGGAGGTGGCGTAGCAGATGTCGTCCTTCGCCGGCCCGGCGAGGCCCGGGAAGCGTGCGGCCAGCGCCGCCACGATCTCCGCCGTGTCGTCCACCGACAGCGTGGTCTGGCTGGTCCAGGCCAGGGGCAAGCCGGCCGGCGGGGTCACGCTGGCCGCCTGCTCCACGCTCTCCACCAGGGTCACGGCGCCGTCGGGGAGCTGGCCCATGGTGCCGACCACCTCGGGGTGGCCGGCATGACCGATCAGCAGGATGTGGCGGCCGCGGGCATGGTGGCGCTCCGCCTCACGGTGGACCTTGGTGACCAGGGGGCAGGTCGCGTCCAGGGTGAACAGCCGCCGCCGCATCGCCTCCGAGACGACGCCCTTGGCCACGCCATGCGCGCTGAACACCACCGGGCGACCATCGTCCGGGATCTCGTTGAGCTCCTCCACGAAGACCGCGCCGCGGGCGCGGAGGTCGTCCACCACATGCCGGTTGTGGACGATCTCGTGCCGCACATAGACGGGCGCGCCGTGGCGCGAGAGCGCTTCCTCCACGATGCGCACGGCCCGGTCCACGCCGGCGCAGAAGCCGCGTGGGGCAGCGAGCAGGAGGGAAAGCTTCGGCCGGGCGGCGTCCAGGGTCATGGCTTGGGGCATGTCTCGGGCAGGCCGGGCGGGGGTGGCCCGGACCCGGCGGCGATGCGATACCGGAGCGGATGGTGAAGCGCCACCCTACCGGCCGCATCGGGATGCCGGAAGGGCCGGGTGTGCCAGGGGAGAACGGCCGGATGGGCTTCGGGATGCAGATGCGCCGCCAGGGGGCGAGGGCCGGTGCCAAGGCCGGTGCGCTGGGCCTCGCCCTGCTGGTGGCGGCCTGCGGCTCCGGCCCGGCGCCGGGGAGCACCGCGCCCTGCCCGCGCATCGCCATCCTGGCGGAGGGCGCGGACATTACACGTTTCCGCCAGGGCGCCCCGCGCGACCTCACGGCGCAGGTGGTGGACGTCCGCATCTCCGGCTTCGAGGCGACCTGCGACTTCATCGGCCGCGACACGCGCCGCCTGGCCATCCGCGTGACGCCGCGCTTCGACGCCGAGCTGGGCCCGGCGGCGCAGGGCCGCACGGTGGACCTGCCTTGGTTCGTCGCCCTGACCAACCCGGAGGACACCGCCGAGCTGGCCCGTCGAGACGGGATCGCGCGCATGGTCTTTCCGCCCAACGTGCAGCGCACGACCTTCGTTGCCCGGCCCGAGCAGCTGACGCTGACGGTGGAGGAAGGCCGGCGGGCGGCCGAGTACCTGGTGCGGGTGTCGTTGCAGCTGACGCCGGACGAGCTGGCGCAGAACCGCCAGCGCGGGCCGCGTTGAGGCGCCTGCTCTTCCTCACCCACCCGGAGGTCGTGATCGACCCGGCCGTGCCGGTGCCCCGCTGGCACCTGAGGGACAGCGGCATCGCGAAGCTGCGCCGCTTCGCCGCGCATCCCGTCACGGCCGGCCTGACCGCGGCCTGGGCCAGCACGGAATGCAAGGCGATCGAATCGGCCGCCATCCTGGCCGGCGCGCGGGGAATCGGGGTCCGCGTGCGCGAGGACCTGGGCGAGAACGACCGCAGCGCCACCGGCTTCCTGCCGCCGCCGGAGTTCGAGCGCATGGCCGATGCCTTCTTCGGGCGCCCCACGGAGAGCGTACGCGGCTGGGAGCGCGCGGCGGATGCGCAGGCGCGGATCGTCGCCGCGGTGCGCGCGGTGGCGGCCGAGGAGAACGGCGTGGGCGACATCCTGGTGGCGGCGCATGGCGCGGTGGGCGCTCTGCTGCGCGGCCACCTGCTGGGCGCGCCGATCAGCCGCGCGCTGGACCAGCCGTCGCCGGGCTGCTGGTTCGTCGTCGAGTTGCCGGCGTGGCGACTGGCGACGCCGGAGTGGCGGGTGCTGGAGTGAGGTTGCGCCCGCCACGCCGCTGAGTCATACCCGCGCATCCCGCAGATCCCGCGCGGGAGAGAGGTGCCCGGGCTGCAACACCCGCGCACCCGCCGAAGGCGCAACCGGCCCCCGGAAACGCTCAGGCAGAAGGGCCGCGCGGGTAGGGACCTCTGGAAAGCCCACGCTCCGAACGGGGCGCGGCACCGACGGAGTAAGGCGCCGGCTTCCGGCGGGGTGCGTGGCGATGGCCACGTTGCCTCCATGGAATCGCCGCCGAATCTCTCAGGTCACGGGACAGAGGGGGGCCACGGATGACCCGACGCCGATTCCGGCGGCGGGAGCCCTTGGAGGCACCGTGGCGGAACCTGGCGGCGAGTCGCTCCTCGAGACACCCTTGGCCGCGCTGCATCGCGGGCTCGGCGGACGCATGGTGCCCTTCGCGGGCTATGCCATGCCCGTGCAGTACCCCGCCGGCATCATGGCGGAACACCTGCACTGCCGCAGCGCCGCGGCGCTGTTCGACGTCTCCCACATGGGCCAGGCGGAACTGGTCGGAGCCGGAGGCACGGCAGATGCGGCGAAGGCGCTGGAGCTGCTGACGCCGGCCGACGTGCAGGGGCTGAAGCCCGGCCGCCAGCGCTACGGCCTGCTGACGACCATGGCCGGCGGCATCTTCGACGACTTCATGGTGGCCAATCTCGGCGACCGGCTGTTCCTGGTGGTGAATGCCAGCCGCAAGGCCGAGGATTTCGCGCTGATCGAGGCCGCGCTGCCGGCCGGCGTCGCGCTGCGTCCCCTGCCCGACCGCGCCCTGCTGGCGCTGCAGGGCCCGCAGGCCGTCGCCGCCATCGCGACCCTCGCCCCCGGCATCGCCGCCCTGCCCTTCATGGGCATCGGCACCTTCGACATCGCCGGCACGCCCGCCATCGTCAGCCGGTCCGGCTACACCGGCGAGGACGGGGTGGAGATGTCCGTCCCGGCCGACCGGGCGGAGAGCTTCGCGCGTGCGCTGCTCGCGCTGGCCGGCGTCGCCCCGGCCGGGCTCGGCGCGCGGGACTCGCTGCGGTTGGAGGCCGGGCTCTGCCTCTACGGCAACGACATCGACGAGACGACGAGCCCGGTCGAGGCCAACCTGGTCTGGACCATCGGCAAGCGCCGCCGGACCGAATGGAACTTCCCGGGGGCGGAGCGCGTGCGCGAGGAACTGGACGGCGGCGCGAAGCGCCTGCGCGTCGGCATCCGGCCGGAAGGCCGCCAGCCCGCGCGGGCGCATACGGAAGTGCAGGCCGGCGGCACCCCGATCGGCGAGGTCACCTCCGGCGGCTTCGGCCCGTCCGTCAACGGGCCGGTCGCCATGGGCTACGTCGCGCGCGAGCACGCGGCCGACGGCACACCGCTCGAACTCATGGTGCGCGGCAAGCCGATCCCGGCGCGCGTCGCGCCGCTGCCCTTCACACCCCACCGCTACGCCCGCTGAGGAGTCCCGACCCATGGCAGACCTGCGTTTCACCAAGGACCATGAATGGATCCGCCTGGAGGGCGACGTCGCGACGGTCGGCATCACCGACCATGCGCAGACCGCGCTCGGCGACGTGGTCTTCGTGGACCTGCCCGAGGCCGGGCGCGAGGTCAGCGCCGGCGAGGCGATCGCGGTGGTGGAGAGTGTGAAGGCGGCGTCCGACGTCTATGCGCCGGTGGCCGGCCGGATCGTGGAGTCCAACGCGGCCCTCGCCGAGAACCCCGCGCTGATCAATTCCTCCCCGACCGGGGAAGGCTGGTTCTTCCGGCTGCAGGGCGTGGACGCGGCCGCCGTGGCGGCGCTGATGGACGAGGCCGCCTACGCCGCCTTCCTGGAAACCGTGGCATGAGCGCGCTGACCGACCTCGCTGCCCTCGAGGATCATGGCGAGTTCATCCGCCGCCACATCGGCCCCTCCGAGGCCGAGATCGCGGCGATGCTGCGCGAGGTGGGCGCGGAGAGCCTGGCCGGGCTGGCGGAGAAGACGGTGCCGGCGAGCATCCGCGAGGGCTTCCGCGCCACCCTGCCGGACGCGGTGAACGAGGCCGAGGCGATTGCGGAGCTGCGCGCGCTGGCCGCGCGCAACCGCGCCGACATCAAGTCGCTGATCGGCCTGGGCTACCACGGCACGCTGACCCCGCCGGTGATCCTGCGCAACGTGCTGGAGAACCCGGGCTGGTACACGGCCTACACGCCCTACCAGGCGGAGATCGCGCAGGGCCGGCTGGAGGCGCTGCTGAACTTCCAGACCATGGTGACCGACCTGACCGGCCTGCCGGTCGCCAATGCCTCGCTGCTGGACGAGGCGACGGCGGCGGCGGAGGCGATGGCGCTGGCGCATGCCGCCACCCGGGGGAAGTCCGACACCATCGTGCTGGCCGCGGACGTGCTGCCGCAGACCATCGCCGTCGTGCGCACCCGCGCCGAGCCGCTGGGCCTCAAGGTCGTGGTCGCCGCGCCGCGGGACGTCGCCGCCACGGTCGCCGCAGAGAAGCCCTTCGCGCTGGTGCTGCAGTATCCCGGCGCGACCGGCGAGGTGCGCGACCTGCGCGCGGAGATCGCCGCGGTGCAGGCCGTGGGCGGCCTCGCGGTCGTGGCGGCCGACCCGCTGTCGCTCGTGCTGCTGACGCCGCCGGGCGAGATGGGCGCCGACGTCGTCGTCGGCTCCACCCAGCGCTTCGGCGTGCCGATGGGCTATGGCGGGCCGCATGCCGCCTACATGGCGGTCAAGGACACCTACAAGCGGCTGATGCCCGGGCGGCTGGTCGGCGTGAGTGTGGACGCGGCCGGGGCGCCGGCCATGCGCCTCGCGCTGCAGACGCGCGAGCAGCATATCCGGCGGGAGAAGGCGACCTCCAACATCTGCACCGCGCAGGTGCTGCTGGCCGTCATGGCCAGCATGTATGCGGTGTGGCACGGGCCGGAGGGGCTGAAGCGCATCGCGCGCCGCGTCGCGCTGCAGGCGCGCCTGCTCGCCGGCGCGGCGAAGGCGGCGGGACTTTCCGTGCGCCATGACGCCTTCTTCGACACCGTCGCGATCGAGGCCGGCGACAAGGCCGATGCGCTGGTCGCCGCAGCGCTGAAGCGCGGCTTCAACCTGGCGCGGCATGCGGATGGCGTGGTCGGCATCGCGCTGGACGAGACGGTGACGCGCAAGGACCTGGCGCAGCTCGTCGCCGCCATCGCGGAGGCGACGCGCACCGCCGCGCAGCCGCTGGACGGGATCGCGCCGCTGGGCGGCCTGCCCGCGGCGCTGGCGCGGCAGAGCGGCTTCTGCACGGCGAGCGTGTTCAACACGCACCACGCCGAGCATGCGATGCTCCGCTACCTCAAGAGCCTGGAGGACAAGGACGTTGCGCTGAACCGCAGCATGATCCCGCTGGGATCCTGCACGATGAAGCTGAACGCGACGGCCGAGATGATCCCGGTAACCTTCCCGGGCTTCGGCGCCATCCATCCCTTCGCGCCGGTGGACCAGGCCGAGGGGTACATCGAGATGATCCGGCGGCTGGAATCCTGGCTCGCCACGGTCACCGGCTTCGCCGCCGTCTCGCTGCAGCCCAACGCCGGCAGCCAGGGCGAGTATGCCGGGCTGCTGGCGATCCGCGCGTACCACCATGCGCGCGGCGAGGCGCATCGCGACGTCTGCCTGATCCCCTCCTCCGCGCATGGGACCAACCCGGCCTCCGCCGTGATGGCGGGGATGAAGGTGGTGGTCGTGGGCTGCGACCGCGACGGCAACGTGGACCTCGACGACCTGCGCGCGAAGGCCGACCAGCACGCGGCGAAGCTCTCGGCGCTGATGGTGACCTACCCCTCCACCCACGGCGTGTTCGAGACGGAGATCCGCGCGATCTGCGAACTGATCCACGCGCGCGGCGGGCAGGTGTACATGGACGGCGCGAACATGAACGCGCAGGTCGGCCTGACCAGCCCGGCGGCAATCGGCGCCGACGTGTGCCACCTGAACCTGCACAAGACCTTCTGCATCCCGCATGGCGGCGGCGGCCCGGGTGTGGGGCCCATCGGCGTCGCCGCACATCTGGCGCCGCACCTGCCGAACCACCCGATGGTCGCCGAGGCCGGCCCGGCGACGGGCTTCGGCCCGGTCAGCGCGGCGCCCTTCGGCAGCGCGTCGATCCTGCCGATCTCCTACGCCTATATCCGCATGATGGGCCCGGAGGGCCTGACGCGCGCGACGGAGGTCGCGATCCTCAACGCGAACTACATCGCCGCGCGGCTCGCGCCGCACTTCCCCATCCTGTATCGCGGCGCGAACGGGATGGTGGCGCATGAGTGCATCCTGGACTGCCGCGGCTTCCAGCAGAATGGCGGCGCGACGGTGGAGGACATCGCCAAGCGCCTGCAGGATTTCGGCTTCCACGCGCCGACCATGTCCTGGCCGGTCGCCGGCACGCTGATGGTCGAGCCCACCGAGTCCGAGACCAAGGGCGAACTGGACCGCTTCATCGAGGCGATGATCGCGATCCGCGGCGAGATCCGGGCGATCGAGCAGGGCCGGGCGGACAAGGCGGACAATCCGCTGAAGAACGCGCCGCACACCGCGGCCGAAGTGATGGCGGACGGCTGGTCGCATGCCTATACGCGCCAGCAGGCCGCCTTCCCCCTGCCCTGGGTCGCGGCGCGGAAATACTGGCCGCCGGTGAAGCGCGTGGACAACGTCCACGGCGACCGTCACCTGGTCTGCACCTGCGCGCCGCTGGAGGCCTACGCCCAGGCAGCGGAGTGAGGGACGGCGCGGCGCGCGCCCGCGGGCCGCGCCGCTGCCGACCGGGCTTCGTCGCAGTCCCGGCGCGTCAGCCGTCCACCGTGCGGTTCACCAGCGAGACCAGGCGTTCGAACAGCTTGGTCAGCTGGGAATCGAAGGGGTCGAAGGCGACCACGAGAGCGGTGATCATGCAGCCGGCGATGACGCCGTATTCCAGCGTCGTCACGGCGCGGCGGTCACGCAGCATGGCATGCAGGGCGGGCAGCGGCACGTCTCCCTCCGGCCGTTGAGCCTACGGAGGGAGAGGTAACCCGGGCGCTCCTGCAGCCGCAACCGCGACGCAGACCGGCGGGCACGGCCCGCCAGCGCGATCCTTACATAATCGAACCGGCCACCCCGACCATGCGCTGGAACAGAGGTTCGAGACGCGCGACGAAGCCGGACAGGGCGGCGGAGGCGCCAAGCGCGACCAAGGCCGCGACGAGGCTGTATTCCAGGCTCGTGACCCCCCGACGGTCCCCCAGGGTTGCCGCGAGGCTGGCGGTGCAAGGTCCACGCATGTCGGTTCCCACTTCCTGACGGTTCCTGACACCGACACGATACGCATGCCGCGCGATACATACAATGAAAAAGTTCTTCTTTTTTCGTCGCCTGCGAGCAGCCCAAACGTCTCATTTTACGTGACACGCGAAGATTGCGCTCCGGGCCGCCATACCGGGCCCGACCTTGTCTCCCACCCCGGCCGGGGCGAGGCTCGGCGCATGGCACCACCCTCCCCCTGGACCGTCCTCGGCAGCCGCACGCTGATCGAGGATCGCTGGATCCGGCTGCGCGCCGACCGGCTGCGCACCGCCGCCGGCGTGGAGATCTCGCCCTGGTACGTGCTGGACTATCCGGACTGGGTGGTGGTTGTGCCGGTGACCGACGACGACCGGCTGGTGCTGGTGCGCCAGTGGCGCCACGCCGCGCAGGCCTGGTGCCTGGAACTGCCCGGCGGCGTGATGGACCCCGGGGATGCCGACCCGACCGAGACCGCCCGGCGCGAATTGCTGGAGGAGACCGGCCACGCGGCGCGCGCGTGGCGCCCGCTCTTCGCCAGCTTCCCGAACCCCGCGATCCAGACCAACCGGCTGCATGTCGTGCTGGCCACCGGGGTCGCGCTGGCCGCGCCGGTCGCGCATGAGGATGGCGAGCAGATCGAGGTGCACTGCCCCCGGGTGGAGGAGGTGCTGGCCGGCATCGGCCAGGGCATGATCGGCCAGGCCATGCACGTCGGCGCGCTGATCGCCGGCCTGGCCGCCACGGGGAGGATCCGTCTGTGAGCGACCTGCGTATCGTCCCGCTGCATGCGCGGCACCGCGAGGATTGGGAACGGCTCTATGCCGGCTACGCCGAGTTCTACCGCGTCACGCAGACGGAGGAGATGCGCGCGACGGTCTGGGGCTGGATCATGGACCCCGGCCATGAGGTGAAGGCCCTGGTGGCGGAGGATGCGGCCGGCCGCGCCATAGGCCTGGCGCATTACCGCCCCTTCGCGCGGCCGCTCTCGGCCAGCATCGGCGGCTTCCTGGACGATCTGTTCGTCGCGCCGGAGGCGCGCGGGCGGCGCGTGGCGGATACGCTGATCGAGGCGGTGGCCGCGGAAGGCCGGCGGCGCGGCTGGAGCGTGATCCGCTGGATCACCGCGGACGACAACTACCGCGGCCGCGGCGTCTACGACCGGCTGGCGACGCGGACCATGTGGATCACCTACGACCGGAAGCTGCCCTGACGGCGCTTGCACCGCACCGGCCCGCATGGGCATGCTCCTGCAACAAGCGCCGCCAGGGCGCGCATGGAAAGGGGAGGAGCAGGCCATGCATCGCAGGACCCTGATCGGGACGGCGCTCGCCGCACCCGCGCTTCTGGGCCGCGCCGCGCAAGCGCAGACGCGGCTGCGCTGGGCGCATGTCTACGAGACCAACGAGCCCTACCACACCGAGGCGCTGTGGGCCGCGCAGCAGATCCAGCAGCGCACGAACAACCGCTGGGCGATCGAGGTCTTCCCGGCCAGCGCGCTGGGCAACGAGCCGACGATCAACCAGGGCCTGGCACTCGGCACGGTGGACATGATCTACACCGGCGCGTCCTTCGCCGGCGCCACCTTCCGGCCGATCGCGGTGAGCAACGCGCCCTACGTGTTCCGCGACTACGCGCACTTCATGGGCTATCGCGACAGCGAACTGCTGCGCGAGATGTTCGCCGGCTACAACCGCCAGTCCGGCCACAGCGCGCTGGCGCTGACCTACTACGGGGAGCGGCACGTCACCGCGAACCGCTCCATCATGCGGCCGGAGGACATGCGGGGCATGAAGCTGCGCGTGCCGCAGGCGCCGCTCTACCTGATGTTCACCCGCAGCGTCGGCGCCAACGCCACGCCGATCGCCTTCGCCGAGGTCTACCTGGCGCTGCAGCAGGGCACGGTGGACGGGCAGGAGAACCCGCTGCCGACCATCCAGGCCAAGAAGTTCTACGAGGTGCAGAGCCACATCTCGCTGACGGCGCACATCACCGAAAGCCTGCTCACCATCGTCTCCGGCAACACCTGGCGGCGGCTGAACGATGCCGACAAGGCGACCTTCCAGCAGGTGCTGAAGGAGGCCGCCGACCGCGCGACGGCGGAGATCCGCCGCCAGGAGCAGGCGCTTCCGGCCTGGTTCGAGCAGCAGGGCAAGACCGTGCAGCGCCCGGACCGCGCGGCGTTCCGCGCCGCGGCCGTGCCGCTGCACAACGACGCCGCGGCCGGCGCAGGCTGGACGCGGGAGCAGTACGATCGCCTGCAGGCGATCGGCAGCCGCCCGGGCTGAGCCGAGGACGGCGGGGGCCGCGTCGCGCGGCCCCCTACCCCACCACGATCGGCGTGAAGGCCTGGCGCGCCGCGATGGCCTTCCAGTCCCAGGCGATGCCGTTGCCCGGCTGATCCGGCGGCGCGGCGAAGCCGTCGCGCACCGTGACGCGGCTGGTCGCCAGGTCGTCGAGCTGCGGGATGTGCTCCAGCCAGGCGCCGTTCGGCACGGCGCAGACCAGCGGCAGGTGCAGCTCCATCAGGAAGTGCGGGCAGACCGGCACGTTGAATGTCTCGGCCAAGTGCGCGACCTTCAGCCAGGGCGTGATGCCGCCGATGCGCGCCACGTCCACCTGCACGACGGAGCAGGCGCCCCGCGCCAGGTAGTCGCGGAACTGCGCCGGATGATAGAGACTCTCGCCCACTGCGACCGGGATCCGCGTGGCGGCGGACAGCCGCACATGGCCCTCCACGTCCTCCGCCGGCAGCGGCTCCTCGTACCAGGCCAGGTCCAGGCCCGCGGCCTCGAAGGCGCCGGCGCGGCGGATCGCCTCCGCCACGGTGAAGCCCTGGTTGGCGTCCGTCATCACCTGGAAGGCGTCGCCGACCGCCGCGCGCACGGCCGACAGCCGCGCCACATCCTCCTGCAGGCGCGGCCGGCCGACCTTGATCTTGGTACCGGCGAAGCCCGCGGCCACCGCGGCCTCCGCCTCCGCGACCAGTTCGGCCTCGTCGATGTGCAGCCAGCCGCCTTCGGTCGTGTAGACTGCGATGCGCGGCTGCGCGCCGCCGGCCAGCAGGTGCAGCGGCCGCGCCAGCTTCACGCCGCGAAGGTCCCACAGCGCGGTGTCGATGGCCGCCAGCGACAGCGCCGTCAGCGGCCCGACGGAGAGCGCGTGAGTCGCCATGAACAGGTCGCGCCAGATCGCCTCGATCGCATCCGCCTCGCGCCCGATCAGCATCGGCACCAGGTGGTCGCGCAGCAGCGCCACCACCGAGGATCCGCCCTGTCCGATGGTGTAGGTGTAGCCCGTGCCGGTCGCGCCATCCGCGTCGGTGATGCGCAGGATCGGCGTCTCCTGCGAGACGAAGGACTGGATCGCGTCGCTGCGCACGACCTTGGGCTTGAGGTCCACCATGAGGATCTCGACCCGCGTGATTCTGGACATCTGTTCATTCCACCCTGTGCTTCCGGCGATGGTAGCGTCCCGCGCGAATGACGGGAGGGGTGCGCTTGAACAGGCCGGCCGGGGATGACGAGGACCTCTTCGTCGAGCTGACGCGCGAGGAGGCCGAGGCACCCGAGCCGCCCGCGGACATGGCGCCGGAGGACTGGCTGACCTTCGCGCTGTTCTGGGCGCTGGCGGGCGTCGTCTTCCTGCAGTTCTTCAGCCGCTACGTGCTGAACGACAGCATCGCCTGGACCGAGGAGATCGCGCGCTACATGCTGATGGCGCTGGCCTTCTGCGGCAGCGCGATGGCGGCGCGGCGCGGCACCCACATCACCGTGGAGTTCCTGCCCAACATGCTGCCGCCCGGCGCGCGGCGCTGGGTGCACCTCGCCGCGGCCGGCATCGCCATCGCCTTCTACGCCATCTCCGTCTGGCTCTGCTGGCAGGTGGCGGAGGCGATGCGCTTCCAGCCCATGGTCGTGATCGACTGGCCGCTGGCCTATGTCTACTGGGCGATCCTGTTCGGCCTGGTGCTGACCACCATCCGCGCCGCGCTCGCCGCCATCGCGCGCTTCCGCGCCGGTGAGCCGGAGGCGGCCGATCCCACCGCCGGCGTGCACATCTAGGCGCCGCGGATGACCTGGATCCTGTTCGTCGGCTTCCTCGGCCTGCTGCTGGCCGGCGTCCCGGTGGCGGTGGCGCTCGGGGCCGGCTCGCTGATCTATGTCTGGTTCGACCAGTCCGTGCCGCCGCTGGTGGTGCTGCACCGGATGGCTTCGGGCATCGACAGCTTCCCGCTGCTGGCGATCCCCTTCTTCGTCATGTCCGGCAGCCTGATGAACAGCGCCGGCATCACGGAGCGCATCTACAGCTTCGCCACCGCCCTCGTCGGCTGGCTGAAGGGCGGGCTGGGCCATGTGAACGTCACCGGCAGCGTGATCTTCGCGGGCATGTCGGGCACCGCCGTCGCGGATGCCGGCGGGCTCGGCAACATCGAGATCCGCGCGATGCGCGACCACGGCTATCCGCTGCCCTTCGCGGTCGGGCTGACCGGCGCGTCCTCCACCATCGGGCCGATCATCCCGCCATCATTGCCGCTGGTGATCTACGGCGTGATGGCCAATGCCTCGGTCGGGCAGCTCTTCGCCGCCGGGCTGATCCCCGGGCTGCTGATGGCCGCCGTGCTGATGATGTGGGTGGCCTTCGTCGCGCATCGCCGCGGCTTCGACCGGGACGCGGAGTTCCGCTGGGCACGGCTCGGCCACACCTTCAAGCGCGCCTTCCTGCCGCTGATGACGCCGGTGCTGCTGGTCGGCGGCATGACGTCGGGCGCCTTCACGCCGACCGAGGCCGCGATCGCGGCGACCTTCTACGCGCTTTTCCTCGGCGTCGTCGTCTACCGCACGCTCTCCTGGCGCGGCCTTCTGCGCGTCACGATGGAGACGGTGGAGACGACGGCCGTGGTGCTGCTGATCGTCGCCGGCGCCTCGATCTTCGGCTGGCTCATCACCACGACCCGCGTGACCGAGGACGTCGCGGCGATGGTGCTGAACATCACGCGCGAGCCCTGGGTGGTGCTGCTGCTGGTCAACCTCTTCCTGCTGGTGGTGGGCTGCTTCCTCGAGACGGTGGCCGCCATCACCATCCTGGTGCCCGTGCTGCTGCCCCTGATGGTGGAGATCGGCGTCGATCCCGTGCATTTCGGGATCGTCATGGTGTTGAACCTGATGATCGGCCTGCTGACGCCGCCGGTCGGCATGGTGCTCTACATCCTGGCGCGCGTCTCGGGCCTCACCTTCGAACAGACGACGAAGGCCTGCGCGCCCTTCCTCATCCCGCTCTTCATCTGCCTGGGGCTGGTCACCTACTGGCCCGGGATGGTGCTCTGGCTGCCGACGCTGATCTATCGTTGAACGCGGCGCGGCGCTTGTGCCGCCGGATTGGCGACGCAAGTTTCGTGGCATGGCCGACCCCGCACGCCGCGCCCTGCTCGCCCTGCTCGCCACCCCCGCAGTCGTGCGGGCGGCCACGCCCGCGGCTGCGCTGGCCGGCACGTGGCGGGACGCGGCGCGCGGCCGCGACATCCCGGTGCTGCT
>NZ_JAPSMD010000103.1 GCF_027856955.1 Falsiroseomonas oryzae | reverse complement strand
GGCCACCACGCCGGATCCAACACGACAAGACCAAACACCTCCGCGGGGTGGAGCAGCCCGGTAGCTCGTCAGGCTCATAACCTGAAGGTCACAGGTTCAAATCCTGTCCCCGCATCCAACGATACCAACGATCCCCTGAGCACAAGACTTTCAGCAGGCTGCTGAGCGGCGGTCGCAATCGCCGCCGCCCGCATTGGCCATTTCGACCCCACTCCGACCACCCTGGCCGTCGCTCGGCTGACCGTGCGGGCTACCGCTAGATCCGACCCGAGCAGGCTGCCGCCCTCATGCCGGCGTCACCGCTGAAGTTGGGTCCGGTGCCATGCGATCAGTGGTGCTGCCCCCGCCACAGCCCAAGGGCCGGTCATGAGGCAATGCGGCGCCTCCGGCAGGAGCTGATGCGCCCCGTCCAGGAAGCGCGCAATCGCCTCGTCCTGGCCGGCCGGGTGCCGCTCCGGATCGTCGCGACCGGCCTCCAGCACGAGCACAGGCACGCCGGCGAGGCGGGCAGGCTCGACGGGGATGCGCAGCGCATAGCGGTCGTTCAGCGCTCGTGGCGATTCCGGCGATAGCGCAGCGCGATAGGCCGACAGCCCCTCCGGCCGCATGCCGCCGAGATAGCGGGCGACCACCACCTTCTCCACCGGCGGGCGGAGCAACGCGCCTTCCGGCACCGTCGGCACCGGCGCCGCTTCCGGCAGGTTGCCGGGCGGGGAGGGAGCCGCCAACAGCAGGCCGGCGACACCCTCCATGCGCGCCGCCGCGCGCATCGCGACCAGCGCGCCGAGACTGTGACCGAGCAGCACCACGCGCCCGCCGAGCGCCGCGGCAGCCTCCACGGCATCGGCCGCGTAATCCTCCACCCCGGTCGCGGGATCGGCGGCTGCGTCCAGCGTGCCCTTGCCGCGCGGCTCCAGCGCGGCGGCGGCGATGCCGGCCTCCGCGAAGAGCTTGAGCCAAGGTGTGAAGCACCACGCCCCGTGATAGCCGCCGGGGATGCAGAGAATCGGCACGCCGACGCCCGACCCCACGAAGACCGCGCCGCGGGAGAGGACAACCCGGCGTGTCCCCGGCGGCACGCGGCCCGGCGGAGGGGCGAGGCTCACTCCGGCTGAATCCCGGCGATCCGCACCCAGTCCCGCCAGCGCTCCCGGTCGGCGACAAGGAAGCGGTCCATCTCGTCCGCAGGCAGGAAGCCCGGGGTGAGGCCCTGGCGCACCAGCGCGGCCGAGACAGCCTGGTCTGCGACCGCCTCGCGCAGAAGCGCGCCCATGCGATCCAGGATCGGGCGCGGCGTGCCGGCGGGCGCGGTCAGGCCGAACCAGCCCTCCACGACGAATCCCGGGATGCTCTCGGCGACCGTCGGCAGGTCCGGGTGCTGCACGGTGCGGCGCGCGGCGGAGACGGCGATCGGCACGACGCGCCCGGATTGCAGCGCCGGCGCAGCCGAGAGCGCATCCAGGAAGGCGAAGTGGATCTGCCCGCTGATCAGGTCGGGGACGATCTGCGTGATGTTGCGATAGGAGGCGCCCGTGACATCGAGCTCCGCCCGCGCCTTCAGCAATGCCGCCGGCACCTGCGAGGACGAGGAGTAGTAGCCGAAGAAGACGCGCCCGGGATTCGCGCGCGCATACGCGACCAGGGCGGGGATCGACTTGTAGGGCGCCTCGGCCGGCACGACGGCGATGGTCGCGAAGGTGCCGAGCAGCCCGACATGCGCGAAGTCGCGCACCGGATCGTAGGGCAGGCGCCGGAACAGGAACTCGTTCGCCGAATGGGTGGAGTTGGTGGAGACCAGGAAGGTGTATCCGTCCGGCGCCGACTGCTTCGCGGCCTCCGTCCCCAGCACCCCGCCGGCGCCGGCGCGGTTATCGATCACCACCGGCTGACGCAGATGCGGCTCGAGGAAGCGGCCGAGCGTACGGCCGATGAAATCCGCCGCGCCGCCGGCAGCCGAGGGAATGATGATGCGCACCGGACGGTTCGGCCAGTCGGCCTGCGCGCGCACGATCGATGGCAGAAGCGGTGTCGCCGCGACTGCGGCGAGCAACGCGCGGCGCTTCAGTCCCTGCGGAAGCATGGTCGGTCCCTCCCATTCTGAGGCCCGTATCCGGGCCGGTTGCCGCGAGCATCCCAGAAGCCGCGGCGCCTTGCACGCAGCCTGCGGCGCGGGCGCGATCCTTGTCCCGCGGGGCGCGGCCGCGGCAGCCGCTTCTCCATGGCGTGCCGCGCTTGGAACGTCCTTCCCCGCTGCTGCCGCGCCTTGCACCCGGCGCGGGCGCGACGCAGCCTCGGCCGGCGAATCAGGCAGGAAGAACGCCATGTTCAGACGTCGCGAGTTCATCGCGCTGGCCGCAGCCATGCCGGCCGCGGCCCGGGCGCAGCAGCAGCCTGGCGCCTGGGTGCCGCCGCGTCCCGTCACCATCGTCGTGCCCTATCCCGCGGGCGGGCCGACCGACCTGCTCGCGCGGCTCGTCGCGCAGGACATCGCGCGCGAACTCGGCCAGGGCGTGGTCGTCGAGAACGTCTCCGGCGGCGCCGGCGCGATCGGCACGCGGCGCGTCGCGCAGGGTGTCGCGGACGGCACGCAACTCGTGCTCGGCAACAACCAGACGCATGCGACCAACGTCTCGCTGATCCCGCAGGGCGGCGGCTACGACCCGATCCGTGACTTCGCGCCGGTCGCGGGGCTTGCCGATCTGCAGCACATCCTGGTGGTGCGCAACGAGCTGCCGGCGCGCGACGTGCCGGAGTTCCTGGCGCTGCTGCGCGCGCAGCCAGGGCGCCTGTCGTGCGGCTCGACCGGGCAGGGCTCGGCGGCGCATCTGACGCTCGAGCTGTTCCGCGCGCGCACCGGGCTCGACATGACGCATGTCGCCTACCGCGGCTCGGCGCCGCTGCTGCAGGACATGCTGGGCGGGCATGTGGACGTCTCCTTCGCCACCACGCCGACGGTGCTGGAGCAGGTGCGCAGCGGTCGGCTGCGCGCGCTCGCCGTCGCCTCGCCCAACCGCTCGCCGCACCTGCCGCAGCTGCCGATGCTGGCGGAGGCCGGCGTGCCGGGCGTGGAGGCCGATGCCTGGCTCGCGCTCTTCGCCCCCGCCGGCGTCCCGGCGCCGGCGCTCGCGCGCTACCGCGAGCTGGTCGGCCAGGCGATGCGCAAGCCTGAGGTGATCGCGGAGACGACACGGCTCGGCATGGCGCCCAACCTGCGCGAGGCGGCGCCCTTCGCCGCCTTCCTCGCCGAGGATGTCCGCCGCTGGGCGGAGGTGATCCGGACCGCGAATGTCCGCGCCGAGTAGCGGCGCGCGCATCCTCGTCACCGGCGGCGCCGGCTTCCTCGGTGGTCGCATCGCCGCCGCGCTGGCCGGCATGCCGGGTGTCGCGGAGGTGACGGTGCTGGACCGCGCGCCGGCGGAGGGCCCGTTCCGCTCCGTGACGGGCGACGTCGCGGCCATCGGCCGTCTGCTGCCGCCCGGCTACGCTGCGGACTCGATCATCCACGCGGCGGCGATCACGAGCCAGGCGAGCCAGGCCGATCCGGCCGCCGCCTGGGCCATCAACGTCGAGGGCACGCGCGCCGTCCTCGGCTGGTGCCGCGGGCTGGCGTGTCCGCCGCGCCTCGTTCTGCTCTCCTCCGTCGCGGTGCTGGCCGGCGGCGTCGCGGAGCCGGACGAGGCGAGCGCGCCGAGACCCGCCAGCACCTACGGCATGACGAAGGCGGTGGCGGAGCTGCTGGTCGCCGAGGCGACGCGCCGCGGCGAGGTCAAGGGCGTCGCCCTGCGCCTGCCGATCTCGATCCTCCGCACGACGCGGTCCGGCGCGCCGGGCGCGGGGTACCTGTCCGACCTCGTGCTGCACGCCCGCGCCGGGCGGGCCTTCGTCGCGCCGCTGCCGGCGGATCGGGACCTGCCCGTCGCCTCGGTGCGCGCCGCGGTGGCGCTGGCCTGCCGTGCCGCCCTCGCCCCATCCCTGCCCGCACCACTTCTGCATCTCCCGTCGCTCGCGGTGTCGGGCGAGGCCATGCTCGCCGCGCTGGAGGCGGGCGGCACGGCTGCACGGCACCTCCTGCGCTTCGCCCCGGACCCGTCGGTGGAGCGCCTAATCGCCGGCTGGCCTCGGCGGCTCGCCACGCGGCATCCGGCCTTCCTCGACGGCGTGACCGACGCCGATCTCGGCGCCGTGCTGGCCACCGGCGCGGGCGACGCCCCGGGCTGATGAGGACCAACGGCCGCGCCGGTACGGCGTCAGGGCCAAGCCGGGCGAACCGATGGCCGAATGTTCGCGCTTCGCATGGAGGGCGAAGGGAGATGTCAGTCGACCATTCATGAGAGTCTGTAGAAAAAACATCTTCTCAATGGCTGCAAGTTGACTCATGATAGTAAAATCTTCTCTCTTCCCTGCGACGACGCTCATTGCGCAGGGGATCCCCTCCATGGCCTACGACACGCTGAACCTTCGTCCTGTCTCGCCGCATCTCGGGGCGGAGGTGCGCGACCTCGACATCACGCGCCCGCTCACCAACCGCCAGGTCGCGGAGCTGCACACCGCGCTGGGTGAGTTCGGCGTGCTGTTCTTCCGCGACCAGCGCTTCGACTTCGACAGCCAGAAGCGCTTCGGCCGCTACTTCGGCGAGCTCGACATCCACCCGAACACGCCAGGCCCCGAGGGCCATCCGGAGATCCTGCCGATCCACGCCGACGCGAACAGCAAGATGATCGCCGGAGAGAAATGGCACAGCGACGTCTCCTGCCGGCAGGAGCCGCCGCTCGGCTCCATCCTGCATCTCCACACCGTGCCGCCATCCGGCGGGGACACGCTCTTTGCCAGCCTCGGCGCCGCCTACGACGCGCTGTCGCCGCGCATGAAGACCTACCTGGAGGCGCTGACCGCCTTCCACTCCGGCGAGCGCAACTACCGCAAGCGCAACCGGCTGGAAGGCGTGGACGACACCGGCCGCGTCTTCCCCAGCGCCAACCACCCCGTGGTGATCCGCCACCCGATCTCCGGCCGGCGCGGGCTCTACGTGAACCGCCTCTTCACCTACCGCATCAACGAGCTGCCGGAGGAGGAGAGCGATGCGGTGCTGCGCTTCCTGTTCGAGCACAGCGAGAAGCCGGACTTCCAGATCCGCTTCCAGTGGCAGCCGCATTCGGTGGCGTTCTGGGACAACCGTGCGGTGCAGCACCTGGCGATCTGGGACTACTTCCCGCAGGTCCGCAGCGGATCGCGCGTCACCGTCAAGGGCGGGAGGCTCGCGGCATGATCACGCGACGCCAGACGCTGCTGGCCGGCGCCGGCACCGCCGTCTTCGCGCGCTCCGCCCTGGCGCAGGAAGCGCGGGAGCTGCGCATCGCCGTGCAGTTCGGCATCACCTACCTGCCGCTGACGGTGATGCGCGAGCAGAAGCTGATCGAGCGTGAGGCCCGGGCGCTCGGTCTGCCGGAGCCGAACCTCACCTGGGTGCAGGTCAGTGGCGGCGCTGCGATGAACGACGCGCTGCTCTCGGGCGGGCTCGACATCGCCTCCGCCGGCATCCCGCCCGTCGTGCTGCTATGGGCGCGCTCGCGCGCGAACCTCCGGGTGCACGCCATCTCGTCGCTGGTGGCGGCGCCGCTCT
Source organism: Falsiroseomonas oryzae (assembly GCF_027856955.1). Taxonomy (GTDB): domain Bacteria; phylum Pseudomonadota; class Alphaproteobacteria; order Acetobacterales; family Acetobacteraceae; genus Falsiroseomonas; species Falsiroseomonas oryzae. Next base: position 9,014 of record NZ_JAPSMD010000103.1, on the reverse strand, counting down.
GGCTCAACACGCGCAACCCGGCGGTGCAGACCATCCGCGACTTCACGCAGGCCGACCGTATCGCGCTGCCCGCGGTGCGCGTCTCCTTCCAGGCGATCACGCTGCAGATGGCGGCCGAGCAGGCCTTCGGCGCGGGCCAGCACGCGCGGCTCGATCCGCTCACCGTCAGCCTGCCGCATCCGGATGCGACCGCCGCGCTGCTCGGAGGGCGGACGGAAATCACCGCGCATTTCGGCAACCCGCCCTTCCAGAACCAGCAGCTGCAGCAGCCGGGCATCCGCCGCGTGCTCTCCTCCTACGAGGTCACCGGCGGGCCACACAGCGTCACGCTGCTCTACGCCACGCAGCGCTGGCGCGACGCAAACCCGCGCACGCTGCGCGCCCTGCTGAACGCGCAAGCCGCCGCGAATGCCTGGATCATCGCCAATCCGCGCGCGGCGGCGGAGCTCTACGTGCGGGCCGAGCGTGCGTCGCAAACCGTGGAGTTCATCGAGGAGCTGATCCGCCATCCCGACCACCGCTTCACCTCGGCGCCCGAGGGCGTGACGCGCTTCGCCGAGTTCCAGCACCGCACCGGCCAGGTGCCGGTGCGGATGGCGGGCTGGCAGGAGCTGTTCTTCCCCGAGGCCCACGCCTGGGCCGGCTCGTGAGCGCACCAGTCCTCGCCCTCGACGGCGTCACCATCCGCTTCGGCACGCCGCGCCGTCCGGTGACGGCGGTGGAGCGCCTCGGCTTCGACGTCGCCGAGGGCGAGCGGCTGGTGCTGGTCGGGCCCTCGGGCTGCGGCAAGTCCACGCTGCTCGCCGCCGTCGCCGGCTTCCTGCGGCCGGGCGAGGGGCGCGTGCTGCTGGACGGCGTGCCGGTCTCCCGCCCCGGTCCCGACCGCATGATGGTCTTCCAGGAGTTCGACCAGCTGCTGCCCTGGAAGAGCGTCGCGGCGAACATCGCGTATCCGCTGCGCCTGGCGGGCGTCGCGACGGAGGAAGCGGCGCGCCGCGCCGCGCTGCTGGTGCGCCAGGTTGGCCTCGCTGGCTTCGAGGATGCCTTCCCGCACACCCTCTCGGGCGGCATGAAGATGCGCGTCGCCATCGCCCGCGCGCTGGCCGCCCGCCCGCGCCTGCTGCTGATGGACGAGCCCTTCGCGGCGCTTGACGCCCTGACCCGGCGCCGCATGCAGGAGGAGCTGCTGCGGCTGTGGCGGGAGCACGGCTTCACCCTGCTCTTCGTGACGCATTCGATCGAGGAGGCGGTGCTGGTCGGCAGCCGCGTCCTCGTCCTCTCGCCGCATCCCGGGCGGCTGCGCGCCATGCTGGACGTGCCCGAGGACGAAGCGGGACGCGCCGCGCTGCAGGCCGAGCTGCGCGGCCTTCTCCTGCCGGAGGAGGAGGCGGCCCTTGTTTGACGCCGCCACCGCCGCGCCTCGTGCGGCCGTCCCCGCCATGCCGCGCGACTGGCGCCCGGCGCTGCGCCGCCTCGGCGTGCTGCTGGTGCTGGCGCTGGCCTGGGAAGGCTACGGGCGCTGGATCGCCAATGACCTCGTCTTCCCGACGCTGACCGACACGCTCGCCGCCTTCTGGCGGCTGACCATGACGGGCGAGCTGCCGGCTCGCGCCGCCGCCTCGCTCGAGGTGCTGGCGCTAGGCTACGGCGCGGGGCTGCTGCTGGCGACGCTGCTCGTCCTGTTCGCGGTGGCCAGCGCCTTCGGCAGCGAGATGCTCGCGACGCTGACCGCGATGTTCAACCCGCTGCCGGCGATCGCGCTGCTGCCGCTCGCGCTGCTCTGGTTCGGGCTCGGCACGCCGAGCCTCGTCTTCGTCATCACCCATTCCGTGCTCTGGGCCGTCGCGCTGAACGCGCATGCCGGGGTGCAGGCCATCCCGCCGACGCTGCGGCGCGTGGGCGAGAACCTCGGCCTGCGGGGCTGGCAGCTAACGCTGCGCATCCTGGCGCCGGCCGCACTCCCGGCGATCATCGCCGGGCTCAAGATCGGCTGGGCCTTCGCCTGGCGGACGCTGATCGCCGCCGAGCTGGTCTTCGGCGCCTCCTCGCGCTCCGGCGGGCTCGGATGGTTCGTCTTCGAGCGGCGGAACAACCTGCAGATCGACGAGGTCTTCGCCGGGCTGCTCGCCGTGATCCTCATCGGCCTCGTGGTGGAGGGCGTGGTCTTCCGCGTGGTGGAAGCGCGCACCGTCCGCCGCTGGGGCCTGCAACGCTGACGACAGCACCGGGAGACATGACCGTGCCCTTCGCCACCCGCCGCGCCCTGCTCGCCGCGACTCTCGCCCTGCCGGCGCTGCGGCCCGCCCGGGCCGCCTGGCCGGAGCGGACCATCCGGCTCATCGTGCCGGTGGCGCCCGGCGGCAGCCAGGATATCGTTGCGCGCCTGTCGGCCCGCGCCCTGACCGAGGCGCTCGGCCAGACCGTGCAGGTGGAGAACGTGCCGGGCGGTGGGTCCAACATCGGCTATGCCGCGGCGGCGCGGGCGGCGCCCGACGGCTACACGATCCTCGCCGGGTCGGACACGCTGTCCATCACCGGCGCCGTGACGCCGCGGCTGGGCTTCGATCCCCTCGGCTTTGCGCCGATCCACCGCAGCGTGCGCGTGCCGCAGATCTTCGTCGTGCGCGCCGATCACCCGGCGACCGACTTTGCTTCCTGGGTCGAGGCGGCGCGCAGCCGTCCGCCCGCGGTCGGCACGCCGGGCAATGCAAGCCTTGCCCACCTGCTGGTCGAGCAGCTGAGCCGCGCAACCGACACGAACTGGACCCACGTGCCCTATCGCGGCGGCGCGCTGGCGGTGAACGACCTGCTGGCGGGCCAGCTGCAGGGCGTGGTGATCAACATCGGCGCGGTGACCGACCACGTTCGCGGCGGGCGGCTGAAGGCGTTCTGGGTGAGCCCCGACGCGCGCACCACCGCGCTGCCCGACGTGCCGACGCTGCGCGAGGTCGGGCTCGGCGCGTTCAGCGTGGTCGGCTGGCACGGTCTGGTCGCGCCGCCCGGCACCGACCCGGCCATCGCCGCGCGGATCAACGCCGCGAACCGCGCCGGGCTGCGCAGGCCCGACATCGCGGAGCGCCTGGCCGGGCTCGGCGTCGAGCCGACGGACGAGGCGCCGGAGGCGCTGTCCGAGGCCATCCGCGCCGATGCCGCGCGCTTCGCCGAGGTGGTTCGCCGCTTCGGGATCCGCGGCGAGTAGGCCGCGCGCGGCGGTCCCGGGCGCTCACGCGCCCGGGATCACCGCACCGCCGAAGGTGTCCTGCACGAAGGTCCGCACCTCGGGGTGCGCGTAGCCCTGGGCGAGGCGGCGCGCCCAGGGCGCCTGCTCGTCGCGCCGGCGCACGACGACCAGCACGGTGTAGACGCTCTGCTCCGTCTCGCGCGTCAGCGCGTCGCGCAGCGGGTTCAGGCCGGCGGGGACGGCGAAGTTGCCGGTGATCGCGGCGGCGTCCACGTCCTCCAGCGCCCGCACGATGGAAGCCGCTTCGAGTTCCACGATGCGGATGCGCTTCGGGTTCTCCGCGATGTCGGCGACCGTGGCGCGATGGTCCACGCCAGGGCGCAGGCGGAAGGCGCCGGCCTTGGCCAGCAGCAGCAGCGCGCGGCCGCCGTTGGTCGGGTCGTTCGGGATCGCGATGCGCGCGCCGGCCGGCAGCGCGTCGAGGCTGCGGTGGCGGCGGGAGAAGACGCCCATCAGCGTCAGCACGGTGCGGCCGACCGGCACGAAGTCGTAGCCGCGCTGCGCCCTCTGTGCCTCCAGGAAGGGCAGGTGCTGATAGGCGTTCGCGTCGAGGTCTCCGGCGGCAAGAGCCGCATTCGGCTGGATGAAGTCGCCGAACTCGATGCCGCGCGTGACGAAGCCCTCGCGCGCCAGCACTTCGCGCACCTTCTCGAAGGTCTGGGCGTGCACGCCCTGGGTGACGCCGACGCGGACGGGACGCGCGGCGGTGCCGAGCTCCGCCGGCTGCGCGGCCGCGAGGCCGGGCAGGATCAGCGCGGGCAGGCTCAGGACGGAACGGCGGAGCATCGGCTCTCTCCTCAGAAGGCGGGCACCACGGCGCCCTGGAAGGTCGCCTGGACGAAATCCTTCACCTCCTGCGTCTGGTAGGCGGCGACCAGGCGCCGCACCCAGGGCGCGTCGCGATCCTGCTGGCGGACGGCGATCAGGTTGGCATAGGGACTTTCCGCGCTTTCCAGCGCGATCGCGTCGCGCACGGGGTTGAGGCCGGCGGGGATGGCGAAGTTGGTGTTGATCGCCGCGGCCTCGACCTCGTCCAGCGCGCGGGGCAGCTGCGCGGCCTCCAGCTCGACGATGCGCAGCCGGCGCGGGTTCTCCGTCACGTCGGCGACGGTCGCGCGGAAATCGGCGCCAGCCCGCAGGCTGAATGCGCCGTGCGCTGCCAGCAGCACCAGCGCGCGGCCGCCATTGGTCGGGTCGTTGGGGATGGCGATGCGCCCGCCGGCCGGGATGGCGGCGAGGTTCCGGTGGCGCCGCGAATAGACGCCCATCGGGAAGACCAGCGTCTTCGCCACGCTCACCAGCGGCAGGCGCCGGTCGCGCACCTGCTGATCCAGGAAGGGCTGGTGCTGGTAGCTGTTGGCATCGAGGTCGCCCGCCGCCAGTGCCGCATTGGGCTGGATGAAGTCGGAGAACTCCACGATCCGCAGCGCGAGCCCGTCGCGGGCCGCGACCTCGCGCACCTTCTCCATCACCTGCGCATGCGGGCCGGCGGTGACGCCGATGCGCAAAGGACGCTGCGCGCTACCGATCTCCTGCGCGCGAGCGGCGAAGGGCGTCGCCAGCGCGGCGGCGACAAGGACGCGACGAGGGATCATCGGGACAGGCACTCCATCAGCGGTGGGAGAGGCGGCGGACCAGCCAGTCGCCGAGCGACTGGAGGCCCTGCACGAACAGGATCAGGATGACGACGACGGTCGCCATCACCTCCGGCATGAAGCGCTGGTAGCCGAAGCGGATGCCGAGATCGCCGAGCCCGCCGCCGCCGACCGCGCCCGCCATGGCGGAGAAGCCGACCAGCGAGACGAGCGCGACGGTGGTCGCCGCGACCAGGCCCGGCAGCGCCTCCGGCACCAGAACCTTGACGACGATCTGAAGGCGCGTCGCACCCATGGCGCGCGCGGCCTCGATCACGCCGCGGTCCACCTCGCGCAGCGCGTTCTCGAACAGGCGGGCGAGAAAGGCGGTGGCGGCAAGCGCCAGCGGCACGATGGCCGCGCCGGTGCCGATCGAGGTGCCGGCGACGAGCCGCGTGAAGGGCACGATCGCCACCATCAGGATGATGAAGGGCGTGGAGCGCGTGGCGTTCACCACAAGGCCGAGCGGGCGGTTGAGCAGCGCGTTCGGGCTGAGCCCGCCCGGCGCCGTCACATGCAGCAGCAGCGCGAGCGGCAGGCCGAAGGCAACCGCGATGGCGGCCGAGGCGCCGACCATCACCACCGTCTCCCACAGCGCTTCAACAAGGAGAACCTGCAGGGTAGGGCTGAGCCAGCTCATCGGTCGAGCTCCTGCACGATGAGGCCGAGCTCGCGCATCCAGGCGAAGGCCGCCCCGACCTGCCCGGCGCTGCCGCCGGCGGCCAATGCCATGACGCCGAAGGGCTCGCCGGCGATCTCGTCCACGCGGCCGGAGACGATGTTGATATCGAGGTCGAAGCGCCGGCTGGCCTCGCTCACCAGGGGGCAGGTCGCGTGCGGGCCGGTGAACAGCACTTGCGCCAGCCGCCGGATCGTGCCCGGCGGCGGCGGCGGCATGCGGGCTAGGGTCGCCTCCGGCACGTCGAGGCCGATGACCTCCGCGACGAAGCTGCGCGTCGTCGGATGTGCGGGGCGCGTGAAGACGTCGAAGACGCGTCCTTCCTCGATGATGCGTCCGGCCTCCATGACGGCCACGCGGTCGCAGATCGCCTTCACCACGGCCATCTCGTGCGTGATGAGCAGCACGGTGAGGTCCAGCCGGTCGCGCAGGTCGCCGATCAGGGCCAGGATATCGCGCGTCGTCTCCGGATCGAGCGCGCTGGTCGCCTCGTCGCAGAGCAGGATGCGCGGCCGCGAGGCGAGAGCACGCGCGATGCCGACGCGCTGCTTCTGGCCGCCCGAGAGCTGCGCGGGATAGGCGTCGCGCTTCGCCTCCAGCCCGACCAGCGGCAGCAACTCGGCGATGCGTGCGCGACGCTCGGCTGTGGGGATGCCGGCGACCTCGAGCGGGAAGGCGACGTTCTCGGCGACGGTGCGCCGCGTGTGCAGGTTGAAGTGCTGGAAGACCATGCCGGTGCTGCGCCGCGCCGCGCGGAGCCCGGCATCGTCGAGCGCCAGCATGTCCAGGCCGAGCACGCGGACCGCACCCGCATCCGGCCGTTCCAGCAGGTTTACGGTGCGGATGAGGGTGGACTTGCCGGCGCCGGAACGGCCGACGATGCCGAACACCTCTCCCTCGCGGACCGCCAGCGAGACCTCATCCAGCGCAACGGCGCCGCCGGGGAAGCGTCGTGAGACGCCGTCGAGGGCGATGGCGTCGGGGGCCGGGCGGTCCGGCTGCCCCGGCAGCGGAACGCGCGGCAGGGGACGATGGCTTGCCATCGGGGTCAGGCGCACGGCCGGCGGCGGCGCTGGCGGGGGCCGCCCGCTTGGTGTTGCTCGGGCGAATGGGGGCGGCGCGAAGGGCTGGACACGGCCCCCTAACTACGGGCCGAAGCATAGGCGTCAACATAAAACACGACATCATATCGCAAAAAACAAATCGCTTCCCTGGCTGGTGTGATGTCGAGCAATTGCATCTTATTTTCATGGGGTTGAGAGGGGGTGAACCTCCGCCCGGACCGCCTGGCGGCACGCAGAGAAGGGTGCTGTTTGTCGTGGCGGCGCATCATAGAACGTGGATTTAAAAAAGACTCGACTCAGAACGTAGAATCCGCCAGGGATGCTACCGCAGCGCTTTCAACGAAGGACCGCGCCCATGCTCGCCCGTCGCCATCTGCTCGCCGCCGCCGCCACGCTCGCGGTGACGCCGTGCCTGGCGCAGGCCGGGCGCCCTCTGCGTGCCATCGTTCCCTTCCCGCCCGGTGGCGGCGTGGATGCCTTTGCGCGCGCCTTCACGCCCGCGCTGGCGGCCGCGCTCGGCCAGCCGGTCGTGATCGAGAACATCGGCGGCGCGGCCTCCCGCCTCGGCACCAGCACGGCGATCCGCGCGCCGGCAGACGGCCAGACGCTGCTCATCACCAACGACACCCTCGTCGCGATCGAGGCCGTGCCCCCGCCGGGTGCGACACCGCTGCTGCCAGGTCTCGCGCCGGTGCTGCTCGGCGCCGCCGCGCCGCAGGTGCTGGTGACCCATCCCCGCTCCGGCATCGCCGACGCCGCCGCCTATGCCACGCGGCTGCGCGGAGGACGGGCGGTCAATGTCGGCGTGCCGGGCCTCAACTCCTCCCAGCATTTCGCATCCGAACTGCTCGGCATCGCGATCGGCGGCCGGCCGGAGCACATCGCCTATCGCGGCGGCGGGCCGCTCATCGCGGACCTGCTCGGCGGCCAGCTCGATGCCGGGATCGTCACGCTCGGGGCGGCGATCGAGCAGATCCGCGACGGACGCCTGGTCGGCCTCGGTGTCACCGGCCCCGCGCGCAACGCCGCCGCGCCGGGTCTGCCGAGCTTCGCCGAGGCGGTCGCGCCCGGCTTCGCCGCCGAGACCTGGATCGGCGTCCTCGCCCCCGTCGGGACGCCCGCGCCGGTGATCGCCGCGCTGCATGCGGCCAGCGCGACGGCGTTGCGGGAGGCCACGGTGCAGTCCCGCCTCGCGGCGCTGGGCTTCGACACGCCGGGTCTTGGGCCGGAACCCTTCGGCGCGGTGCTGCACGAGACGGCCGCGCGCTTCGCCGCCGTCGCCCGCGCCGTCGGCCTGCGGCCGGAAGCGGCATGAGCACGGCGCGCAGCGGCAGCGCGATCCGCCGCCATGCGCCATGGGCGCTGATGCTGCTGCGCGGCGGCGCGTTGCTGGCCGGCATGGCGATCGTGCTCGTTCTCTCCGGGCTCGGACGCATCGGATGAGCGTGGTGATGCTCGGTTTGCTGTCCCCGGAAGGGCTCGCGCTGCTGGCTCTCGTCCTCGGTGCGATGGCGGTGGTCACGGCCACGGCCACGGCCACGGCCGCGCTCACGCCGCGTGCCGACGACGACCTCGCCCTGTGCCTCGCGCTCGCACCGTGATCCGCTGCCGCCGATAGCGGCCAAGAGCTCCGCCCGTCGCCGGCGGAGCGGCCGGCGCAGGCCGGCCCGTCATGGCGACATGACTGGCGTTTCCTCCCTATCAACTCGGCCAGGCCTTTCGAGGCCCGGCCGCTTTTTTTCTGGGACGGCGCGCGGCTTCGCCGAGGACGCCCGGCAAGGCGGGGCTGGCGGACGCCGCAAGCAATTCGGCCGGCGTCGCGACCTGCGCGCTCCTGCCGCGGCCACGCATCTCCGGGTGCGGGGCCGAGCCCGGGCTTCGGCTGGCCTTCGCGCGTGGTCGGCGAATGCGGCAGCAGCATCATCGCAGGCGACATGCCGGCGGTCAGCGAGGTGGCGCCGCTGCCGGTCGTCGTCCGGATGGGGCAGCTCGACGCTGCCGGCGCTGCCCAGGCCGTGCCGGAATGACGGGGTTGACTGATTAGGACTCCTACTCATAATCGATCCCATGACCGCCGTGTTCGACAGCCTGTCCGAGCCCATTCCGCGCCGCCTTGCCACCGGGCTGGCGCGCCTGTCCGTCGCGTTGCGGGCCGGCCAGTGGCGGCTGGCAGAGGCGCATGGGCTGACGCCCACCCAGGCCCAGGCCCTGGCCCTGGTCGCGGCCCGCCCGGCGCTGCGCGTCTCCGAGGTGGCCGAGCAACTCGCCGTCACCCGCCCCACCGCGAGCGACACCGTCGCCGCGCTGGAGCGCAAGCGCCTGCTGCGCCGCCAGCCCGACCCGCGCGACGCGCGCGCCAGCGGCCTTGTGCTGACCGAGGCCGGGGTCGCCATGGC
>NZ_JAPSMD010000102.1 GCF_027856955.1 Falsiroseomonas oryzae | reverse complement strand
CTCGTGGCTGCCGGCGACGAAGCAGCCGCCCGCGGCCCAGCCCGATGCGGCGCGGCGCACCGCGCGCACGCCGGGCTCGTTCTGCCCGGCCAGCATCACCGCGAGCGTGTCGAGGATGGCGCGGCGCGCACCGCGGCGGCTGGCCTCCGACCAGTCGCGCGGCGCCTCGGCGCACCAGGTGGCGAGGATGGCGGTGGCGCCCTGCGTCATCGTCGCGGCCCCCTCAATCGGCACGCGCGCCGGAAGCCTGGACCAGCGGGCGCCAGGCCTCAACCTCCTCGCGGACGTAGGCGGCGAAGCGGTCGGGCGTCCAGCCGCGCATCGGCGGCGTGCCCATCTCGTTCATCCGTGCGGCGATGGTGGGATCGGCCAGCGCATGTTCCACCGCCGCGGCCATGCGGTCCACGATGGGGCGCGGCGTGGCTGCGGCGGCGAACAGGCCGAACCAGGAATAGGCCTTGTACTCCGGCACGTTCGCCTCCCGCATGGTCGGCACGTCCGGCAGCAGCGGCGAGCGTTCGTCCGCGGTCACGAACAGGCAGCGCGCCTGGCCGGATTGGTGGTGCGGCTGCAGAAGGCCGTAAATGTCGTGCATGTAGTGGATCTCGCCGGCCAGCAGCGCGGTGATGGTCTGCGCCCCGCTGCGGTAGGGCACGTGCTCCACCTGCGCGCCGATGCGCGTGGCGAAGTTGGCGCTGGCGAGATGCCCCGTCGCGCCCACGCCGTTGCTGCCGTACTGAAAGCGGCCGGGGCTGGCGCGCAGCGTGCGGATCAGCTCCTCCGCCGTGCGCACGTTCCAGCCGCGCGTGGTGACGCAGAGCGTCAGCGGCACCCAGATGGTCGGCGCCACGGCCGCCAGGTCGCGCACGGGATCGTAGGGCAGGTTGCGGTACAGCGTCGCCGCGATGCCGGTGGAGGACAGGGTGGCATGGACATAGGTGTTGCCGTCCGGCGCCGACTTCGCGACCGCGTCCGTTCCCACCGTGCTGCCGCCGCCCGGCCGGTTCTCGATGACGATCGGCACGCCGAGGAACTCGCTCATCCGCGGCGCCATCACGCGGATCGAGATGTCGGTGCCGCCGCCCGGGCCGAAGGGCACGATGATGCGGATGGGCTGGCTGGGCCAGGCCGTCTGCGCGCGGGCCGGCAGGGCAGGGCCCGCGAGCAGCGCGGCGGACAGCGCGGCCAGCGCGCGGCGACGCAGCGGGACGGAGGCGCGGGGACTGGACATGCGGGCTCCCCCGGGTTGCCGGGGCGGCATCGCGACCGGGCATGTCCCGCCGAACCCACCCCAGGACGGGAACGCTACCGATGGGCCGCGAGCCCTGTCCACAAGTCAGACCGCAGGGATGCATAATGCCGCCTTATTGCCGGCCGCGGAGCACGCCCATGAACCCCCGCCAGATCGAGGCCTTCCGCGCCATCATGCGCTGCGGCACGCTGACCGGCGCGGCGCAGGCGCTGGACGTCTCGCAGCCCGCGCTCAGCCAGCTGCTGCTGCATGCCGAGGACCAGCTCGGCTTCAAGCTGTTCCAGCGCCTGCGCGGGCGCCTGGTGCCGACGCCCGAGGCCGAGCAGCTGCTGCCGGAGGCGGAGCGGCTGCATCGCGATTTCGAGGGGTTCCGCCGCTTCGCCGTGGAGCTGCGCCGCGGCCAGGCGGGCTCGGTCCGGCTGGCCTGCTCGGCGCCGCCGGCGCTGTCCTTCGTGCCGCGCGCGATGCAGGCCTTCCGCAAGGCCTGCCCGGAGGTGCGGCTGGTCTCCAATGTCGTGCCGGTGGAGGTGCTGTGCGAGATGCTCGGCCGCGGCGAGGTCGATCTCGGCGTCGCGATGAGCGACCGGCCGCGCCCGCTGATCCGCACCGAGACCATCGGACAGAGCGAGATCGTCTGCGTGCTGCCGGCCGGCCATCCGCTCGCGGCGCGCAAGGCGGTGTCGGCGGCCGACCTGGCCGGGGAGACGCTGGTTTCCTACCGGTCGGACAGCCTGCCCGGCGAGCTGCTGGGGCGTGCGCTTGCGCAGGAGGGGGTGCGCTTCCTGCCGCAGATCGAGATCGACGTCTCCGTGATCGCGCTCGCCTTCGTGCAGCAGGGCATCGGCATCGCGCTGGTGGACGGGCTGCTGCCCTGGGGCGGGTTCAACGGCGTGGAGGTGCGGCGCTTCCGGCCCCAGGTGGTGCTGCCGATCGCGCTGATGACGGGCACGCGCAAGCCGCTCTCCCTGGCGCAGGGACGGCTGCGCACGGAGCTGCGCACGGCGCTGCGGGGCTATGCCGCCTCCCCCGCCGCGAAGGGGCTGCTGCGGCCCGCCGGCGCATAAGCCGGGCTTATCCGGCGCCGCCGACTCCGGCGTGGACGCCTCCGCGCCGGCGCGGGAGACTGGGCGCCGGACGGGTACGGGACGGGCGCGCATGGGCTGGCGGCTCGGTGTCGACATCGGTGGCACCTTCATCGACTTCTGCGCGCTGGACGAGGACAGCGGCGCGCTGCGCACGCTGAAGGTGCTGACCACCCCGGCCGAGCCCGGGCGCGAGGTGATGGAGGGCTTGGCGCGGCTGCAGGCGGAACACGGCCTCGACCCCGCCGCGATGACCGCCTTCGTCCACGGTACCACGGTCGGCATCAACACGGTGATCCAACGCAAGGGCGCGGAGCTCGCGCTGTTCGCCACCGCCGGTTTCGAGGACGTGATCGAGCTGGCGCGGCTGCGGATGCCGGACATGTACAGTATGCTCTGCACCCGCGCCGATCCGCTGGCGCCGCGCGACCGCATCTTCGGCATCCGCGGTCGCATCCTGGCCGACGGCACGGAGGCCGAGCCGCTCTCGGCCGAGGATGTGCGGCGCGCAGCCGCGCTGGCGCGGGAACGCGGCGCGGTGGGCGTGGTGATCGCGTTCCTGCACGCCTGGCGCAACCCGGCGCATGAGCAGGCCGCACAGGCCATCCTGCGCGCCGAGGCGCCGGACCTCTTCGTGTTCGGCTCCGCGGAGGTCTGGCCGGTGATCCGCGAATACGAGCGCACCACGACGGCCGTGCTGAACGGCTACGTGCATCCGCGCGTGGACGGCTACCTGGCCCGGCTGGGGAGCGCGCTGGCCGAGCGCGGCGTGCCGGCTACGCCGATGATCACCAAGTCGAACGGCGGCATCATGGCCGCCTCGCTCGGCCGGACGGCCTGCGTGGGCATGCTGCTGTCGGGCACCGCCTCCGGCGTGATGGGCGCGTCCTTCCTGGCGCGGCAGGCGGGGGTGGCGAATGCGCTGACCCTCGACATCGGCGGCACCAGCGCCGATGTCGCGCTGGTGATCGAGGGCGAGCCGCAATTCGGCACCGGCGAGATGATCGGCGAGTTCCCGCTGCACGTGCCCAGCGTCTCCGTCACTTCCATCGGCGATGGCGGCGGCTCGATCGCCTGGGTGGACGGCTACGGCATGCTGAAGGTCGGGCCGGAGAGCGCGGGGTCGGACCCCGGCCCGGCCTGCTACGGGCGCGGCGGCGACCGGGCGACCATCACGGATGCGATGGCGGTCTGCGGCTTCCTCGGCCACACGCCGCTGGCCTATCGCTCCGTCGGCATGGACCGCGGCCGCGCGGAGGCGGTGGTGGACCGGCTGGCGCGGCAGCTCGGGCGCGGGGTCGAGGAGACGGCGGAGGCGGTGGTGGACGTCGCCGTCTCCTCCATGTTTGCCGAGGTCAACAAACTGATCGCGCGCTACGGCGTGGACCTGCGCGACTTCACGCTGATGCCCTTCGGCGGCGCCGGCCCGATGCTGGGCTGCCTGCTGGCGCGGGAGCTCGGCATGGCGCGGGTGATGATCCCGCGCCGGCCGGGCGTGGTCAGCGCGCTGGGCGGGCTGATCGCGGATGTGCGCAGCGACTTCATCCGCACGCTGTTCCTGGATGTCGTGCCGGAGAACCTGTCCGCGATGCAGGCCGCGCTGGCCGAACTCGTCGCGCAGGCGCATCGCTGGCTGCGGGAGGAACAGCGCTTCGGGGGGACGGCGGCGATCAGCCTGCTGGCGGAGATGCGCTATCGCGGCCAGTCCTTCGAGCTGGAGGCGCCGGTGGAGCCCGCCTGGATCGAGCGAGGCGAGCTGGCCGCGCTGCGCGACGCCTTCCACCGGCGGCACGAGGCGGTCTACGCCTTCGCCGACGCGGCCGCGCCGGTGCAGCTGGTGAACCTGCGCGTGGTGATCGCCGGCGCCACCGCCCCGCCGGACTTCCCGCCGGAACCCCGCGTGGCGGGCGCGCCGGTGCCCGAGCGGATGGTGGAGGTGTTCCACGACGGCGCGCGGCGGCCGATGCCGCTGTTCCTGCGCGACGCGCTGCACCACGGCCACGCCTTCGTCGGCCCCGCCATCGTGGCGCAGGAGGATTCGACGGCGTGCATCCCCGCGGGCTTCGCAGCGCATGTGGACGCGTTCGGCAACCTCCACCTGGAAGCAGCGGGCTGAGGGCGCGCAAAGATGGACAAGGTCACGCTGCAGGTCTTCGCCAATCACGCCCGCGCGGCGGCGGAGAACATGGCCTACACGCTGTACCGCACGGCGCATTCCACCTTCGTGAAGGAGACGGAGGACTTCACCGTCCAGATCACCGATCCCGACGGCAACGTCATCGCCGTACCGATGGATCTGGGCGCCACCTGGTATCCCGGCCTCTACTACGGCCGCGCCATCCGCATGATCGAGGAAGGCTACGAGCCCGGCGACATCGGCTTCACCAACGATCCCTACAGCGGCTTCCTCGCCACCCACGCGCCGGACATGCACATGTGGAAGCCTATCTTCCACGAGGGCGAGATCGTCGCCTACGCCACCGGCCACATCCACAACACGGACATGGGCGGCGCCGTGCCCGCCAGCCTTTCGCGCGCGCTGACGGAGATCCACCAGGAAGGCATCCGCTTCCCGCCGATGAAGATGTACCGCCGAGGCGTGCTGAACGACGAGCTGCTGCGGGTGATGCTGCTCAACGTGCGCAAGCCGGAGCAGAACCTCGGCGACCTGAAGGCCTTCACCGGCGCGCTGCACACTGGGGAGCGCAAGGTGCGCGCCATGCTCGCGAAGTTCGGTGCCGCCGGCTTCAAGGCGGGCTGCGCGGGGCTGCTGGACTACGCCGAGCACCAGGCGCGGGAGGTGCTGCGCGCCATTCCCGATGGCGACTACGACTTCGCGGATTACTGCGACGAGGACGGGCCGAACGGCCACCCGGTGCGGCTGGCGCTGCGGCTGTCCATCCGGGGCGACAGCGCGGTGCTGGACTTCACGGGCACCGACCCGCAGCTGACCTCCGCGCTGAACGTGCCGACCGGCAGCGATCCACGGCACACGCTGCTGCTTGTCGGCGTCTACTACGTGCTGACCGCGCTGAAGCCGGACATCCTGCTGAATTCCGGCCTGACACGGCCCTTCACCTGCATCGCGCCGGAAGGCACGGTGGTGAACCCGGTCTTTCCCGCCGCCGTCGGCATGCGCAGCCTCACCTGCGGGCGGTTGCGCAGCCTCATCTTCGGCGCCTTCAACCTGGCGGTGCCGGACCGCATGCCGGCCGCGCCCGCGGGCAATTCCTCCATCCTCAACGTGATGACCACGGACAACCGCACGCACCGGACCGTGCTGGCTGCGATCAACCCCGTGGTCGGCGGCGCCGGCGGATTCCCGACGCGGGACGGCACCAACGGCTCCGGCGCCGATGCGGCCTATCTGAAGAACACGCCGATCGAGATCACCGAGACCGAGGTGCCGATCCGCATCACGCGCTACGGGCTGATGCCGGACAGCGGCGGCGCCGGGCGCTGGCGCGGCGGCCTGGGTACCGCCCTCGACTTCACGGTCTTCGCGCCGAATTCGCGCGTCACCGCGCGCAACCGCGACCGCTGCAAGTTCCGCGCCTGGGGTACGTTGGGCGGGAAGGCGGGCAAGCCCTCCGACTTCGTGCTGAACCCCGGCACGGAACGGGAGCGCGTGCTGGGCAATCAGGACACCGTGACGATGGATCCGGGCGACGTGGTGCACATCCACTCGCCGGGCGGCGCCGGCCGCGGCAGCCCGCTGGACCGCGAGACCGAGCGCGTGCTGCGCGACGTGCGCTACGGCTATGTCTCGCCGGCAGCCGCGGAAGCGGAGTACGGCGTGGTGCTGCGCGACGGCACGGTGGACGAGGCGGCGACGGCAGCACGGCGCGCCGCGATGCGCGCCGCGGAGACCGGCGCGCATTTCCATTTCGGCCCCGAGCGCGAGGCGCATGAGGCGATCTGGACGCCGGCGGCCTACGCGGAGCTCACCGCCATCCTGGCCGCGCTGCCGGTCCACTGGCGCTTCTTCGTGAAGGGACGGCTGTTCGACCGCCTGCGCACGCCGGCGGGCGACGAAGGCGCATCCCGCGTGCGCGCCGCCTTCGAGGCGCTGCGGCGCGAGACACCGGGGCTGCCGTAGCGCTCAGCGCGCCTTCCAGCCCGGCGCCAGCACCCAGATGCCGTCGAATTGCGCCAGCAGGTCGCGCGCGGGATCGTAACCGCTGCGCGCCGCCGTCAGCGTCTCCTCGCTGCCCAGGGCGTAGAGGCTGCCCGGCTCAAAGCGGCCGGAAGCGAGATCCGCCGCGATGCGCGCGTTCAGCGCCGCGACCTTCGCGGGATCGAGCCGCGCCAGATAGACCGCATCCGTGGTCAGGCCGAGCGTCGCGGCATAGACCGCGATCTCCTCCCAATGGCGCGCCTGCATCCCGGTAGGCGCCAGCCGCACGCGGTCGTAGCGGCGTGCGGCCTCCGTCCAGAACGGATCCTGCAGGCGCAGCGGCGCGACCGCGGGGCCCGGCGGGAAGTAGCGTTCCAGCCGGGCGAAGCCGGGCTGCATGTCGGCGAACTGCACCACGGCCAGCAGCGCCAGCACCACCCCGCCGCGGCGCGCGCCGAAGCCGCGGAGGATCGCGACCACAGCTGCCAGCAGCAGCGCATAGGCGAAGGGCCAGAGGAAGCGCTCGCTGGCGCGCAGCGCGTCGGCATAGGCCAGGATGCCATCCGGCAGCGTGACCAGCTCGATCACGGCACCACCGATCGACACGCGGTGGCTGATGGCGATGGCCAGCATCGCAGCCACGCCGAGCAGCAGCGGCCAGCGCGCGCGCAGCCAGGGCCAGGGCGCGCGCAGATACGCGATGGCGCCCAGCGTCAGCGCGATCAGCGCGCCGAGCCCGGCATAGGAATGGCCGGTCTCCCAATGGTCGGGGCCGGGCAGGTCGGGCAGCCATGCGCCCCAGGGCGGCGGGTCGAAGGGCGCGAGCAGGTCCAGCTGCATCCGGCCATAGCCGCCCCAGGTCCCACCGAAGCCGCCCTGCAGCGCGAAGAAGCCGGCGAGGTAGAGGCCGAACACGCCGATGCCGGGAACGAGCAGCGCCTCCGGCACCAGCCAGCGTCTGCGTGTCGCGGGGCTGACGGCGCGCGCCAGCCAGTCGCTGGCCCAGAAGCCGGCGACCATCGGCAGCAGGTAGGAATGGATCAGCGAGGCCGCGAGGATCAGCCCCATCCACTGCGCCAGCCGCCGCAGCGCCGTCGTCCGCGTGAGGCAGAGATACAGCGCGGCCAGCAGCAGGAAATGCGCCCCCAGCGCGAAGTGGCCACCCAGCCGGTTCAGCATGGTGGGCGACAGCGCGAACAGCGCCGCGGCGGCGAGGCGCGGCAGCGGATCCGCCGTGAACAGCCCCACCAGCCGCCAGGCCATCACCGCCTGCAGCGCGCCGCAGGCGAAGAGCCAGATTCCCCAGTACTGCGCCACCTCGACGACGGGATGCAGCGCCTTGAAGGCGAAGGCCAGCAGCGGGATGGAGTCCGAATAGAAGACCGAGGAGCCGATCTCGAGGCCCCAATCCGGGTTGAGCCCTGGCGGCCAACTCCAGGGCGCGCGCTTGAAGAAGGTGTAGCCCAGCCAGTACTGCACGGGATCCGGCCCGATGGTGCCCGTCAGCATCCAGCCGGTGTGGGAGGGCGGCAGGACATGCCAGCCGAAGGTGTGGCCGATGACGAGGACGCCGATCAGCGCGGCCAGCGCCGCGCCGAGGACCGGCGAGGCGAGGATGGCCCGCGCCCCGCGCGTGGACGAGTCGCGCTGCGTCACACGACCTGGTTGAACAGCGTCGCCTCGCCGCGGCGCAGGCGGCCGAGGTTCTCCTCCATCAGGTCCAGCACGTTGTCCTCGTAGGACCGCGTCTCGCCGCCGGTGTGGGGCGTGATCAGCACGTTCGGCATGGTCCAGAGCGGGCTGGCGGCCGGCAGCGGCTCGTCGGCCGTCACGTCCAGCGCGGCCTGGCCGATGTGTCCGGACTGGAGCGCGGCCACCAGCGCCGCCTCGTCGCAGACGCGCCCGCGCGCGACATTGACCAGCGTGGCGCCCGGCTTCATCGCGGCGAAGGCGGCCGCGTCCATCAGGCCGCGCGTCTCCTCGGTCAGTGCGCAGGTCAGGGCCACGTAGTCGGCGCGCGGCAGCTGCGCCTTCAGCGCGGACATGGCGTGGATCTCGTCGGCGCCCTCCGCGCCGTTGGCGGGATCGCGGCGCAGGCCGATGACGGTCATGCCGAAGGCCTTGGCCAGCCGCGCCAGCCGCCCGCCGATCCGCCCGATGCCGACGACCAGCAGCGTCTTGCCGCCAAGCTCGTCCTCGCGCCGCGTCAGGTCGCCGATCATGCCGCGCCAATGCTTCCTCGCCTGGTTGTCGCGCGCTTCCGGGATGCGGCGGGCGAGGGCGAGGATCAGCGCGATCGCGTGCTCCGACACCGCATGCGCGTTGGCGCCCTGCGCGGAGGCCAGGCGGATGCCGGCTGCGGCGAGCGCGGCGCGGTCGTACTGGTCCACGCCGGCGCTGATGGACTGGATGAACTTCAGCCGCCCGCCCGGCTTCGCCAGGTGGTTGCGCCACAGGCCGGAGACCAGAAGAACGTCGGCCTCCGGCAGGCGCGCCTCCATCTCCTCGAGGCTGCGCGCCTCGATCACCGGCAGGCTGCCGCCGCGCGCCGCGTAGCGCTCGGCGAAGCGGTAGGCGACATGGGCGAAGAGCAGGGTGGGACGATCAGGTAAGGCCATTCCGGGGGCTCCGACGGAGAAGCCCCCGGGTTATGCCGCCCCGACGCGCGCGCCGCTACCCGCCCGCGGCGCTCTGCCGCTACCCTAGGGTCGTGACGTTCATCGCCGCCGGGTGCCAGGCGAAGCCCTCGCCTTCCCGCGCGACATGGCCGAGGCCCGGCCAGGGGAAGTGGTAGGACAGCACGGCGTGCCGCTCCGTCGCCAGCCGGTCCAGCATGCGCGCGCGCGTCCGCGCCGAGAGCTTCGGGTCGGTGTCGAAGGAGAATTCCAGGTTCGGCCGGCGCAGCAGCAGCACCTGGTGGTGCGCCAGGTCGCCGGTGTTCACCACGACCTGGTTGCCCGAACTGATGATGAAGACGTGGTGGCCGACGGTGTGGCCGGGCGTGGCGAGGGCGGTGACGCCGGGCGCCACCTCCTGTCCGTCGCGCAGCATGACCATGCGGTCGCGATAGGCCGCCAGGTTCTTCTTCGCGCCGTCAATGAAGGCCGTCATGAAGGCCGGCCCGCGCTTGTTGGCATCGTCGGTCCAGAAGCGGACATCGGCCTCGCTGATCGCGACCTGCGCGTTGGGGAAGTTGCGGTTGCCGTTGGCGTCCACCAGCGCCCAGATGTGGTCGCAATGCGCATGCGTCGCGCAGACCAGGTCGATCTGCGAAGGCTCGATCCCGGCGGCCCGCATGTTGCGCAGCAGCCGACCCGTGGTCGGGCCGAACATCTGGCTCGCCGCGCCCATGCTGTCGCCCATGCCGGTGTCGAACAGGATCAGCTGCCGGCCGGTGTTCAGGATCAGCGCGTTCTGCTCGAGCGTCGCCTCGCGGGGATTCAGGAAGGCACTGCGCAGCATGCCCTCGATCTCCGGCGCGCCCACG
The DNA here is from genome assembly GCF_027856955.1 of Falsiroseomonas oryzae. GTDB lineage: Bacteria > Pseudomonadota > Alphaproteobacteria > Acetobacterales > Acetobacteraceae > Falsiroseomonas > Falsiroseomonas oryzae. Next base: position 4,766 of record NZ_JAPSMD010000102.1, on the reverse strand, counting down.
CCCAGGAAGGCCTGGGTCGGGTCGCCGAGCGGCAACGCGCCGTCGGAGACGATGGTCGCTTCGAAGTCGCCGATGCGGAAGCGGTGCCAGGCGGGCGGCAGGTCGTTGCGAAAGGGCGCGGCGGCGGTCGCGGGACGGTGCGCCAGCGCAAGGGCCGGCAGAGCGATGGCGGCGCCGAGCATGGCGCGCCGGGACGGTGACGGCATTCGGACGTGCTCCCTGATGTGTCCCCGGTCGGGCATGACCTCAGGCTATCACCGGAGCTGCCGCGCTCCACCTTCGCGTGTGACATGGCGCATCGATTCAACCATCACGCCCGCGCGAGCAGGGCGCGTGCCAGCCGGTCGAATTCCGCGATGCTCAGCGTCTCCGCGCGCCGCTGCCCGTCGATGCCCGCCACGGACAGCAGCCCCTCGGCGTCGCCGAGCGACTTCAGTGCGCCGCGCAGCATCTTCCGGCGTTGCCCGAAGGCCGCCGCGGTCAGCCGTTCCATCGTGGCGAACAGGGCCGGGCCCGGGTCCTCGGGGTGCGGCACCAGGCCGACCACGGCGGACCAGACCTTGGGCGGGGGACTGAAGGCGCCGGGCGGCAGGGTCAGCAGCAGCGTGCAGCGGCAGCGCCATTGCGCCAGCACGCCGAGCCGGCCGTACATTTCCGTGCCGGGCGCCGCGGTGATGCGCTCCGCGACTTCCTGCTGGAACATCAGGGCCATGGATTCCAGTGCCGCGGCGCGGCGCAGCCAGCCGACCAGCAGGGGCGTCGCGACGTTGTAGGGCAGGTTGGCGACGATCCTGCGCGGTGGATCCAGCAACGCGGCGGGATCCAGCCCCAGCGCATCCGCCTCGATCACCTGGAGCCGGCCCGGATGGGCGGCGGCGAGTTCCGCCAGCGCGGCAACCGCGCGGCGGTCGAGCTCAACGGCCACGACCTTCGCTGCCGGGGTGGCGAGCAGGGCGCGCGTCAGGCCGCCCGGCCCCGGGCCGACCTCCAGCACGTTGCGGCCCTGCATGTCGCCTGCCGCCGAGGCGATGCGGGCGCAGAGCGCGGGGTCGAGCAGGAAGTGCTGGCCGAGCGACTTGCGCGCATCCAGCCCGTGCCGCGCGATGGTGTCGCGCAGCGAGGGAAGGGCGTCCTCGGCGGGAGTTACGACCTGGTCTCCACCTGGGCGCGCCGGCGCAGGTCGCGCTGGATCTGGCGGGCGAGCAGCTCGGCGCGGTCGCGCAGGATCATGCTGCGCGCGATCTCCGGCGTGATCTCCGCCTCGTTCCGCCGTTCGCGCGAGCACACCATCATCACCGCGATGCCGTCGGGGGCGATGATCGGCTGGCTGGCCCGGCCCGGCTGCAGGCCGGCCACAAGCTGGCGCAGCTGCGGCGGGTTCAGCGCTTCCTGGCGCAGCGGCCCGGGATCGGGCGGGCGGTCGCTGCCGGTGGTGCGGGCGGCCGCCTCCATCGCCTCGCAGCTGCGGGCGGAGCCGGCCAGGGCGCGCGCGCGCTCCAGCTGCTGGACCTGCTGCGGCGTCGGTGCATCCGGGTTCAGGGGCGTCGAGAAGGGGAAGAACACCTGGCGGATGCTGAGCATGGTGGCCTCGTCGCGGCCCACCTCCCGCCGTCCACGCAGGGCGATGATCTGGAAGCCGCCGGGCACCCGGATGGCATTGCTGATCGCCCCGGGCGGCATCTGGGTGGCGATGCGCGCCACCTCCGTGTCGAGCGCCTCCGGCCCGACCCAGCCCAGGTCGCCGCCCTGAAGCGCGCTCTGCGCCTGGCTGAACTGGGTTGCCGCGATGGGGAAGGGCACGCCGGCGCGCAACTGGCCGACCACGTCCTCCACGAAGCGGCGCACCTCCGGCTCCTCGCCAGGGTCGTCCACCGGGATGAAGATCTCCGAGACCAGGAATTCCGGCTGCCCCGCGCGGGCGCGCTGGGCGGCGATGTAGTCGGCCACCTCCGCGTCCGAGGGATTGGCCTGCGGGCCGAGCTGGCCACGCACCAGCCTGAGCCAGCCGATCTGCACCCGGATCTGGTCGAACAGCACGCGCGGTTCCACCCCGGCCCGGCGAAGCTGGGCGAGGAGGCCGCCGGCGGCCATGTTGTTGCGTCGCTCGATGTCGGCGATCGCGCCGGCGATGTCCTCATCGGTCACGGCGATGCGGCGTCGCTGGACTTCCTGCATGCGCAGGCGCTCGTCGATCAGCAGGCGGGTGACCTGCGGCGCGAGCCGGTCGAGCACCTGCTGCGAGGGCTGCAGCCCGGCGCTGATCGCGAAGAGCCGCCGCCGTCCGTCCACGTCGGCGCTGGTCACGATGTCCCCGTTGACCACCACGACGATGCGGTTGGTGGTCTGGGCCTGCGACGGCGCCGCCAGGGGGCCGGCGAGCAGGACCGTCGAGAGGAGCAGGGCGCGGGCGAAGGGTCGCATGGCGCTCTCCTAGCCTGCGGCGGGGCCGGGTGGGAACAGCCCGGGCGCGAATCGCCGGATCACCGGGGCGGGACCGCCCGTGGCAGCCGTGCCGACCACGTTCCCGGCTGGGCGGCGGGGCGGGATCACAGGGCCCTGATCCCGAAATCGCCGATGGTCTTCAGGGTCACCCGGAACAGCAGGATGGTGTTGCCGAGCGAATCCTGCTGCGTGCCCGGCTCCTCTGCCCAGCGGCGGATGAATCGCGTCTCGAAGACCAGGCATTCATCCTCGTACGCCAGCGCCGCCTGGACCGAGACCGGCTCCCGCAGCGCCAGATCGTAGCGGCCGAAACCGCCGATGCGCCAGTTCTGGTTGAGCTGGATGGACCCGCCGAGGCTGATCTCGTCCCGCTTGGCGTAGAAGCCGTATGGGGAGGGCTGGGTGTTGAGGTAGCCCGCGGTCATGGAATAGCGCCCGGCGAACACCGTGCCGGAGGCATCCCACAGCCGCGGCTCCCCGCTCTCTCCGTCCAGGCGCGTGCGGCCAAGCAGCTCGAACCAGGGCACCGGCGCCAGCCGCGCCCGTGCCACCCAGTCCGAGGCCCGGTTCTCGAGGCCGGAACCCACCGGGAACAGCGCCTCCGTGCTGGTGCGGAAGCTGCGGCCGACCAGGCCTTCCAGCTGCCCGCCATTCGGGAAGAGCCAGGCGCCGCGGAGAGCGGCGTCCATGCGGGTTCCGCCTTCCTGCCGGTCGCGGCCGGGGAAGCGGTTGAGCTCGAACAGCGTGGCGTCCGTGAACTCCAGGTCCATGCTGTCTTCGGCCGGTATGCGCAGCTGGGTCCCGGTGTTCGGGCCGGTCACGAACTGCACGCGGGGCTCGATGATCTGGCTGCCCCATTCGCCGGCGGAGCGGGCCAGCGGCCAGCGCACATCCACGGCGCCACGGACGTTGCCGTTGGTCCAGCCGCCATCCTGGCCCGCGATGCCGGGGGCCAGCGCGCCGCTCTGCGCGGTGTTGTCGGCGTGGCCGGCCAGCAGGTCGGCCCGGCCACGCAGGGTCCAGATCTCGCCGTAGCTGCCGCGGATCGGCAGCTCGTAGCTCGCCCGTGTCCCGAAGCGCCGCGAATCCGTGCCCTGGTCGCGGAAGATCGAATAGGCCTGGGCGTCCAGGCTGAACCGCCCGCCGAACCGGTCCTGCGGGAAGACCCATTCGGCATAGCCATATGGCAGGACGAAGGGGATCTGGCCCGTGTTGGACCTGTTCAGGATGGCCTGGTAGGCCCGCGCATCCGCGCGCGCATATCCCTGCACGCCCCAGAAGCCCTCGAGAAAGGCGTTTGAGGCCAGCACCTGGGGGGCGCTGTACTGATAGGCGCGCAGGTAGTCGCGCGAGGAGGCGCGATTCACCGCGAAGCCGGCGCGCCATGTTTCGTCGAGCGCGAAGGCGCCGCTGGAGAACAGGCTCCAGCCGATGCCCTGCTGCGATACCTCGTCCGTGCTGAGGTTGCCCACCGAGCCGTCGATGCTGAGCGTGCCGCTGTTGAAGCGGCGGCGGTACAGCGCCCCGACGTTGCCGACGTTCAGCGTCGAAAGGTTGGTGGTGATGGTGGCGTCCGAGCTGTCGTCGATGGCCCAGTAGAAGGGCTGCTGCCAGAAGCCGCCGAGCAGCTTCGTGTAACCCAGCGTCGGCGAGAGGAAGCCGGTGACGCGCGGCGCGTCCGGCGCTGCGTGGCTGAGATATGGCGTGTAGAACAGCGGCCAGCCCGCGAATTCCAGCGCGGCGTCGCGGTAGCGCACGCGCTGCTCGTCGGAATGCAGGCTCGCGATGCGGGCACGCAGCTGCCAGAGCGGCGGCCGGTCCGGGTCCTCCGGGCAGAGGTCGCAGGCGGAATAGACGACGCGGGCGAGGTCGGTGACGCGCCCGTCCGTGCGACGCGCGCCCGCGGCGGCCACCCGCGCATTGCCGGCCAGCAGGCCGCGCAGCCCTTCCAGAGCCGCGTCGCGCATGCCGCCCGACAGCTCGGCCCGATCGGCGAACAGCACCTGGCCGTCCGGCTCGATCAGCACGACATTGCCTTCCGCCGTCGCGACGCCGGTGGTGCGGTTGTAGGTGAAGCGGTCGGCGCGCAGCACGCGGTTGCCCTGCCATGCCTCCACGCGGCCGCGGGCGGTGACGGTGTCGGTGTTCTGGTCGAACTCGACCTCCTCGGCGGTGAAGGTCACCGGCTCGTCGGAGGTCGCGCGCGCGCCGAGGCCGGGCAGCCCCGTCGGCTGCGCCAGGGCATCCGCGCCCGGCAGCACGGACAGCAGGGTGGCCAGCACGGCGCCGAGCGCGGCAGGCGATGCCGGACCGCGCCGGGCGCG
>NZ_JAPSMD010000101.1 GCF_027856955.1 Falsiroseomonas oryzae | reverse complement strand
GCACGGCAGTGGCCGGCGATGTGGCGGAGGAAGCGCCCGTGGCGCGCGCGGTGGAGGACGCGGCCGCGCTGGCGCCGCTGCGTGTCGCGGTCGCCTGCGCCGGCATCGCGCCGGCCGCGCGCGTGGCCGGGAAAAACGGCCCGCACGACCTGGCGCTGTTCGAGCGCGTGATCCGGGTGAACCTGATCGGCACCTTCAACCTGCTGCGCCTGGCCGCGGCGCGGATGACGACGAACGACCCGCTGCCGAGCGGCGAGCGCGGCCTGGTGGTCAGCACCGCCTCCATCGCCGCCTACGAAGGTCAGATCGGCCAGGCCGCCTACTCCGCCTCCAAGGGCGGCGTGGTCGGGCTGACCTTGCCGGCCGCGCGCGAGCTGGCCCGCTTCGGCGTGCGCGTCGTCACCATCGCGCCCGGCCTGTTCCAGACGCCGCTGATGGACGGGCTGACGCCCGAGGCCCGGGAGAGCCTGGGCAGGCAGCCGCTCTTCCCGCAGCGGCTCGGCCGGCCGGAGGAGTTCGGCGCGATGGTCCTCGCAATCGCCGCCAATCCGCTGCTGAACGGGGAGACGATCCGCCTGGACGGCGCGCTGAGGCTGCCTCCGGCCTGACCGGCGCGAGCCAGACCGCCGCCTTTACAACCCGCGCGCGTGCCCGCCGGATCATCGGGCGTCACCTTCATGCAACCTTAACGATCCGTTTACCGATCCGTGACGGACAGCATGCCGCGTCGCGGCTTCCTTCCCGGCCATCCGCCAGGGAACGCACATGTCCTCCACGCTGACGCCGTCCAACGCGATCAACATCACCCCGGTCGCTTCCCTCAATCTGCCGGGCGCCGAGATCGCCGCCTTCGATCCCGGATCGGACCGCCTTTTCGTCACCTCGAATGGTGGGCTGCAGGTCATCAACCTGAGCAACCCGGCGGCTCCGTCGCTGGTCGCCACGCTGAACTTCACCGCAGCGCCGTATGGATTCGCGACCACCGACGTCACCAGCGTCGCCGTGAAGGGCGGCATCGTCGCCGTGGCGCTGCCGGCGGCCAGCAAGGCCGCGAACGGCCAGGTGATCTTCCTGAACGCCGCCGATGGCGCGCTGCTCGGCTCGGCCACGGTGGGCGCGCTGCCGGACAGCCTGACCTTCACGCCGGACGGCACCAAGGTGCTGGTGGCGAACGAGGGCGAATACCTCTCGGACGGCACGCCGGGCGGCAAGGGCTCGGTCTCAATCATCGCCATCGACACTGCTGCCGGCTTCTCGACCAGCGTGCAGACCGCCGGCTTCACCGCCTTCGACGGCCAGGAAGCCGCGCTGCGCGCCGCCGGCGTGCGGATCTTCGCCGGCAACAGCGTCTCCGACGACGTGGAGCCCGAATACGTCGCCATCTCGGCCGACGGCACCAGGGCGATGGTGACCCTGCAGGAGGCCAACGCGGTCGGGTTGCTGGACATCGCGACCGCCACCTTCACCGGCATCGTGCCGCTCGGCACCAAGGATTTCAGCACACTGCTGGCCGATTTCAGCGACCGCGACGGCGCCGGCGCCACCGCGCGAATCAACCTGACCACCGGCAACCCGGTCCTCGGCCTCTACATGCCGGATGCGATCGACAGCTACGAGGCCGGCGGCCAGACCTACTACGTCATCGCGAACGAGGGCGACGACCGCGACGACTTCCTCAATCCGGACGAGACGATCCGCCTGGGCAATGCGGCCTACGACCTCGACGACGTCGCCTTCCCCAACGAGGCGGCGCTGAAGGCCAACGCGGCGCTCGGCCGCCTCGTCGTCTCCAACGCAACGGGCCTGCGCGGCGACACCGACGGCGATGGCGACATCGACCAGATCCTGACCTACGGCGCGCGCTCCTTCTCGATCCTCGACAGCAACGGCGCCATCGTCTTCGACAGCGCCGACCTGATCGAGCGCATCGCTTCGAAGATCGTCGCGACCGCCACCTTCGACGACCGCAGCGACAACAAGGGCCCCGAGCCCGAGGGCATCGAGATCGGCGAGGTCGATGGCCGCATCTACGCCTTCGTCGGGCTGGAACGGTCGCATGTGACGCTAGCCTTCGACGTCACCGATCCGACCGATGTGAGCTATGCCGGCATCGCCCAGCGCCCGGGCGACCTGAACCCGGAAGGCGGGCTGTTCATCTCCGCCACCGATTCGCCCACCGGCGAGGCGCTGTTCGTCTCCACCAACGAGGTGAGCAACAACATCTCGGTCTTCCAGGTGACGCCAGCGGCCAACTTCACTCTGCAACTGCTACACTTCGCCGACGCCGAGGCCGGGCTGCTCGCCAGCCAGACCGCGCCGAACCTGGCCGCGCTGGTCGATGCCTTCGACGGCCAGTACGCGAACACGCTGATCCTGGCCGGCGGCGACAACTACATCCCGGGGCCCTTCCTGAACGCCGGCACCGACCCGGTCGCGCAGGCCGTGCATGGCCGGGGCGGCAATCTCGGCGCCGCGGACATCGAGATCCACAACCGGATCGGCGTGCAGGCCTCCACCATCGGCAACCACGAATTCGACCTCGGCACGCGCGAATTCCGTGACAACGTCGACGACGCGCTGTTCCCATACCTTTCGGCGAACCTGGACTTCACGGCCGATGGCGAGCTCGCCAGCCGCTACCAGGAGACGGTCGGGCAGGGCGGGCTGGAAACCGCGGCGGCGCTGGCCGCGCAGTCACGCAGCATCGCCCCCTCGGCCGTGGTGCGCTTCGGCGACGAGATCGTCGGCCTGGTCGGCGCCACCACGCAGATCCTGGAGAGCATCAGCTCCACCGGCGGCGTAGAGGTGAAGGGTTTCGCCGGCGACGGCAGCGAGGCCAACGACATGGCGCTGCTGGCCGCGCAGCTCCAGCCGGTGATCGACGACCTGCGCATCCAGGGCGTCGACAAGATCGTCCTGATGGCGCATCTGCAGCAGATCGCCTTCGAACAGGCGCTGGCGCCGCTGCTCTCGGGCGTGGACATCATACTCGCGGCCGGCTCCAACACGCGGCTCGGCGACGCGAACGACGTGCCGGTGGCCTTCCCCGGCCACGCCGCGAACTTCGCCAACACCTACCCGATCCTGACGACCGGCGCCGACGGCGGCACCACGCTGATCGTCAACACCGACAACGAATTCACCTATCTCGGCCGCCTGGTGGTGGAGTTCGACGCCCAGGGCAACATCATCCCCGGCAGCCTCGATCCCGCGATCAACGGCGCCTACGCCGCCACCACGGCGAACGTCGCCGCAGCATGGGGCGTGGCCGAGGCCGACCTCGCCACCACCGCCTTCGCCGGGGGCACCAAGGGCGAGCAGGTCGCCGACATCACGGAAGCCGTGCAGGCCGTGATCAACGCGAAGGATGGCGAGATCTGGGGCTACACGAACGTCTACCTGGAAGGCGAGCGCAGCATCGTCCGCAACCAGGAGACCAACTTCGGCAACGTCACCGCGGATGCCAACAAGGTCGCGGCGGAGGCGGCGCTCGGCGACGGCAGCTTCGTGGCCTCGCTGAAGAACGGCGGCGGCATCCGCGCGCAGATCGGTTCCACCGTGGTCGCGACCGGCGAGAAGATCCCGCCGATCGCGAACCCCGAAGCGGGCAAGCCTGCCGGCGCCATCTCGACCCTCGACATCGAGAACGCGCTGCGCTTCGACAACAAGTTGATGGTGTTCGACACCACGCCGCAGGGCCTGAAGAACATCATCGAGCACGGCCTGACCGTGCTCGGCAACCAGGGCCGTTTCCCGCAGCTTGGCGGGGTCAGCATCTCCTTCGACCCGAATGCGGCCGGCACCAGCGCCACCATCCGCGACGTCGCGCTGATCGACGCGGAGGGCACGGTCGTCGCGCGGGTCATCGAGAACGGCGCCATCTCGGGCGATGCGCCCGCGCTGATCCGCCTGGTCACGCTGAACTTCCTCGCCAATGGCGGCGACGGCTACCCGATGCGCGCCAACGGCGAGAACTTCCGCTACCTGCTCGCCGACGGCACGCTCAGCGCGATCGTGCCGGAGGGGGCCGACTTCGCCGACGCCGCGACGCTGGCGCTGTATCCGCCCGTCCTCGGCGAGCAGCAGGCCTTCAAGACCTTCCTCCAGGCCAACCACGCCACGCCGCAGACCGCCTTCGCCATCGCGGACACCCCGGCGGCGCAGGACACCCGCATCCAGAACGTGGACATCCGAACCAGCACGGTGCTGGACGGCGAGACGCTCCCCGGCACCGCGGGCCTGGACACCATCGACGGCACGGCGGGCGACGATGTCATCCTCGGCGGGGCGCGCGACGACCTGGTGGCCGGTCTCGCCGGCCAGGACAGCATCGATGGCGGCGCGGGCAGCGACGACCTCGACGGCGGGACCGGCGCCGACACCATCGACGGCGGCGCGGGCAACGACGTGCTGAAGGGCGGCGCAGCGAACGACACCCTGACCGGCGGCCTCGGAGCCGACACGCTGGACGGCGGCACCGGCGACGACAGCATGGCCGGCGGCCTCTCGGCCGATGCGTATTTCGTCGACTCGGCTGGCGACGTGGTGCTCGAGAGCGGCGCCGGCATCGGCGACACGGTGTTCAGCAGCATCGCCAGCTACACCCTGCCGACCGAGATCGAGGTGCTGGTCCTGCAGGATGGCGCCACCTCCGGCACCGGCAATGCGAAGGCCAACCTGCTGGTCGGCAACCAGCAGGGCAACACCCTGGACGGCGCGGCCAGCAGCGACACGCTGCGCGGCGAGGGCGGCGATGACCTGCTGATCGGCGGTCTCGGCCTCGACAGCCTCGAAGGCGGCATGGGTGCGGACACCCTGGTCGGCGGACGGCGCGAGGACGTGCTGACCGGCGGCGCCGGCAATGACGTCTTCCGCTTCGACGCCGAGGCGGAAAGCGCCCCCGGCGCGCGCGACGAGATCACCGATTTCGTCCGCGGCGAGGACAAGCTGCTGCTGGCCTTCGATGCGAACCGGCTGCTGGCTGGCATCCAGGACTTCGCCTTCACGAGCGAGCCCTTTGCCGCCTTCACCCCGGGCTTCCTGCGGATCGAGGCGGTGGACGCGACCAGCGTGCGGGTGCTGGCGAACACCGATGCCGACGCGGAGGCCGAGTTCGAGCTGCTGGTCCGCGGCACGAACCTGCTCGACGCCTCCGACCTCCTCTGAAGCCCCAGCGGGCGGGCCGCGTCCCGCCCGCGCGTCCCGGCAGCGGTCGCGGCCGCAACACGCCGGGCTGGCAGATGCCCCCCCGGAGCGCCGTTCCGCTCCGGGCCGCGCCTTCCGACGCTTGCCGGGCCCGCAGATGCGGTGCAGGAATGACGGTTCAGCATGCCCGCCGCGCAGGCGGCCAGGGCGCAGGGTCGGCACAGGAACGGGAGATGTCGCAGATGAATCGTCGTGGGATCCTCGCGGCAGGCGGCGTAGCCGCGGCGGCGGGCTTGGCCACGCCGGCGCTGTCGCAGGGCCGGATCGAGTGGCGGATGGTCACGCTATGGCCGCGCAACCTGCCCGGCCCCGGCGTCGCGGCGCAGAAGGTGGCGGACCGCATCGGCGCAGTGACGGCCGGGCGCATCAATGTCCGCCTCTTCGCTGCCGGCGAGGTGGTGCCCGCCCCCGGCGCCTTCGATGCCGTGGCGGCCGGCACGGCGGACCTCTACCACGGCGTGCCCTCCTTCTGGATCTCCAAGAGTCCGGGCATCGGCTTCTTCGGCAGCTTCCCCTTCGGCATGACCGTCTATGAACGGCAGGCCTGGATGATGCACGGCGGCGGCCAGGCGCTGTACGACGAGATCTACGCCCGCTTCGGCGTGAAGCCCTTCAACACCGGCGACAGCGGCCCGCAGTGGCTCGGCTGGTTCCGCCGCGAGATCCGCTCCATCGACGATTTCCGCGGCCTGCGCTTCCGCACCGCCGGTCTCGGCGGCGAGATGTTCCGCCGCGCCGGCGCCTCCGTCGTCACGCTGCCGGCCGGCGAGATCTTCGCCGCGCTGCAGTCCGGCACGATCGACGCCGCCGAGTTCCTCGGTCCCTTCAGCGACGCGCCGCTCGGCCTGCACCAGGTGGCGAAGAACTACTACTTCCCCGGCGTGCAGGAGCCGTCCAGCGCGGAGGAGATCGGCATCAACCTCGGCCGCTGGAACGCGCTGCCCGACGACCTGAAGAACGCGGTCCGCTTCGCCTGCCAGTCGGTGGCGGAGGAGATCACCACCGAATACGACGCGCGCCACCCGGTGGCGCTCGCCGAGCTGGTCAGCCGCCACGGCGTGACCCCACGGGAGGCGCCGCGCGATCTGCTCGTCGCCTTCGGCAACTCGGCCGGGCAGATGCTGGCGGAGTACCGCAACCACCAGGACCCGATGGTGAAGCGCATCGCCGACAGCTACGCAGTGTTCCGCAACCGCAGCCAGGCCTACATGCTGCAATCCTACGCGGGCAACTACGCGGCCCGCGCGCTGCCGATCAACTGGGGGCAGTAGGCCGCTTGCGCCTGCTGCTGCGCCTGGCGGACGGGGCCGATGCGCTGAACCGCGCCATCGGCCTGTCGGCACGGTGGCTGGCCGTGCTGCTGGTGCTGACGCAGTTCGTCGTGGTGGTGCTGCGCTACGCCTATGGCAGCTCCTTTGTCTGGATGCAGGAGAGCGTGACGTATCTGCACGCCTTCCTGTTCATGCTGGCGATCGGCTACGCCTATCTGCTGGACCAGCATGTGCGCGTGGACTTCTTTTACGCCAACTGGTCCGAGCGCACGAAGGCCTGGGTGGACCTGGTCGGCGTGCTGGTCGCGGTGCTGCCCTTCTGCTGGCTGCTGGTCTGGGCCAGCTGGGGCTATGTCAGCGTGTCCTTCCGGCTGGGCGAGGGGCCGATGCAGTACGGCGGCTTGCCGCTGCAGCCCTACCTCAAGGCGCTGATCCTGGTGATGGCGGGGCTGCTGGCCATCCAGGCGCTGTCGGTCGTGATCCGCGCCGTGGCGGTGATCGCCGGCGCGGCCGAGACCGTCTTCCCGCACCGGCAGACGACGGGGGAAGCATGAGCCCGCGTCCGGTCGCCGAGGGACGCGCAGGCCGATGACGAACATCGGGGCCGCCCTCGACCTGATGATGCTGGTCGCGCTGTGCACGCTGATCATGGTCGGCGTGCCGGTGGTGTTCATCCTGACGGGCTGCGCCATCGTGTTCGGCGGCCTCGGCATCCTCTTCGGCGCCTTCGATCCCTTCCTGTTCGGCGCCCTCGCCCAGCGCCTGTTCGGCACCATGACCAGTGAGGTGCTGATCGCCATCCCGCTCTTCGTCTTCATGGGCATGATGCTGGAGAAGTCGAAGATCGCCCCCGATCTGCTGGAAGCGATGGGCCGGCTGTTCGGCACGCTGCGCGGGGGCCTCGCCGTCTCCGTCACGCTGGTCGGCGCGCTGCTCGCGGCCTCCACCGGCATCGTCGGCGCCACCGTCGTGACGATGGGGCTCATCGCGCTGCCGGCGATGATGAAGCGCCGCTACGACCCCGCCTTCGCCACCGGCACGATCTGCGCGGCCGGCACGCTCGGCCAGATCATCCCGCCCTCCACCGTCATGGTCATCCTGGGGGAGGTGCTGGCCGCAGCCTATCAGCAGGCGCAGCTCGCGCAGGGCAAGTTCTCGATCGAGACCATCTCGGTCGGCCAGCTCTTCGCGGGCTCCATGGTCCCCGGGCTGCTCCTGGCTGGCCTCTACATCCTCTACCAGGTCGTCATCTGCTGGCTGAAGCCCGAGGTCGGGCCGCCCATCCCGAAGAGCGAGCGCGGCGACGTCTCCGGCGCTCAGCTGGCGCGCGCGCTGGTGCCGCCGATCGTGCTGATCGTGGCAGTGCTCGGCTCCATCCTCGCGGGTATCGCGACGCCGACGGAGGCCGCCTCGGTCGGCGCGGTCGGCGCCACGCTGCTGGCGGGCCTACGGATCCGGCCGGACCGGCCCTGGCCGATCTATGTCGCCGCCCTCTGCGCCCTCGGCATGGTGGTGCTCGGCAGCCTGTTCGACCTGCGCATCGGCCGGCAGGAAGCGCCCTTCATGGACCGCGCGGCCAGCTGGACGGCCACGGTCATGGCGCTCGGCCTGGGCTGGGGCATTCTCGTCTCGCTGCGGCGCGCCTTCGGCGGCGGCATGCTCGGCGCCGTTTCCCACTCCACCATGACCGTCACGGCGATGATCTTCGCCACGCTCATCGGCGCCACGCTGTTCAGCCTGGTTTTCCGCGGCCTCGGCGGCGACGAGATGATCCGCGCCTTCCTCGAGCAGGTACCCGGCGGCAAGTGGGGCGCGCTGGCGGTGGTGATGCTGGTGATCTTCGTGCTCGGCTTCCCGCTGGACTTCGTGGAGATCGTCATCATCGTGGTGCCGATCGTCGGGCCCGTGCTGCTGCAGATGGACATCGACCCGATCTGGCTCGGCGTGCTGATCGCGATGAACCTGCAGACCAGCTTCCTCACGCCGCCATTGGGGCCGACGCTGTTCTACATCCAGGGCGTGCTGCCGCCCGGCGTGGGCTCGGCGGACGTCTATCGCGGCGTCACGCCCTTCGTGATCCTGCAGGTCATCGGCCTGGCGCTGGTGATGGCCTTCCCGACCCTCGCCACGTGGCTGCCGGACCTGCTGTTCTGACCCGGCGGAGCCCCCGCGCCGCGGCGGCCTTCAAGCCGGCGCCGAGGGCCAGAACCACGACAGCAGGACTCCCGCCGCCGCCAGCCAGAGCGCGACGACCGCCCAGGCGCCGGCAAGGCTGCGCGGACGCTGGCCCGCTGCCTCCGCCGCGGCGCGGCATTCCGCCAGCACGGCCGGCGGGATCAGCCGCCGCACCGCCAGGATGCCGAGCGGCACGAGGATCAGGTCGTCCAGGTAGCCCAGCACCGGGATGAAGTCCGGGATCAGGTCGATCGGCGAGAGAGCGTAGGCCGCGACCGCCAGCGCCAGCGCCTTCGCGTGCCAGGGCGTGCCGGGATGCCGCGCGGCGAGCCACACGGCATGCACGTCGCGCCTGAGGCCCCGGGCCCACAGCTTCGCCGTTTCCAACATGACAGCCCTGTCACGCCGCTTCCCAAGCCGCGCCCGCATCGCTAAGCACGCGGCCGATGCCCGCCCCCCTCATCCAGACGCAGCAGGTCGTCAAGCGCTTCGGCGCGCTTGTCGCCAACGACCACGTCGATCTGACCGTCGAGGCGGGCGAGGTCCACGCGCTGCTCGGCGAGAATGGCGCGGGCAAGTCCACCCTGGTCAAGATGCTCTACGGGCTGCTGCAGCCCGATGCCGGGCGCATCCTGTGGCGCGGCGAGAAGGTGGTGCTGGACGGCCCCCGCGCGGCCCGCCGGCGGGGGATCGGCATGGTCTTCCAGCACTTCTCGCTGTTCGAGGCGATGACGGTGGCGGAGAACGTCGCCCTCGCCCTGGACGGCGACGAGCCACTGCCCCGCATCGCGGCCCGGCTGGCCGAGGTCTCCCGTGCCTATGGCCTGCCGCTGGAACCGGGGCGGGAGGTCTGGCAGCTCTCCGTGGGGGAACGGCAGCGGATCGAGATCGTCCGCTGCCTGATGCAGGACCCGCAGCTGCTCATCCTGGACGAGCCGACCTCCGTGCTGACGCCGCAGGAGGCCGAGGGCCTCTTCGCCACGCTCGACCGCATCCGCGCCGAGGGCCGCGCGGTGCTCTACATCTCCCACAAGCTCGAGGAGGTGCGCCGCATCTGCGAGGCCGCGACCATCCTCCGCCACGGCAAGGTCGTGGCGCGCTGCGACCCGCGCGCCGAAAGCGCCGCCAGTCTCGCGCGCATGATGGTCGGCAGTACCGTGCTCGGCGTGACGCATGAGGCGGCCGCGCCGCAGGGCCCGGTGCGGCTGGCCGTCGCCAGCCTGTCGCTGCCGCCGGCCGAGGCTCATGGCGTGGCGCTGCGCGACGTCTCCCTCTCGCTGCATGGCGGGGAGGTGTTGGGCATCGCGGGCGTCGCCGGCAACGGACAGGACGAGCTCTTCGCCGCGCTCTCCGGCGAGCGGCTGGCCCCGCGCGCGGAAGCGGTGTTGCTGGACCGCCGGCCGGTCGGCCGTGAGGGGATCAACGCCCGCCGCCGCCTCGGCGCCGCCTTCGTGCCGGAGGAACGGCTGGGCCATGCCGCGGCGCCGCGCTTCCCGCTGAGCGAGAACGCGCTTCTGTCGGGCCATGCCGCGGGCGGCTTCGTCGCCGGCGGCCTGGTGCGACGCGGGCAGTTGCTCGGCTTCGTGGACGAGGTGACGCGCACCTTCGACCTGCGCAAGGGCACCCGCGACCCGGAGGCGCGCGCGCTGTCCGGCGGCAACCTGCAGAAATTCACCGTCGGGCGGGAGATCCTGCGCCGCCCGATGGTGCTGGTGGTGGCGCAGCCCACCTGGGGCGTCGATGCCGGCGCGGCGCGGCGCATCCGCCAGGCGCTGCTCGACCTGGCGGCGGAAGGCTCCGGCGTGCTGGCGATCAGCCAGGACCTGGACGAGTTGCTGGAGATCGCCGACCGCATCGCAGTGATGTTCCACGGCCGGCTTTCCGCGCCGCTGCCGGTGTCCGGTCTGACGCGCGAAACGCTCGGCCTGCTGATGGGCGGCTCCGGCTTCCCGGCCGACGCGCCGGAGGCAGCGTGATGCGGCTGGTGCTGGAAAGACGGAGCGAGACCCCGCTGGCGCTCAGGCTCGGCTCCCCGCTGCTGGCCGTGACGCTCACGCTGGCCTCGGCCTTCGTGATCTTCGCCGCGATGGGCCAGGACCCGCTGAACGCGCTGCATGTGTACTTCATCGCGCCGCTGTCGGATTCCTGGGGGCTGCAGGAAGTCGCGGTGAAGGCGACGCCGCTCGTGCTGATCTCGGTCGGGCTCGCGCTCTGCTACCGGTCGAACAACTGGAACATCGGGGCGGAGGGGCAGTTCCTGGTGGGCGCCATGGCCGGAGGCTGGTTGGCGCTGGCTACGCATGGCGCGCCGGACGGTCCCTGGCTGCTGCCCGCCATGCTGGCCTGCGGGGCGCTGGGCGGCGCGCTCTTCGCGCTGATCCCGGCGCTGCTGAAGACGCGCTTCGGCGCCAACGAGATCCTCACCTCGCTCATGCTGGTCTATGTGGCGGAGCTGCTGCTGGACTGGCTGGTGCGCGGCCCCTGGCGCGATCCGCAGGGCTTCAACATGCCGGTCACCGTCACCTTCGAGCCGGAGGCGGTGGTGCCGCTGCTGCTGGAGGGCGGGCGGCTCAACATCGGCACGCCGATCGCCCTGCTGGTCGTGGCGCTGCTGGCCGTGCTGGTCGGCCGCACGCTGAAGGGCTTCGAGATCCGCCTGGTCGGGGAGGCACCGCGCGCCGCGCGCTTCGCCGGCTTCGACGAGAAGAAGCTCACCTGGACGGTCTTCGCCATCTCCGGCGCGCTGGCGGGGCTGGCGGGCATCCTGGAAGCCGCGGGCACCGTGCGCATGCTGCAGCCCGGCATCTCGCCGGGCTACGGGTTCACCGCCATCATCGTCGCCTTCCTGGGCCGGCTGAACCCGGTGGGCTGCCTGGTCGCCGGCGTGTTCCTGGCCGTGACCTTCATCGGCGCGGAGAACGCCCAGATCATGCTCCGCCTGCCGCTGGACGTGACGCGCGTGTTCCAGGGCCTGCTGCTGTTCTACGTGCTGGCCTGCGACACGCTGCTGCTCTACCGGCCGAGGCTGGTGAGGGGCGCGCACGCATGACGCTGCTGGAAGCCATCCTCCTGACGGTCATCACCGCCTCCACCCCGCTGCTGATCGCCGCGATCGGGGAGCTGGTGGTGGAGAAGTCGGGCGTGCTGAACCTCGGTGTCGAGGGGATGATGATCATGGGCGCGGCCTGCGGCATCGTAGCGGCCATCGCCACCGGGTCGGGCGCGCTCGGCGTCATCGCCGCCATCCTGGCGGGCATGGCGATGGCCGCGCTGTTCGCGGCGCTGACGCTCGGCCTCGCGGCCAACCAGGTGGCGGCCGGGCTGGCGCTGACGATCTTCGGCATCGGTCTCTCGGGCGTGGTGGGCGCCGCGCATGTCGGCGCGCAGCGCGCCGGGATCGGCAAGCTGGAGATCCCGGTCCTGGCCGACATCCCCTTCCTCGGCCCGCTGCTCTTCAACCAGGATCCCTTCGTCTATGCCTCCTTCGCGCTGACCGCGGGCGTCGCCTGGTTCCTGACGCGCAGCAAGGCCGGGCTGGTCCTGCGCGCCTGCGGCGAGAGCGCAGCCTCCGCCCATGCGCTGGGCTACCCGGTGCTGCGCATCCGCTTCCTGGCCATCCTGTTCGGCGGCGCCTGCGCAGGGCTGGCCGGCGCCTATCTCTCCCTCGTGCTCACCCCCTTCTGGACCAGCGGCATGACGGCCGGGCGGGGCTGGATCGCGCTGGCCATCGTGGTCTTCGCCAGCTGGCTGCCCTGGCGCGCGGCGCTCGGTGCCTATCTCTTCGGCGGCATCACCATCCTGCAGCTGCATGCGCAGGGCGCCGGCTTCCGCGTGCCGCCGCAGCTGATGTCTGCCCTGCCCTATCTCATCACCATCGTCGTGCTGGTGCTGATCATGCGGCTGCGCCGCGGGGGCACCGCCGGCCCGGCCGGTCTCGGCCTGCCCTTCGTCCCGGACCGGTAGTCGCCGGCATGAAATTCGCTTAACACGCGCGCCACGCAGCCCCCTTCGAAGGAGCCCCGCCCATGACCCTCACCCGTCGCCACCTGCTCGGCACGGCCGGCGCGCTTGCCGGCGCCACGACGCTCGGCCGCACCGCGGAGGCGCAGCAGCGCCTGAACGTCGGCGTCGTCCTGATCGGCCCGGTCGGCGATTTCGGCTGGTCGCACATGCACGACCAGGGCCGCCGCCGCATGGCCGAGGTGCTGGGCGACCGCGTCAACGCCACCACCGTGGAATCCGTGGCCCCGCCCGATTTCGACCGCGTGGTCACGCAGCTGGTCCGCACCGGCCACCGGCTGATCTTCACCACCAGCTTCTCCTATTTCGCGCCGACGCAGCGCCTGGCGCCGCAGCACCCGCAGGTGTTCTTCGAGAACGCCACGGGCCCGACCACGCTGCCCAACATGGCAATCTACAACGCCCGCTTCTACGAGGGCCGCTACATCCAGGGCGTGATCGCCGCCCGCAAGTCGCGCAGCAAGACCATCGGCTACGTCGCCACCTTCCCGGTGCCGGAGGTCATCCACGCCATCAACACCGTGATGCGCGGCGCCTGGTCCGTGGACCCGTCCATGAAGGTGCGCGTCGTGTGGGTGAACGCCTGGTCCAACCCGGCCCGCGAGGCCGATGCGGCGCGCGCGCTGATCGACCAGGGCTGCGACGTGCTGTGCAGCCACACCGACGGCCCCGCGCCGCTGCAACTGGCGGAGCAGCGCGGCATCTTCGGCTTCGGCCAGGCCAGCGACATGACACGCTTCGCGCCCCGCGCCCACCTGACCAGCAGCGTCAACAACTGGGGTGACTACTACGCCGAGCGCGCGCAGGCGGTGATCGCCGGCAACTGGCGCCCGACCGATACCTGGGGCGGCCTGGGCAGCGGCATGTTCCGCATGGCGCCCTTCACCAACATGACGCCGGAGGAGGTGAGCGAGGCCGAGCGCGTCCGCGACGCCATCGCATCCGGCCGCCTGCATCCCTTCGACGGCCCGATCGTGCGCCAGGACGGCACGCAGGTCATCGCCGCCGGCCAGCGCCTGACGGACGACCAGATCCGCGCGCAGAACTACTTCTACCAGGGCATCGAGGCCGCGATCCCCGGCTGAGGACCGCTCGGCGCCCGCCTTCTCCCTCCCCCGCGCGCGGGGGAGGGTCGGGGTTGGGGCGCGTGCGAGCGCCCAGACGCCGACCGGCCGGCCCTCACCGCCGCCCCGCCGGCGTCCCCTCCCCGCCCAGCCCGGCCAGCATCTCCTCCTCCGCCGCCAGGTGCAGGCGCAGCAGCGCCTCCAGTCCGAACAGCGTCCGGCGCAGCTCGGGGCCGAGCGCGCCCCATTCCCCGCCCTCCCCGGCCAGCCGCAGCAGCACGCCGATCCGCTCGGCCAGGCCCTCGATCTCGGTGTGCATGCGTACCAGCGGCGCCAGCGGGTCCTGCCCGCCCAGCCGCTGCGCCGCGGCGGGGTAGAGCGCGCGCTCCTCCTCCTGCTGGTGCGGCACCAGCTCGGCGCGCAGCCGGCGCTCCACATCGGCCAGCGCGGGCAGCGCCGCGGGCGTCGGGCCGATCGCCTCCGCCCCCTCGCGCAGCGCCTCGGCCAGCTGGCGCAGGCCGGCATGCTCCGCGTGGCGCTCCGTGAAGCCGCTCTCCGCAGGCAACACGGCCGGCGCGGCCTCGTCGGCGCCTGGGCGCAGCGCCGTCAGGGCGAAGAGGATGGCCAGGACGTCGATCGCCTCCTGCAGCACCGCGCCGGCCAGCGGCGGCAGGTAGCCCAGCGCCGCCACCACCATGGCGATCCCCGAGAGACCCATGCCGAGCGCGATCGCCTGCAGGGCCACGCGGCGTGCGCGGCGCGCGATGGCGATCGCCTCCGCCACGCGGTCCACGCGGTCCACCAGTAGCACGACGTCGCCCGCCTCCGCCGCCGCCGCCGTGCCATGCGCGCCCATGGCGATGCCGACATCGGCCGCCGCCAGCGCCGGCGCGTCATTCACGCCGTCGCCCACCATCGCGGTCGGCGCGGCCTCCGCCTCCTCGCGCACCGCGGCGATCTTGTCGGCGGGCGACTGGCCCGCCAGCACGGCATCCAGCCGCAGC
>NZ_JAPSMD010000100.1 GCF_027856955.1 Falsiroseomonas oryzae | reverse complement strand
GCGCAGGCGATCGCGCCCGTGCAGCCGCCGCCGTCCCTGCCCGAGCTGCGGCAGCCGCCGGGCCCGGGCGGGCCGGCCATCCCGCTGCCGGGCACGGGCGGCACGGATGGCGGCATCGGCACCGGGTTCGGATCGCCGGGCACCTGGCGGTGACGCTCCCGCGCAACGGCGGCTGAGCCGGGCTCGTCATGGCGAAGATCGACGCGCGGCGGGCCCCGGGCGTGCTGGCGGATCCCGCCGGGTTCCGTGCCGTACTGCTGCATGGCGACGATGCCGGGCTGGTGCGCGAACGCGCGGAGGCGCTGGTGCGCACCGTGCTCGGCGGGCAGATGGACGATCCCTTCCGCCTGGCCGAGCTGAGCCGCGAAGAGGCGGCCCGTGCGGGGGTGCTCGCCGGCGAGGTGGCCGCGCTCGCCATGACCGGCGGGCGACGCGTCGTGCGTCTGCGTGAAGCGACCGATGCCCATGCCGGGCCGCTCAAGGACGCGCTGGCAACCCCGGGCGAAGCGCTGCTGGTGCTGGAGGGCGGGGAGCTGACGACGCGGTCCAAGCTGCGCGTGCTGGCCGAGGCCGAGACCGGGGTGGCGGTGATCGCCTGCTACCGCGAGCGCGGTGAGGAACTGGCTGCGACGCTCGGGCGGATGCTGAGGGAGGAAGGCGTCCAGGCCGACCCCGCGGCGCTGTCCTGGCTGGCCGGGCGTCTGGGCGAGGACCGGATGCAGACGCGGCGGGAGGTGGAGAAGCTGGCGCTGTATGTCGGCGCGGGCGGGCGCGTCGACGAGGAGGCCGTGCTGGCCTGCGGGGCGGAGGGCGCGGCGCTCGACCTGGACGAGGCGCTGATGGCGGCGACGGCGGGGGATGGCGCAACCGCAGACCGGGCGCTGGCGGCGGCCTTCGCGGAGGGCGCAAGCCCCGTCGCCGTGCTGCGCGCCGCCCTGCGGCATGTCCAGCGCCTGCACGAGGCGGCGGTGGCCGGCGGCGATGCCTCGGTGCTTCGGCCACCGGTCTTCTTCCGCCACAAGGCGGCCTTCGAGCGTGCGCTGCGGCTGTGGTCGCCGGCGGCGCTCGAGGCGGCCGGGACGGCGCTGCTCGAAGCGGAGAAGCGCACCAAGACCACGGCGTTCCGGGACGCCGATGTCATCATCGCCCGTGCCGCCCTGGCGGCGGTGGCGCGGCAGGCCCGGCGATAGGCCGAGGCGTTCTGGCGGTCGGGCTCAGCCGCCGGACAGCAGCCGGACCAGGCCGTCGAGCTGGTCGAGGTCGCGGTAGCGGATGACGACCTCGCCGCCCTTGCCCTGATGCTTCACCGACACGCGCAGGCCGAGCCGTTCGGTCAGGTCGCGTTCCAGGGCCGCGGCCTCCGGGTCGCGGTCAGTGCGGGCCGATGGCCCTGGCTTCGGCCGGGCCTGGGCGGCGGCCAGCGCCTCGGCCTGTCGCACGTTCAGCCCGCGGGCGACGATCAGCGCAGCCAGGCGCCCGGGATCCGCAGCGCCCACCAGGGTGCGTGCATGGCCAGCGGACAGGGTGCCGCCACGCACCATGTCGCGCACCTCCGCCGGCAGGGTGAGCAGGCGGAGCGTGTTGGCGACGTGGCTGCGGCTTTTCCCGACCGCCTGGCCGAGGCCTTCCTGCGTCAGGCCGAACTCCTCGAGGAGGCGGCGGTACCCCTCGGCCTCCTCCATCGCGTTGAGGTCCTGGCGTTGCAGGTTCTCGACCAGGCCTGCCGCCATGGCCTCCTGGTCGCCGAGGTCGCGGACGACGACCGGCACCTCGTGCAGTTGCGCCGCCTGGGCAGCGCGCCAGCGGCGCTCGCCACCGACGATCTCGTAGCTGCCGGGGCTGCCGGGTTTCGGCCTGGCCAGGATGGGCTGCAGGATGCCATGCGCGCGGATCGACTCCGCCAGTTCCTCCAGACTTGCCCTATCCATGCCGCCGCGCGGCTGGAACGGGCCGGGCTCCAGCGCCTCGACGGGCAGTGTGCGAAGGGTGGCGGCGTCCGGGGTGGCGGGCGCATCCGGGATCAGGGCCGACAGGCCGCGGCCAAGGCGGGAGGTCGGGGGCTTGCGGCTGGTGCTGCTCATGGCGTGCGCGCCCTTGCGCGCTCCCTTTTCAGGAATTCCGCCGCGAGCCGGACATAGGCCTGCGCGCCGGGCGAGCGGAAATCGTAGAGCAGGACGGGCAGCCCGTGGGAAGGCGCCTCGCTGACACGCACGTTGCGCGGGATCACGGTCTCGAACACCTTGTCCTTGAAGAAGCTGCGCACGTCGCTGGCGACCAGTTCAGAGAGGTTGTTCCGTCGGTCGGCCATGGTCAGCACGATGCCGTCCAATGCCAGGCGGGGGTTCAAGGCGCGGCGGACGCGGTCGATAGTCCGGGTGATCTGGCTGATGCCTTCCAGCGCGAAGAACTCGGTCTGCAGGGGCACGATCACGCCGTCCGCCGCGACCAGCGCGTTCAGCGTGATCAGGCCGAGCGAAGGTGGGCAGTCCAGGAAGACATAGTCGAAGCCGGCCAACGCCGCGGCGCCGACCTCGAGCGCCAGAGCCAGGCGGCGCTCCCGCGAGTCCATGCCGACCAGTTCGACCTCGGCCCCGGCGAGATCGGGATCGGCCGGCAGGATGGACAGGTTCCTGACTCCCGTCGGCCGGATCAACTCGGAGAGCGGACGGTTCTCCACCAGCAACGCGTAGCTTCCGGCCGCCCGGTCGCTGCGGGCGACGCCGAGCCCGGTGGAGGCGTTGCCCTGTGGATCCAGGTCAAGCAACAGGACCTGGTGATCCACGGCAAGCGCGGTGGCCAGGTTGATCGCGGTCGTGGTCTTCCCGACGCCGCCCTTCTGGTTGGCGAAGGCAAGGATCCGCGGTGCTGCGCGGTCAGGCGTCCGTGCCGGCACGTCGGATATCGCTCAGACGGAGGATGGTGGCAGTGGGGTCGGTCCGGCTGGCGAACCGTTCGACCTGCACTGTCCAGTGCGCGAGGGCGGCGGTCAACTCGGCCTCCGCGGTCCGGCCCTTCGGAAAGACGGCAACCCCGCCGGGCGCGAGCAGCCGTGCGGCGTGCGCCAGCAACTCAGCAAGGGGCGCCAGGGCCCGCGCGGTGACGACCGAGACGGGCGGCAGGCGCACAGCCTCGATCCGAAGCGGATGCACCTGGACCTGCGCGAGGCCGAGGCGGCCTGCGGCCTCCGTCAGGAAGGCGGCCTTGCGGCGATCCGCTTCGATCAGGTGCGTCGGGCGGCCGGTCGCGATGGCGAGGATGAGACCGGGAAAGCCCGCACCGCTGCCGAGATCGGCCATCGGACCGTCGCCGGGCGGCAACAGTGGCAGGAGCTGGAGGGAATCGGCGATGTGCCGCGTACGGATCGCTTCGGCGTCCCGATCGGCGACGAGATTGATCCGGCTGTTCCAGCGCAGCAGCAGATCCAGGAAGTCGTCCAGCCGCGCAGCGGCCTCCGGCAGGAGAGGGGGATCGGGCGGGAGTGGCAGCCGCCGCTCGTCCACACTCGGTTTCACGTGAAACACCTCAGCCTGCCGATGCGCGGCGGAGGTGGACGGCCAGCGCCGCGATGGCGGCCGGGGTGATGCCGGGGACACGCCCGGCACTGCCCAGTGTCGCAGGGCGTGCGCCGGCGAGCCGCTGCTGCATCTCCCGCGAGAGGCCGGGGACAGCGGCGAAATCGGTGCCCGCCGGGATCGCAAGCCGCTCCTCTCGCTCGATCAGGCGGCGCTCGGACTCCTGACGGCGGAGGTAGGGGGCGTAGAGCGCCTCCGCTTCAAGCTGCGTGGCGACGTCGGGCGGAAGGGCGGCCAGCCAGGGGAAGACACGCGCCGCCCCCGGCAGCCCGATCTCCGGCAGCGCGAGCAGGTCCAGCGGCGTGCGCCGCCGGCCGTCCTGCCGCACCGGCAGGCCGGCCGCGGCGATGGCGCTGGTCGTTGCGTCGTCCCGGCCGGCACGGGCGATCGCGTCGGCCACAGCGGCGGCAAAGGCAGCATGGCGGCGTGCGCGCTCTTCGCCGACGCAGCCCCAGGCGATGCCGCGGCCGGTCAGCCGCAGCCCGGCATTGTCGGCGCGCAGGCTCAGCCGGTGCTCGGCCCGGGCGGTGAGCATCCGGTACGGCTCCGACACCCCGTGCAGGACGAGGTCGTCAATCAGCACGCCGATATAGGCCTCGGCCCGGCCGAGAACCCGGTCGGGCCTGGTGCCGGCCGCGCGCATCGCCGCATTGAGCCCGGCCATCAGCCCCTGCGCGGCCGCTTCCTCGTATCCGGTCGTGCCGTTGATCTGCCCGGCCAGGAACAGTCCCTCGATGGCGCGGGTCTCGAGCGTGGGGTGGAGCGCGCGCGGGTCCACATGATCGTATTCGATCGCGTAGCCCGGCCGAAGAATCCGCGCGTGCTGCAGCCCCGGGATCGACGCGATCATCTCCGCCTGCAGGTCGGCCGGCAGGCTGGTGGAAATGCCGTTCGGATACACGGTGTCGTCGTCCAGCCCCTCCGGCTCGAGGAACACCTGGTGGCGATCCCGGTCCGCGAAGCGGACGACCTTGTCCTCGATGGATGGGCAGTAGCGCGGGCCGACGCCCTGGATGCGGCCGCCATAGACGGCGGTGCGGTGCAGATTGCCGCGGATCAGCGCATGGGTCGCCGGCGTGGTCCAGGTGATGCCGCAGGCAACCTGCGGATTGGTGATGCGGTCCGTCAGCCAGGAGAGGGGTTCAGGCGGCGAATCGCCGGGCTGCGAATCCACCGCGTCCCAGTCGATGCTGCGCCCGTCGAGACGGGGCGGCGTGCCTGTCTTCAGCCGCGCGAGGGGCAGGTCGAACCGCTCCAGCGCCCGGGCCAGCCCGACGGAGGGAGCGTCGCCGTGCCGTCCCGCCGGGATGCGCTGGTCTCCCAGGTGGATTTCGCCGCGCAGGAAGGTGCCGGTCGTGATCACCACGGCGCCGCAGCGGACGCGCCGCCCGCCGGCCGTGAGCACGGCGGCGATCCGCCCGGTCGCGTCGCGGTCCAGGTCCTCCGCGGCATCCGCAAGCAGGTCGAGGTTGCGCGTCGCGGCCAGCAGCCCCTGCATGGCCGCCCGATAGAGCCTGCGGTCGGCCTGGGCCCGGGGGCCACGCACGGCCGGGCCCTTGCTGCGGTTGAGCAGCTTGACATGAATGGCCGCCGCATCCGCGGCCCGTGCCATCAGGCCATCCAGCGCGTCGATCTCGCGGACCAGGTGGCCCTTGCCGATCCCGCCGATGGCGGGGTTGCAGGACATCTCCCCGATGGTGTCCAGGCGATGCGTCAGCAGCAACGTGCGCGCGCCGCAGCGCGCAGCGGCCGCTGCCGCCTCGCAGCCGGCGTGGCCGCCGCCGACCACGACGACGTCGTAGCTCAGGGTCCCAGTCATGCAGGGGGATATAGGCCGGCTACTTGCCGATGCAGAAGTCGGCGAAGACCAGGTCGAGGACATCTTCGACGCCGACACGCCCGGTCAGGCGCCCCAATGCCAGTACGGCACCGCGCAATGCCTCCGCCGCCAGTTCGGGCAAGGCGGCGTCGGTCGCCTCCTTGAGTCGCTCGGCTGCCTCGCCCAGCGCGGCACGGTGGCGGGCGCGCGTCAGCAGGGGCGTTTCGGTCAGGCCGGCGCGCTCTTGCGCCGCGACGGCCAGCGCCGCACGGAGCTTCGCCAGGCCAAGGCCGGTGACCGCGCTGGTGGGCAGCAGAGGCCGGCCATCGAGCATCGCCGCGGGGGCCGCGAGGTCGCACTTGCTGGCCACCAGCAGGGCGCCCGGATCTGCGGCGACGAGGCGTCGTGTCTCGGCATCGGGTGGAGCATCGGCGGGGAAGACGGCCACGACCAGGTCGGCGGCTTCGGCCCGCGCCCTGGCACGGCGCACGCCTTCCTGCTCGATCTCGTCGCCGGTCTGGCGCAGCCCGGCCGTATCGGCGACCACGAGCGGCACCCCATCCAGCTCGATCCGCCCCTCCACGATGTCCCGCGTGGTGCCCGGATGCGGAGAGACGATCGCGGCATCCCGCCCGACCAGGGCGTTCAGCAGGGAGGACTTGCCGGCATTGGGGGCGCCCAGGATCGCGACCGAGAGCCCCTCCCGGAGCCGTTCGCCGCGGCGGTTGTCGTCGAGATGACGGAGGATCTCGGCCCGCAGCGTTGCCGCGCCGTCCCGGGCGCGGTTCCCGAGGTCCGTCGGCAGGTCGTCCATCTCGAACTCGATGGCCGCCTCCTGGTGGGCAAGGAGGCGCGTCGCACGCGCCGTCCAATCCCCGTAGAGCCGGGACAGGGCTCCCTCGGCTTGGCGGAGAGCCTGGCGTCTCTGCGGCGCCGTTTCGGCGGCGATGAGGTCAGCGATCGCCTCGGCCTGGGTCAGGTCCAGCTTGCCGTGCAGGAAGGCCCGCCGGGTGAACTCGCCCGGATCGGCTGGCCGGCAGCCGAGTGCTGCCAGGGCGGCCGCCACGCCTGCGAATACCGCGGTGCCGCCATGCAGGTGCAGCTCCGCCGCATCCTCTCCGGTGTAGCTGCGCGGCGCGGGGAACCAGAGCACGAGCGCCTCGTCCAGGACCTCGCGGCTCGTCGGGTCGCGCAGGCGGCGCAGGCTTGCGACCCGCGGGGGCGGCAGGCCTCCCGCCAGGGACCTCACGACCTCGCCGCTGGCCGGTCCGGATAGGCGGAGCACGGCCACTGCGGCCTGGCCCGCGCCCGACGCCTTGGCGAAGACCGTGTCGTCAAGCCGGGTCATGCGCCACGCCGTGCCGGGCGCCGCCTCATGGGCGCGGCAGGCGTTTCACGTGAAACGACGGGTGAGGGCGGCCCACGGCCATGTCACGCCTTCGGCGGGATCACGTCCCGCTCCGTGAGCATCAGGTGCCGCGCCCGGCCGCCCTCGACCAGATGGGCGGCCAGGATGGCGTCGATGTCGTCACGCGTCTTGGCGCTGTACCAGACGCCTTCGGGATAGATCACCAGGGTCGGGCCGAACTCGCAGCGGTCCAGGCAGCCCGCCATGTTCACCCGGACGTCGCGCAGCCCGAGCTCCTTGGCCCGCGCCTTCATGTAGTCGCGCAGATCCTCGCTGCCCCGGGCGGCGCAGGAGCCGCGGCGATGCCCGTCCGGCCGCCGGTTGCAGCAGACGAAGACATGCGCCCGGAAATAGGCCGGCGGGTCGGCCGCATCGTAGCCGGGTGCGATGGAGGCGGGGGCGTCGGCCAAGACAGGCTCCGGGGTGTGACGGTCATCGGCATGTAGCGAGAGGCCGTCGCGCCTGCCAGGGTCGGCCCAGGCGTGACCGGAGGGCGCGGCGCATGAGGACACGCAGCTTCGCGGACCGGTCGGCTTGACGGATGGGGGCAGATTGTGGCGCATGGCGCGCCCTGGACCGCCGCGATGCCGCAACTCACCTGCCTGACCCCGCTCGGCGAGGTGACCGTCTCCGAAGAGGACGGCGCGATCGTGGCGCTTGACTGGGGCCGCGGCCGCGACCAGAGCCGCACACCCCTTCTAGGCAGGGCCGTGGCGCAGCTGCAGGACTATTTCGACAATCCCAGCGCCGGCTTCGACCTGCCCCTGGCCCCGCACGGGACCGCGTTCCAGCTGCGTGTCTGGCAGGTGCTTCGGACGATCCCGGCCGGCGACAGACGCAGCTATGGCGAGTTGGCGCGCGCGCTCGGCAGTTCCGCCCGGGCCGTCGGCCAGGCCAATGGGGCAAACCCGATCCCGATCATCATCCCGTGTCACCGCGTCCTTGCTGCCGGTGGCGCGCTTGGCGGCTATTCCGGCGGAGACGGCGCCGCCACGAAATCCTGGCTGCTGCGGCACGAGGAGCGGGCGCGCGGCGCCGCCCCCTCCGCCTCGGCGCAACCCGAACTCCCGCTCGGCATCGCCCGGGCTGGCCTTGCAGGAACCACCACCCCATGAACCACGCCATCCGCGTCCATGAATACGGCGGCCCCGAGGCTATGGTCTGGGAGGAGGTGCCCCTGCCGGCGCCTCGCCCCGGCGAGGCGCTGGTCCGCCACGCGGCGATCGGCCTGAACTACATCGACGTCTATTTCCGCACCGGCCTCTACAAGGCGCCGGCCCTGCCTGCGACGATCGGCATGGAAGCCGCCGGCGTGGTCGAGGCGGTTGGCGAGGGCGTGACCCATGTCGTGCCCGGCGACCGCGTGGCCTACGCCACCGCGCCGATCGGTGCCTATGCCGAGGCGCGGGCCATCAAGGCCGACCGCCTGGTGAAGCTGCCGGACGCGATCCCCTTCGACCAGGCAGCCGCCATGATGCTGCAGGGCATGACGGCCTGCTTCCTGCTGACCCGCACCTACAAGGTGCAGGCGGGCCAGACGATCCTGGTGCATGCCGCGGCCGGCGGCGTCGGGCTGATCATGGTGCAGTGGGCGAAGCACCTGGGCTGCACCGTGATCGGCTGCGTCAGCAGCGACGCGAAGGCCGAGCTCGTCCGCGCCCATGGGGCCGACCATGTGGTGGTGGGCACGGAGAGCCTGCCCGCGCGCGTGAAGGAGATCACCGGCGGCGCCATGCTGCCCGTGGTGTTCGACAGCGTCGGCCGGGACACCTTCATGACCTCGTTGGACTGCCTCGCGCCCTTCGGGATGATGGTGTCCTACGGCAACGCCTCCGGCCCGGTGTCCATCGCCGATATCGGCATCCTGGCGGCCAAGGGATCGCTCTATCTCACCCGGCCGACGCTCGCGACCTACACGGCCAAGCGCGAGGACCTGGACGCCTGCGCGACCGCGCTGTTCGACGTCGTCGCCAAGGGGGCGGTGAAGATCAACGTGAACCAGCGCTTCGCGCTGAAGGACGCGGCCGAGGCGCATCGCGCCCTCGAGGGGCGCCGCACAACGGGCAGCACCATCCTGCTGCCCTGAGGCGGAACGCCACCGGCCGAGACCGTCAGCGCGCGGCAGTTTCCGGCAGCAGGTAGCGGTAGCGATACAGCTCCGTCAGGCCGAGGCCGGCGTTCAGCGCCAGGGATGCCGCATTGCTGCAGGCCACCTGCGCGTAAGCGAAACGCGCACCCTGCTCCACGGCCCAGGCGCCGGCAGCCGCCATGACCCGCTGGCCGAGACCCCGGCGACGGAATTCCGGCCGCACGACCAGGTCGAACAGCCCTGCCAGCGGCCCGTCGGCGGTGACGAAGGCGCAGGCGGCCGGGATGCCCGCGCTTCGCAGCAGGATCCAGGCCGCCGGCACGCCGAGCAGCTCCGGCATGCGCGCCTTCTCTTCCCGTCGCGCGGGCACTTGGTGCTCCGCCGTCGCAAGCACCTCCATCCAGGGATCTGCCGGCCCGGCAAGGATCTCGCACGCAGGATCCGCCGCCGCGAAGCCGGATAGCAGGCCGCAGATGACGTGGCTTTCGTCGTGCGGCGCATAGCCGCGGCTGGTCAGCAGCCCGGCCAGGCCTGGCGGGTCCAGCGGCGTGGAGCGGAAGCGTGGCCGCAACCCGACGCGCGTGTAGAAGCCCTCGATGCGCGCGATGCGCGCCTCGAGCGCCGGATCGGGCGTGGGGTCCAGCGGACAGGCCGCATTGGCCCGCCCGGTGCCGCCCGCGAAACTCCGCAGCACGAATCCGCCGTCGAAGGCGATGCGCGGCGCCGGGACGGCAGTGAGCGTCGCGCGCTCGACCTCCAGCACGCCGGGCATGGCCCGCGTTGCGTCCGATGTCATGCCTCGGCGGCCAGCCTCACCATCGCCGCACGATAGGTCGCATCGAACAGCGCATCGAGCCCCGGATTCGCCCCGCGCAGCCCGATCGCCACGCGCCCGGCCCAGCCGACATACTCCACGCGCCGCGCATGGTCCCAACTGGCTGGCGGGCTCATCGCGATCGCGCGCAGGTTGGAGATCTTGTCGGCGAGCTTCACCATCTTCGCCGCCTGGCTCTTGGCCGACGCCTCCTTCACCTGAAGCGCCTTTCGGGTCTCCTTCGGCAGCGACTTGTCGTCCGTCGCCTCCGCGACGATGCAGGCGACCTGCTCGCCGAACTCGTCCACCAGGCGCTCATGCGTGATGGGATCCGGGTCGTCGCTGCTGTCCTCGACGGTGTCGTGCAGCAGGCCGGCGACCACGGCCTCCGGCGGGGCGCCATGTTCGGCCAGGATCTGCGCCACTTCCAGCACGTGGTTCACATAGGGCTCGCCCGACGCGCCCTTGCGGCGATGCGTCGCATGCACCCGCGCGGCGAAGACGGCCGCGCGCAGCATCATGGCGTCAGTTGAGTCCCGCATCGCCGGCGCCGAGGATCGCTGCCGGAAGCGCGCCAGCCTTGCATCCAGGGCATCCTGCGCCGAGACCGAGATCGCCGGGTCCACCATGTTGACGGAGATCCATTATCGTACCGCCTTGCCGGAAGGCCTTGCGACCATAGCCTAGTCGGGTTGTCCCAAAAAGCTAGAAACGGACCTGAAATTTCTGCTTATTGTTGGGGCGTCGGGTTGCGTCGCCCGATGGTTGCAACGGTGCCCGGCACAACCAGGGCGAGTGCGCCGCATGGTGACCAAGTCCCTCCGCGCATCAGCAACATGATTGCACGGGCGATCGATCCCTCGGTAGCGTCGCCATCGTGAACGACGCGCGAAACGCGATCAGATCGACGCCCCGCATGCCCGCGCCGCGCCGGCCTCCGCAGCCGCCGCCCCCGAAGCCGCGTGTCGAGACGGACCTCAAGACGCTGGCCGACGCCGCCAACGACGCGGCCAAGCGCGAGGCGGCGCAGTGGCTCTACTTCGTGACGATCATGATCACACTGGCGGCGCTCGTCGGCTCCACCACGCATCGCGTGCTGTTCCTCGAAGAGCCGGTGCGCGTGCCGTTTCTGGGCGTGGAACTGCCGCTGCTGGGCTTCTACGTGGTCGTGCCGTCAATCTTCGTCGTGCTGCACTTCTACACGCTGGCACAGCTTCGTCCGATGGCGCGCAAACTGCACGCGTTCCTGGACGAGCTGGACCGCCAGGCCGGCGACGATGCCGAGGCGCGCCAGCGGGCCCTGCAGCGTCTCGACAGCTTCTCCGTTGTCCAGTTGCTGGTGCTGGAGCGTTATGCGGCGCGCCGCTTCCAGGTGGCGCTGATGGCGTGGACGACCCTAGCCATTGCGCCCGTGCTGCTGCTGCTGTTCATCCAGCTCCGGTTCCTGCCCTATCAGGCCGAATGGATCACCTGGTGGCACCGGATCCTGCTGCTTGCGGATCTTCTGCTGATCTATCTGCTGTGGCCGAACCTCGCACCACGAAAGCGTCTCTGGGCCATCGCCCTGCCCCGCACCGCGGCCGCTGGCGTCGTTCTCCTGTTCTCCATCGTCATCGCGACGATCCCTGGGGAGGCCGCCGATCGCATCGCGCCCCGCCTGCCAGGCGTGCTGCCCGCGGTCTTCGCGGATCAGGCGGACCAGGCGCCGCTGCGCACCTTCTTCGCTCGGTTGGTCGGCCAGGTGGAGGGTCCGCCTGACCGGTATCGCGCACCCCGGCTACCAGCCGAGCCGGTCGCCGTGGGGCTGCGCCGCGCCCTGTTCGATGGCGAGGTGGATGCTGTCACGCAGCGTCCGGCCAGTCCCTTGTCGCGGCGCCTGGTGCTGCCCGACGAGGATTTCGTGCCGGAGGATGATGCGCGACTGGCCACGATGGCGCGCACGCGCGTGCTGCGCGGGCGAAACCTGCAATACGCCGTCCTGGATCGCGCCGACCTCCGCAAGGTGGACCTGACAGGCGCATCGCTACAGGGCGCCTCGCTGGTGCGGGCCCGGCTGCAAGGCGCCGTCCTGGAACGCGCGGCGCTTCAGGGCGCCAGGCTCGACGAAGCGCGGCTGGAGAACGCGCGGCTGGAACGAGCGCAGTTGCAGGGAGCCTCCCTGTTCCGCGCGCGCCTGCAAGGCGCAGATTTGGGTTCGGCGCGTCTGCTTGGGACGAAGCTCGATCAGGCGGACCTCGATGGCGCAGCCCTGGCATCGGCCCGCCTACAGGGCGCCTCGCTGGTCGGCGCCAGTCTCCGCGGCGCCGTACTGGCGGGCGCGGAGCTTCAGGGTGCAGGCCTTGGCGGTGCATCGTTGCAGGGTGCGCATTTGCCCGGTGCCCACCTCCAGGGCGCGGGGATCCATGGCGCCAATATCCAGGCCGCCTATGTCGTGGATGTCCGATTCTGGCGCGTGGAGGCGGACGTCGCGCCGGCAACCGCGGATGCGGTGATCATCCGGCCGAACTTCGACGGCACGCCGCCATGTCCGATGCCCAGCGGCTATCCGGCGCGCTGCGCGCCGGCGCGGTCGTGGGACGACTGGGTTGAGCTGTGGCTGCAGGAGATCCCGGCAGGACGGGCGCGCGACGAAGCGCGCGGTCGGTTCGGTCGGTTGGTTGGCTCGGTGCCGCATCCGTACGACAAGCCACCGCCCGATCTCATGGCAGATGCGGACCGACTCCGCCGGGAATGGGCCACGCGCCGGAACCCGGAGTCCACGGCCGTCACGCGCCGGGTCGGCGACCTGGCCTGCGCGGAGCCCGCGGTCGCCCGCGCCGTGCTGCAGCAGATCGATGTCTCGCTTCCGGCTGAAGGACCGGGGGCAGCGCGCTCGGCGCTCGCCGCGCGGCTTGCTGATCCGCAGCGGTGCCCGGCCGCGCGCGCACTGACCGAGGACGAACGTGCGCGCCTCGCCGAGATTGCCGAGGTCCGACCGTAATGTGACGGTGCGGGAGGGATGCGCGACCGGACCGGCCGCGCCGCCCCTCACGTATTCATCGCGTCGAAGAAGTCCTGGTTGGTCTTGCTGTACTTCAGCTTGTCCAGCAGGAACTCCATCGCGTCCTGGGTGCCCATCGGGTTCAGGATGCGGCGCAGAACCCACATCTTGGACAGCGACGCGCGATCCACCAGCAGCTCTTCCTTGCGGGTGCCGGACTTGGTGATGTCGATCGCGGGGAAGACGCGCTTGTCGGACAGCTTGCGGTCCAGGATGAGCTCCGAATTGCCGGTGCCCTTGAACTCCTCGAAGATCACCTCGTCCATGCGGCTGCCGGTATCGATCAGCGCGGTGGCGATGATGGTCAGGCTGCCGCCTTCCTCGATGTTGCGCGCCGCGCCGAAGAAGCGCTTCGGGCGCTGCAGCGCATTGGCGTCCACGCCGCCCGTCAGCACCTTGCCGGAGGACGGCACGACGCTGTTGTAGGCGCGGCCCAGGCGGGTGATCGAATCCAGCAGGATCACCACGTCGCGCTTGTGCTCGACCAGGCGCTTGGCCTTCTCCAGCACCATCTCCGTCACCTGGACGTGCCGCGTCGCCGGCTCATCAAACGTCGAGGCGACGACCTCGCCGCGCACGGTACGCGCCATGTCCGTCACTTCCTCCGGCCGCTCGTCGATCAGCAGGACGATGAGGAAGACCTCGGGGTGGTTCGCGGTGATGGACTTGGCGATGTTCTGCATCATCACCGTCTTGCCGGTGCGCGGCGGCGCCACGATCAGCGCGCGCTGGCCCATGCCGATGGGCGCGATCAGGTCGACGATGCGGTGGGTGTAGTCCTTGGTCGGGCCCTTCGCGACGCTCTCGACCTCGGCGTTCTCCATCTTGAGGCGGCGCGTCGGATACAGCGCGGTCAGGTTGTCGAAGTTGATGCGGTGGCGCAGCGCCTCGGGCGGCTCGAAGTTGACGTTGTCCACCTTGAGCAGCGCGAAGTAGCGCTCGCCGTCCTTCGGCGCGCGGATCTGGCCTTCCACCGTGTCGCCGGTGCGCAGGCCGAAGCGGCGCACCTGGGCGGGGGAGACGTAGATGTCGTCGGGGCCTGGCAGGTAGTTCGCCTGCGGGCTGCGCAGGAAGCCGAAGCCGTCCGACAGGATCTCCAGCGTGCCGTCGCCGTAGATCGCCTGCTCGTTGTCGGCCAGCGTCTTCAGGATCGCGAACATCATGTCCTGCTTGCGCAGCGAGGACGCGTTCTCGACCCCCACCTCCTCGGCGAAGGCGAGGAGCTCGGCCGGAGACTTGGCCTTGAGTTCGGAGAGATGCATGGGCGGTTGTGTCCGTCCTGCGCGCCCTGGACCGCGCGCGTCAGAGATATCGAGGATGACCCGGGCTGCGGCTGGACCGGACCGGCCGACACGCGGCTGGTCGCGAGGCCCTTGCCGTGCCGCGCGCCCCGGTTCTCGGGCATTGGACGCGGCGACCAGGGACTTGAAGGGAGGGATCGACAGCGCGACAGCCGGACGGGGCGTCCGTGCCGGATGCGTGCGACGCAGCCGATTGCCGGAAGGCGCGTGAACCTAAGGGCCCGGCGCGCGTCCCGTCAACCCGGAGGTGGCGTCCCGCGCGGGAATGTCAAGTCATGACGGCGCGGGAGCGCTGGGTCCGCGGCGTCTCCCGGCGCCGCCGGGACCGCGGCACCATCCCCCGCGGCTGCAGCGCGCCAGGCACCACCAGCTCGGCGCCCGCGGGGCCGGGAAGGACGACCAGTTCGCGGTCGTGGTGTCGGGCAAGCCCCGGACGATGCCCGATCGAGAGCAGCGCGGCCTCCGGCAGCTCCTCGGACAGCAGGGCGAACATGGCGGCCTGGTTCGCTTCGTCCAGGGCGGAGGTGGCCTCGTCCATGAAGATCCAGCGGGGCCGGTGCAGCAGCAGGCGCGCGAAGGCCAGGCGCTGCTGCTCGCCGAGCGACAGCACGCGGTCCCAGCGCGCCGCCTCGCCGAGCCGCCCGGCCAGGTGCGCGAGGTTGCAGCGGCCGAGCGCCGCGCGCAGCGCCTCCGCCGGGAAGGCATCGGCCGGCGCGGGGTAGCAGAGCGCCGCGGCCAGCGT
>NZ_JAPSMD010000099.1 GCF_027856955.1 Falsiroseomonas oryzae | reverse complement strand
GCCGGGGCCGCCCCGCGCGGGCGGCGCTTTAGGCGTCCGCGGCCGGGGCGCTGTCAACCCCGCCGGCCGGCGCCGCCGGCGCGGCCGCCGGTGCCAGGCGCATGGACTTCACCACGTCGGGCTCGCGCACCATGCCGTTCGGGCCGCCGCCGCGCTTGATGCGGTCCACCAGCTCCATGCCGGACACCACGCGGCCCCAGATGGTGTACTGGCCATCCAGGCTCGGCGCCGGCTGGAACATGATGAAGAACTGGCTGTTGGCGCTGTTCGGGTTGTTCGTCCGCGCCATGCCGCAGGTGCCGCGGAGGAATTTCGCCTTGCCGGGCGGGCTGAACTCGGCCGGCAGGTCGGGCATGTCGGACCCGCCGGTGCCGGTGCCCGTCGGGTCGCCGCCCTGCGCCATGAAGCCCTCGATCACGCGGTGGAAGGGCGTGCCGTCGTAGAAGCCACGCGCCGCCAGCGCCTTGATCTGCTCGACATGCTTCGGCGCCAGGTCTGGCAGCAGCTCGATGGTGACGGTGCCGTCCTTCAGTTCCAGCAGCAGGGTGTTCTCGGGGGCGATCTCGGTCATCGGGGGGTCCTTCGGGGAATGGGGCTGGGCTCAGGCGGTGCCGAGGCGGGCACGGATCAGCCGGTCGGGCGGCGGCGGCACCATGCCGGACTGGCCCTGGCCGCGCTTGATCCTGTCCACCGCGTCCATGCCGGCGGTGACGCGGCCCCAGATGGTGTACTGGCCGTCCAGGAACGGCGCAGGGGCGAACATGATGAAGAACTGGCTGTTCGCGGTGTTCGGATCCTGCGTGCGCGCCATGCCGCAGGTGCCGCGCAGGAAGCGCGCGCGGCTGGCCGGCACGAATTCCGCGGGCAGGTTCGGCAGGCGCGACCCGCCGGTGCCGGTGCCCGTCGGATCGCCGCCCTGCGCCATGAAGCCTTCGATCACGCGGTGGAAGGGCGTGCCGTCGTAGAAGCCCTGGCCGACCAGCGTGCGGATCCGCTCCACGTGCCGCGGCGCGATGTCCGGCAGCAGCTGGATGGTCACCGGGCCGTCCTTCAGCTCGAAGATCACGGTGTTCTCGGCGCCCTGCGCGCGGGCCACCGCGGGCATCGCCAGTGCGCCGGCGGCGCCGAGCAGGAGGCGACGGTTCATCAGGCTCATTCGGCGGCGTCCTTGTTGTCCTGGCGGTTGCGCACGCGGGCCAGCGTGCGCTCGAGCGTCAGCGGCGGCACGAAGCTCGCGATGTCGCCGCCGAGAATCGCGATCTCCTTCACGAAACGCGAGGAGATGAACTGGTTGGTCTCGCTGGCCATCAGGAAGACCGTCTCGATCTCCGGGTCCAGCCGGTGGTTCATGCCGGTCATCTGGAACTCGTAGTCGAAGTCGGTCACCGCGCGCAGCCCGCGCACGATCATCTGCGCGCCGACCTCCCGCGCGAAGCCCACCAGCAGGCCGGTGAAGGGCCGCACCAGCACCTCGCAGCCGGTGCGCGCGCCCACCTTCTCGGTCTCCGCGCGGACCAACTCCACCCGCTCCTCCAGCGGGAAGAGCGGGCCCTTGCCGGCATTGATGGCGACGCCGACCACCAGCCGGTCGAGCAGCCGCGCCGCCCGCTCGATCACGTCCATGTGGCCGTTGGTGACGGGGTCGAAGGTGCCGGGATAGAGGCCGATGCGCGGCCGGGGCGGGGCGGTCTCAGGCATTCGCGTCGGGCTCCGTCATGCCGATCGCGCCGGTCTCGGCGGCGGCCCCGGATTCGCCCGCCTGCGCCGGCTCCTCGTCGTCCACAACGGGGAAACATGAGGTCACGCGTTCACCGTCATCGAGGCGCATGATGCGAACGCCCTGACGACGTCTGCGGAGCAAACGGACCTCGTCGGCTCGCGTTCGGATCAATTGGCCACCGGTGGTCACCAGCATAAGGTGATCGCCCGGACGAACGAGAAACGCTGCCGCGACCTCACGGCCGGTGCGGAAGTTTTCACCGAAGTCGAGCTGATCGAATCCAACACCGCCGCGCCCCCGGATCCTGTAATCGTAAGCGGAAGTCCGCTTCCCAAATCCCTTCTCGGTCACGACCAACACGAACTGCTCGGCGGCTTCGAGTTCCGTAAATCGCTCAGGTGCGAGAGTGATCGCCTCGACCATCTCTTCGCCTTCCTCTAGGCGTACGGCGGTCTCGTCGGCGGCGCTGTCGCCGTTGGTGCCGCCGTCGCTGATTTCTTCGCCCAACTGTCTGCGCTTCTGAGCTGCCGCCTTGAGGTAAGCTTCCCGCTCCGCCGTCGTGAACTCGACGTGATTCAGAATGGCCAGTGAAATGACGCTGTCATCAGGCTGCAGCCGAATGCCGCGCACGCCGAAGCTGTCGCGGCCCGCGAACAGACGCACGTTCTCTGCGTCGGCTCGGAACCGGATGCAGCGGCCTTGTCGGGTGGACAGCAGAACATCGTCCCCCTCCCTGCAAGTCGCCACGCCGATGAGACTGTCGCCATCCTCCAGCTTCATAGCGATCAAGCCGGCTGCACGTACATTCCGGAAGTCCGAGAGCTTGTTCCGTCGGACGTTCCCTTGCGCGGTCGCGAAGAAGAGCTGCAGGTTCTCCCACAGCGCCTCGTCCTGCGGCAGCGGCAGCACCGCGGTCACCGTCTCGTCCTGCTGCAGCTGCAGCACCTGGCGCAGCGAACGCCCGCGGCCGGTCGCGCCGCCTTCCGGCAGCTGCCAGATCTTCTCGCGGAAGGCCATGCCGCGGCTGGTGAAGAACAGCACCCATTGGTGCGTATGCGCGACGAAGCTGCGCACGACGATGTCGTCCTCGCGCCGCCCCGCGCCGGTCCGCCCGCGCCCGCCGCGGTTCTGCGCGCGGAACACGTCGAGCGCGGTGCGCTTCACGTAGCCGTCGCGCGTCAGCGTCACCACCATGGTGCCCGGCTCGATCAGGCTCTCGTCGTCCTGGTCGGCGACGCCGTCCACGATCTCCGTCATGCGCGGCGTGGCGATGGTGGCGCGCACCGCCAGCAGCTCCTGCGACATCAGCTCCAGCCGTCGGGGCCGGGAGGCGAGGATCTCCAGCAGGTCCTTGATGGTGGCGCCCACCTCGGACAGCTCGGCGTTGATCTTCTCCCGCTCCAGCCCGGTCAGGCGCTGCAGCCGCAGCTCCAGGATCCCCTTGGCCTGGTCCTCGGTCAGCCGCACCGTGCCGGCCTCGGTCAGCACGTTGCGGTGGTCGTCCACCAGGGCGAGCAGCGGGCCGATGTCGGCCGCCGGCCAGTCGCGCGCCATCAGCGCGGCGCGCGCCGCGTTCGCGTCCGGCGCGGCGCGGATCAGCGCGATCACCTCGTCGATGTTCGCCACCGCCACCGCCAGTCCGATCAGCGTGTGGCCGCGGTCGCGCGCCTTGTCCAGGCGATGGCGGCTGCGGCGGGTGATGACCTCCTCGCGGAACTTGATGAAGGCGAGCAGCGCGTCCTTCAGTCCCATCTGCCGCGGCTTGCCCTCGTCCAGCGCGACGAAGTTCACGCCGAAGGAGGTCTGCAGCTGCGTGAAGCGGTAGAGCTGGTTCAGCACCACCTCCGGCGTCGCGTCCTTCTTGAGCTCCACGACGATCCGGAGCCCGTCGCGGTCGCTCTCGTCGCGCAGGTCGGAGATGCCCTCGATCGCCTTGGCGCGCACCAGTTCCGCGATCTTCTCGATCAGCGTCGCCTTGTTCACCTGGTAGGGGATCTCGGTGACGACGATCATGGAACGGCCGCCGCGCATCTCCTCGATGCCGGCGCGCGCGCGCAGCGGGATGGATCCCCGCCCGGTCTCGAAGGCGCTGCGGATGCCGCTCCGCCCCAGGATCAGCCCGCCGGTCGGGAAGTCCGGCCCGGGGATGATGCGCATCAGCTCCTCGAGGCTCGTCGCCGGCTCCTCGATCAGCTTCAGGGTGGCGTCGATCACCTCGCCCGGGTTGTGCGTCGGGATGTTGGTCGCCATGCCGACCGCGATGCCGCCCGCGCCGTTGACCAGCAGGTTCGGGAAGGCGGCGGGCAGCACCCGGGGCTCCTCGGCCGATTCGTCGTAGTTCGGGACGAAATCGACCGTGTCCTCCTCGATCCCCGCCAGCAGCGCGGCGGCGGAGCGGGCCAGGCGCACCTCCGTGTAGCGCATGGCCGCCGGCGGGTCGCCGTCCATGCTGCCGAAATTGCCCTGCCCGTCGATCAGCGGCACCCGCATGGAGAAGGGCTGCGCCATGCGCACCATGGCGTCGTAGATCGCCGCGTCGCCATGCGGGTGGTACTTGCCCATCACGTCGCCGACCACGCGGGCCGACTTGCGGTGCGGCCGGTCGGCGGCGTTCCCGGCCTCGTGCATCGCGAACAGGATTCGCCGATGCACCGGCTTCAGCCCGTCCCGCGCATCCGGCAGCGCGCGCGAGACGATGACGCTCATCGCGTAGTCCAGGTAGGACCGGCGCATCTCCTCCTCGAGCCCGACGGGCGCGATGTCGGAAGGCGCGTTGGGATCCTCGGGGGTGGTGTCGCTCAACTCTTCATCCTCGGAACGGCCGGGGGCCGGCTGGTGGCCCCGGCCAGGGCCTCATGCCGCGCGGAAGGCGGCGCCCCGGGCGCGCGGCAGCGCGGCGGCGTGTGCCGTCAGGCCGCCTTCGTCGCAACGCTGGCTGGGGCGGAGTCGCAGCATCCGGTGAGCCCTTGTGGAGCCCTTCATATAGGGCATCCGGGCCCCACGACCAAACCACCCCGGCCGCGGCGGGGGCACGCCCCCAGGGGAGCCTCGGAACCGCCCGATCGAGTTCACCCGGCCCGCTTCGCCCGGCTCGGTGCAGCCCCGGCGACCGCGGCGTTCAGCAGGTCGCGGGTGGCGTATTCGATGCCCGCCCAGGGCACCGGGCGACGGAGGAGTTGGTCAGCGGGATGGTGCTGGCGCCAGCGCCGTCGCTGTCGATGCGGCAAGCCCGGACGCCGGCCTCGGTGCCGGGGCACGGCGATGTCGCCGGCCAAGCGGTCCGGCGTCCCGGGCGCAGCGGCGGCCGGCCGCCGTGCCGCCTCCGGGCCCGCGAGGGGAGGCTGCATCGCCTCAGACCATCCCTGCCCCCAGTGCTGCCGGCGCCCTGCGCGCGCGCCGCCGCTCCGTCGCGGCCTCGCGCCCAGACCGGTGCAGGCGGCGTCATCCGCCGTCCCGAAGGGGCAGGATCCGGGGCGGCCGGACGCTCAGCCCTCATGCGCCTGGATCATCTCCCGGATGCGGGGGTAGATCGCCAGGGCGAAGCGCCGGCCGCTGAAGACGCCGTAATGGCCGACGCCGGTCTGCAGGTGGTAGCGCCGCATGGTGATCGGCACGCTGCGGCACAGATCGAGCGCGGCCATGGTCTGGCCGATGCCGCAGATGTCGTCCTTCTCGCCTTCCACCGCCATCACCGCCGTGCGTCGGATCGCGGCGGGGCGCACCGGCCGCCCGCGCCAGGCCAGCGTGCCCCGCGCCAGCGCATGCTCCTGGAACACGGCGCCGACGGTCTCCAGGAAGAACTCCGCCGGCAGGTCCATCACGCTGAGGTATTCGTCGTAGAAGCGCCGGTGCTGCGCGGCGCGGTCCGCGTCGCCGTCGAACAGCGCCCAGAACTGGTCCTGATGCGCCTTCACATGCCGGCCGATGTTCATCGCCATGAAGGCGGCCAGCTGCATCGCGCCCGGATAGACGCGCCGGCCGGAGCCCTTGTGGCGCCAGGGCACCGTCGCGATCAGGTTGCGCTCAAACCAGCCGAGGCCGCGGCTCGTCGCCAGCTCGTTCACCTTCGTCGGATGCTGGCGCGCATCGATCGGGCCCGCCATCAGCGTCATGCTGCGCGGCGAGGCGGGGTGGCGGTCCTCCGCCATCAGCGCCACCGCCGCCAGCACCGCCACCACCGGCTGGCACACCGCCAGGATGTGGCCACCCGGCCCGATCGCCTGCTGGAAGGCCATGACATGCGCGATGAACTCGTCCAGCCCGAAGCGCCCGGCCGAGAGCGGCACGTCGCGCGCATTGTGCCAGTCCGTGATGTAGACGTCGTGGTCCTGCAGCAGCACCTTCACCGTGCCGCTGAGCAGCGTGGCGAAGTGCCCGGACATCGGCGCCACCACCAGCACCCGCGGCAGGGGCTGGTCGATGTCCTTGCGGAAATGCACGAGGCTGGCGAAGGGCGTGCGGGCCACGACCTCCTCCTCCACCTCCACCACGCGGTTGCCGACGCGCACCGGCCCGATGTCGAAGGCAGGGCGCTCCTGCACCACACGGAAGTCGCCGAACACGCCCATCGCGGCGCGCATCGCATGCAGCCCGTCGAACAGCGGGTGGCGGCTGTCCAGGGTGCCCAGCAGCCCGGCCAGGCCCCGCGCCGCGCCGCGCATCGGGGTGAGCAGATCCTGCCGTCCCTGGAAGGCGCGATAGAGCATGTGGCGGGCCCGCCCGTGGTGGCGCGCCATCGTGCCAGAGCCGGGCCGTTCCGCAACCGCGAAGCCGTGCTAGCCTTGCTGCAGGCCAGGGAGCCCCAGGGAAGCCAGGAATGCCCGCCGCGTCCCCGCGCAGGAAAGCCTCAGCCAGCCCCGTCGCGGCCGCTCCGCCCGTGGCCGCGCCGCAGACGGTGCTGCGCATCAGCAGCCGCAACTACTCCTCCTGGTCGATGCGCGGCTTCCTGCTGCTGCGGCTGTCGGGCCTGCCCTTCCGCGTCGTGGTCGCCTCGCCCGACGATCCGTCCACGCGGGCCGAGCTGCTCAACAACTCCTCCTCCATCCTGCTGCCCTGCCTGGAGCAGGATGGCGGCATCGAGATCTGGGACACGCTCGGCATCGCCGAGCACCTGAACGAGACGGTGCCGGAGGCGCGGCTGCTGCCGGAGAACCGCATCGCGCGGGCGCGCTGCCGCGCCATCTCCGGCGAGATGCATGCCGGCTTCCACGCGCTGCGCTCCTCCCTGCCCTTCAACGTCCGCGCGCGCATCCCCGGCTTCACGGTCTGGTCGGCCGCGCGCGCCGACCTGGAGCGCATCTTCTGGCTGTGGCGCGATTGCCTGGAGCAGTGGGGTGGCCCCTGGCTGTTCGGCGCGCGTCCGACGGTGGCCGATGCGATGTATGCCCCGGTGGTGCTGCGCTGCCGCAGCTATGGCGTGGCGCTGGACGCGGCCTGCGAGCGCTACGCCCAGATGATCGAGGCCTGGCCCGACGTGCGCGAATGGGTGGCCGCGGCCCTGGCCGAGCCGGAGCAGCAGATCGCGGAGCTGGAGCTGGATGCGGAGTTCTGAGGGGCGGGCGGTACGACCTGGCGCCAGGCGGTCCGCAGGGGGCGGGACGCAGACTCCCGGCCGCGGCACGTCGTAGGATCGCCCTGGGCGGATGCCGCCCCGCTGCGGTGCCGGTCGCCGCACCCCGTTCCAGTCCGTCCCGGGCGGCGGGGACGCCTACGTCATGAAATCCGTCCTGCACGACTGGGACGACGCCGCGGCAGCCCGCATCCTGCACAGTTGCCGCCGTGCGATGCCGGCGGGGGCGAGCATGCTCGCCATCGAGCGGGTGGTCGGGCCGCCCAACGAGGACCCGAACGGCAAGTTCTTCGACCTGAACATGCTGATGCAGTACGGCGCGCAGGAGCGCACGCGCGAGGAGTTCCGGGCGCTGCTGAAGACCGGCGGCTTCGACCTCCTCGAAATCGTCGCGACCCGCTCTGCCCTGAGCATCATCGTCGCCACGCCATTGCCCGCCGGATGAAGGCGAGGAACCCAGTGCAGGGCTGATAACGCCCCGACGGGCTGCGTCGCCATCGGTCATCCGGCCGGCGGCGTCGTGCGCGTCATCCGGGCGCCGTTATCGTTGCACGGCTCGCCGGATCGTCGATATCGTCTGGCGCGTAGCGTGCGGATGCGCCCGACATATCGGATGTGTCGGCAGCACAGCGGTCCGCGTCACCGGTGGCGCGGGGCGCCGTCGGTCCGGCGTGGTCCGCGCCTGCCTGCGTGGTGCGAGGACCGCGATGTACGCGCCCATAGCCGCCGGCCTGCTGGCCGCCTTCGTCGGATTTGCCGGGTCCTTCGCGGTCGTGCTGCAGGGGCTGGCAGCCGTTGGCGCATCGCCAGCCCAGCAGGCGTCGGGGCTCATGGCTCTCTGCGTCGCCAAGGGTCTCGCAGGAATCGTGCTCAGCCTGCGCCATCGCATGCCGATCAGCGCCGCCTGGTCCACGCCGGGCGCGGCGCTGCTGGTGACGACAGGTGCGGTGGAGGGAGGCTTCGCGGCGGCGACCGGTGCCTTCCTGCTCACAGCGGTGCTTCTGGTGCTGGCGGGCTTGTGGCGGCCTCTCGGACGATGGGTGTCCACCATTCCCCCCGCGATCGCCAATGCCATGCTGGCCGGCATCCTGCTCGCGCTGTGCCTGGCACCGGCGCACGCGGTCGCCGAGGCTCCGGTCGCCGGCCTGCTGATCGTCGTCGCCTGGGCCGTAACGGCGCGGATCAAGCGCCTGCTCGCCGTTCCCGTGGCCGTGCTGGTCACGGTGGCGTTGATCGCCGCGACCGTGTCGCTGCCCGAAGGGTGGGCCGCGTCCGCC
Organism: Falsiroseomonas oryzae; assembly: GCF_027856955.1. GTDB lineage: Bacteria > Pseudomonadota > Alphaproteobacteria > Acetobacterales > Acetobacteraceae > Falsiroseomonas > Falsiroseomonas oryzae. The sequence continues at coordinate 6,273 of NZ_JAPSMD010000099.1, read as the reverse complement.
TGGCCCGCACCGGTCGCCACGCTGCCGGTGCTGACCGTCCCGGCCGTGATCGGCATCGCCCTGCCGCTCTTCATCGTCACCATGGCATCGCAGAACATCCCGGGCATCGCCGTACTAAACGTCAATGGCTACCGGCCGGCGCCGGGGCCGGTGTTCACGGCTACGGGGCTGTTCAGCCTGGCTGCCGCGCCGTTCGGGGCGCATGCGGTGAACCTGGCCGCGGTCACGGCCGCGCTCTTCGCGGGGCCGGACGCGCATCCGGACCCGAAGAGGCGCTGGATCGCAGCGGTGGTCGGCGGTGCGGGCTACATCATGCTGGGGCTGTCCGCCGGCTTCGCCGCCGCCTTCGTCTCCGCCGCACCTTCGGTGCTGATCCAGGCGGTCGCGGGCCTCGCATTGCTCGGATCCTTCGCCAGCGCGCTGCTGGCCGCCCTGTCGGACACGGAGGACCGCGAGGCGGCGACCGTCACCTTCCTCGTCGCAGGCTCAGGTCTTGCCTTTTTCGGCGTGGGTGCAGCCTTCTGGAGCCTGCTCGCAGGCCTCGGCTTGCGCGAGTTGCGGAGACGGCGAGGCGCGTTGCGCGCGCGCTGAGCAACGCCGGCGGATTCTCCGGTAAGGGCCGAACCGGCCAGCCCACCGTGTCAGGCCCCTAGAAGGGAATGTCATCATCCAGGTCGCTCTTCGCCGGCGCCCTGCTCCCGCCGCCGGAACGCGCACTGCCTCCGCCCGCGCCCCCGCGATCCCAGCCACCACCGCCACCGGACGCGCGCTCACCCCCACCCGAGGACCGCCCGCCGCCATAGCCGCCCCCAGTCTCGGCCGGCTCCCCCATCTCGCCGCCTCCGCCGCCGCGGCCGCCCACCAGCGCCAGCTCGCCGCGGAACTGCCGCAGCACGATCTCGGTCGTGTAGCGGTCCTGGCCGGACTGGTCCTGCCACTTCCGCGTCTCCAGCTGGCCCTCCAGATAGACCTCGCTGCCCTTGCGCAGGTACTTCTCCGCGATCTCGCCCAGCTTCTCGTTGAAGATCGCCACCGAGTGCCACTCGGTGCGCTCCTGCATGTTGCCCTCGCGGTCCTTGTACCGCTCGGAGGTCGCCAGCCGCAGGTTCACCACGCGGCCGCCGTTCTGGAAGTTGCGCACCTCCGGGTCGCGGCCCAGCCGGCCCAGCAAAATCACCTTGTTCACGCCGGCCATCGGTCGGAATCCTCGCGTCTTGAAGCCCCAAGGCTATCCCGCCGCCCCGCCACGGGCCAGCCTTGCGACGTTGCAGGCCGGCCGCGAACAGCGCACGGAACCACCCCTGGCAAACCCTCTTCCCCGCCCATCTATAAGGGCGTAAACCCCCTGAGAACAAGATGCGAACGCGCGGTCGTGTCCCGCCCGCGCGTCCCCCTTTGCGGAACCGGTGATCCATGAGCGGCATGATCCGCATCCGAGGCGCGCGCGAGCACAACCTCAAGAACCTCGACCTCGACATCCCGCGCGACACGCTGACGGTCGTCACCGGCCTGTCGGGGTCGGGCAAGTCCTCGCTCGCCTTCGACACCATCTACGCCGAAGGCCAGCGCCGCTACGTCGAATCGCTCAGCGCCTATGCGCGGCAGTTCCTGCAGCTGATGCAGAAGCCCGACGTGGATTCCATCGAGGGCCTGTCGCCCGCCATCTCCATCGAGCAGAAGACCACCAGCCACAACCCGCGCTCCACCGTCGGCACGGTCACGGAGATCCACGACTACATGCGCCTGCTCTGGGCGCGCGTCGGCGTACCCTATTCGCCGGCCACCGGCCTGCCGATCGAGGCGCAGACCGTCTCCCAGATGGTGGACCGCATCATGGCCATGCCGGAAGGCACGCGCCTGCTGCTGCTGGCACCGGTCGCCAAGGGCAAGAAGGGCGAGTTCAAGAAGGAACTCGCCGAGTACCAGCGCCGCGGCTTCGAACGCGTGAAGATCAACGGCACCCTGCACCAGATCAGCGAGGCGCCGAACCTCAACAAGAAGCTCAAGCACGACATCGAGGTGGTGGTCGACCGCATCGTCGTGCGCGACGGCGCGCAGTCCCGCATCGCCGACAGCCTGGAGACCGCGCTCGGCCTGGCGGACGGCGTCGCCTATGCCGAGAACGCCGACACGAGCGAACGAACGGTGTTCAGCCAGAAATTCGCCTGTCCCGTCTCCGGCTTCACCATCGAGGAGATCGAGCCGCGGCTGTTCAGCTTCAACAGCCCGCAGGGCGCCTGCCCCACCTGCGACGGGCTCGGCACCCAGGCCTTCTTCGACCCGATGCTGGTGGTGCCGGACGAGACGCGCAGCCTCAAGGACGGAGCGGTGCAGCCCTGGGCCGGCGCATCCTCCCCCTACTACGACCAGACGCTGGAAAGCCTGGCGCGGCACTACAAGCTGGCCATGACCACGCCCTGGCAGGACCTGCCGAAGGCGTTCCGCCAGGTCGTCCTGAACGGCACCGGCACCGAGGTGGTGACGCTGCGCTACAAGGACGGGTTGCGCGGCTACGACGTGAAGAAGCCCTTCGAGGGCGTGATCCCCAACCTCGAGCGCCGCTTCCGCGAGACCGACAATCCCTGGACGCGCGAGGAGCTCACCCGCTACCAGGCCGAGCGCCCCTGCCCCGCCTGCAACGGCCACCGCCTGAAGCCGGAGGCGCTATCCGTGAAGGTCGCCGGACGGCACATCGGCGAGGTCAACGAGCTCTCCATTCGCAAGTCGCGCGACTGGTTCGCCGGCGTGATGCCCACGCTGACGCCGCAGCGCGCCGAAATCGCGCGCCGCATCCTGCGCGAGATCGAGGAGCGGCTGCAGTTCCTGAACGATGTCGGCCTGGACTACCTCTCCCTCGGCCGCTCCTCCGCCACGCTGTCGGGCGGGGAGAGCCAGCGCATCCGCCTCGCCTCGCAGATCGGCAGCGGGCTGACCGGCGTGCTGTATGTGCTGGACGAGCCCTCCATCGGCCTGCACCAGCGCGACAACGAACGCCTTCTGGCCACGCTGCGGCGCCTGCGCGACATCGGCAACACCGTGCTGGTGGTGGAGCATGACGAGGACGCGATCCGCAGCGCCGACCACCTGATCGACATCGGCCCCGCCGCCGGCAAGGGCGGCGGCCGCGTCATCGCCCAGGGCACGCCGAAGGAGGTCGAGGCGAACCCGGCCTCCATCACCGGCCAGTACCTGTCTGGCGCGCGCCGCATCCCGATGCCGGAGACGCGCCGCCCCTTCGATCCGAAGCGCACCCTCAAGGTCGTCGGCGCGCGCGGCAACAACCTGAAGGACGTGACGGCGGAGATCCCGCTCGGCACCTTCACCTGCATCGCCGGCGTCTCCGGCGGCGGCAAGTCCACGCTGACCGTGGAGACGCTGTTCAAGGCCGCGTCGCGCCGCCTGATGAGCAGCGGCGAGGTGCCCGCCCCGCATGACCGCATCGAGGGGCTGGAGCATCTCGACAAGATCATCGATATCGACCAGTCGCCCATCGGCCGCACGCCGCGCAGCAACCCCGCGACCTATACCGGCCTGTTCGGCCCGATCCGCGACTGGTTCGCCGAGCTGCCGGACGCCCGCGCGCGCGGCTACGCACCCGGCCGCTTCAGCTTCAACGTCAAGGGTGGCCGCTGCGAGGCCTGCCAGGGCGACGGCGTGCTGAAGATCGAGATGCACTTCCTGCCCGACGTCTACGTCACCTGCGACACCTGCAAGGGCAAGCGCTACAACCGCGAGACGCTGGAGGTGAAGTTCCGCGGCAAGTCCATCGCCGACGTGCTCGACATGACGGTGGACGAGGCGGTGGAGTTCTTCTCCGCCGTGCCCGCCATCCGCGACAAGCTCGTGGTGCTGCGCGACGTCGGCCTCGGCTACATCCATCTCGGCCAGCAGGCGACGACGCTCTCAGGCGGCGAGGCGCAGCGCATCAAGCTCTCCAAGGAGCTGTCCCGCCGCGCCACAGGCCGCACGCTCTACATCCTGGACGAGCCCACGACGGGCCTGCACTTCGAGGATGTGCGCAAGCTGCTGGAGGTGCTGCACACGCTGGTGAAGCAGGGCAACACGGTGGTGGTGATCGAGCACAACCTCGAGGTCATCAAGACCGCCGACTGGATCCTCGACCTCGGCCCCGAGGGCGGCGAGGGTGGCGGCCGCATCGTGGCCGCCGGCACGCCGGAGGACGTGGCGCGCGTTGCCGAAAGCCACACCGGCCGCTTCCTCGCTCCCATCCTGGCCCGGGACGGCGCAGTGGCGGTGCCGGAGCCCGTGCGGAAGCGCCGGCGGGCGTGACGCCTACTGGCCGGAGCCGAACACCCAGTCGCGCGCACCTTCCGTCTGCCACTGCCCCTCGTAGCGGAACAGCGCGCTGGCGGCGCCTGGCCGGCGCGTGCCGGGGATGAAGAGCTGCGGCACGCGCAGCGCGGCGACGTCGTTGCGGGCCGTGATCCGCGTGGTCCCCGCCGCGGCAGCGGGCATGCCCGCCGGCGGCGAGAACACCCCGACCGCGCTGTTCGCCAGGCCGCGCCACGCCATCAGCGTGCCGGCCGCCTTCACGGCGACGAGGAAGTTCAGCGCGCTGCCCCATTCCGGCGGCACGCAGCACAGCAGCCGCACCGCGTAGCCCAGCGTCCGGCCATTCACCTGCGAATACCGGATCAGGTGGTCCAGCTGACGCCGTTCCAGCCACCAGCCGCCGCGCAACGCACCCTCCACCCCGTCGCCGGCGCTGGCGAAGCGATAGAGCGTGGTGCCTGCGGCGATCTCGTAGGGCTCGGGATCGACCATGCCGCCGTTGACGATGGGCACGGTGCTGCGTCCCCACGGGTCCAGCCAGATCTGGCTGGATTCGCCGAGCGATTCGCCGCGCGCCAGCCGCCGGCTGATCGGGTCGGCAAAGTCCTGCTGATTGATCGCGCTGGGCATCACGCTCCCTCCCGTCCGCGCCGGTCGATCCTGCCGCAGCACCGCGGGGCGCGGGAAGCGGGGCATGATGCCGGTGCGGCGCCTCGCCCCGCCATGCTACGCTGCCGGCCATGCGCGCCTATGCCCTGATCCCCGCCCGGTCCGGCTCGCGCGGCCTGCCCGACAAGAACATCCTTCCCATCGACGGCCACCCGCTCCTCGCCTACAGCGCGGCGTTCGCGAAGCTCATCCCGGTGGAGCGCGCCATCCTCTCCACCGACAGCCCGCACTACGCCGGGATCGGCCGCGCCTATGGCGCAGAGGCGCCGGTGCTGCGTGGCGCCGCGGCCAGCACCGACACGGCGATGGAGGAGGACATCCTCGCCGACCTCGACGCCACGCTGCCCGCCGCCGGCATCAAGCTGCCCGATGTCTGGGTCTGGCTGAAGCCCACCTGCCCCTTCCGCGACCCGCGCGCGGTGGAGCAGGCGCTGGCGCTCCTGCGCGACCGCCCAGAACTCGACTCCGTGCGCATCGTCAGCGAGGCCGATGCCCGCCTGCATCGCGTCAACGCCGATGGGTTCCTGGAGCCGCTTCTGCCCGAATGGGACCCGGCGCGGTCGAAGATGCGCCGCTCGGAGTTCCCCAAGGTCTATCAGCCCTTCAACCTCGAGGTCTTCCGCCACGAAGGCTGGCGCGCGCGCGGCAGCCTGTTCATGGGCCGGCGCATCCACCCCATCGTGCTGCCGCGCATCACCGGCCTCGACGTGGACGATGCCGACGGCTTCGAGATCATCCGCGCACTGATCGAGAGCCGGCCACGGCCCGACATCGTCGCGCGCCACATCCACCTGCCGCCGCGCGCACCGTGACGGAGCCGCCGCCAGCGACCCCCGCGGAGCTGCGCGCGCAACTCGCCGCCCTCCCGGCAGAAGCCCGGCCGGAGGCGATCCGCGAGCTGATGCGCCGGGAAGCCGCGGCCGGCCCGCCGTCCAGCCTCGTGCTGTCGCTCATCGTGTCCCACACCGCGCTGTTTCTCGATGCCTGCCGCACGCTGGAGGAGGCGCCGGACTGCCGCTTCTACGCGCTCACCGCACGCGCGCGCCTGCACAACCGGCGGGAGGAGTTCGGCGCACTCCGCAGCGTGCTGCTCGACACCATCGCCGAGCACCCGGAGGAGCAGGAGCCAAGGCGCGAATTGCTGCGCACCGAGATTCTTGCCCCGTCGCCGACGGCGGCGGAGCGCGAGCAGGCCTGGCGCCTCGCCGCCCCGGCCCTGCCGCCGCTCGCGGCCGCCTCCGCCACGCTGCAGCTGCAGGTGGCCCATGGCGAGCGGCCGCGCATCGCGCCCTTCCTGGCGATGCTCGGCCG
>NZ_JAPSMD010000098.1 GCF_027856955.1 Falsiroseomonas oryzae | reverse complement strand
CGGCGGCACCGCAGCCTGCCGTTCGACCGGGCCGGGCGCCTCGGCGATGCCGAGGCGGCGCGCCTTCGCCTGCGCCGCGGTACCGGCGACCGCGCTGGCCAGGCTCAACGCGGCCGCAGGCGGATGGCCGAGCCGCTCCGCCACAACCGCCGCCCAGAGCGTGAGCACCGGGGCACGGTTGACGCGGATCGGCCCGCCCGCAGTCACCGCCGCGCCATGCCCTTGCGGATCTCGCGCTCCACCGCCGCACGCTCCATGGAGCCGATGCGCCGGATGATCTCGCGTACGATGGCGGGCGAGATGCGGTGGCGCTTGGCCAGGTAGGCGACCTCGTCCTCGATGCGCGCCGCTGCCTCCGCGGCCTGTTCGGGGCTCTGCGCCCCGGTCTTCGTCTGTGCCATGGGATATCCCGCCCGCGGCCCGCGCAAGGCGCGATGCCGGCTGCTGTTCGCGATGTATCGGAAGCGCGGCGCGGTCGGCGCCGTTGCATGCATCAGGCGCGCGCGGGCATTCCACTGACCCCGGCACACCTGCCTCCCTCCGTTCCTGGCCCGGATACCCGCCCGGCGCAAGCGCCCGGCGAAGGAAGAAACGGCCCGGCCGGTCAGTCCGGCAGGTCGGCGAGCAGACGCGCCGCCTCGTGCAGGGCGCCTTCCGGCAGCAGCAACGTCCCGGGCGGCGCGGACGCCGCCTCCTCGGGCGTGGCGGCGAGCAGGATGCGGGTGCGGACGCCGGCGGCGAGCGCCGCCTGCATGTCGCTGGCGCGGTCGCCCACCATGGCCGAACGCGCGGGATCCAGGCCATGCGCCGCGCTGGCATCCAGGATCATGCCCGGGCCCGGCTTGCGGCGCGGGTTCTCCCGCCGGTAGGCGCCGATACCGTGCGTCGGGTGGTCCGGGCAGTGTTCCACCGCGGCGAAGCGGATGCCGCGTTCGGCGAAGCGGTCCAGCATCCAGGCGGTCAGCGCCTGGAAATCCGCCTCGGTGTAGTAGCCGCGGCCGATGCCGGCCTGGTTGGTCACGACGACCAGCGCCATGCCGCGCGCCTGCGCGGTGCCGCAGAGATCGAAGATGCCGTCGCGGAAGCGGAACGCGTCGATGCGGTGGGTATAGCCCTCGTCGTGGTTGATCACGCCGTCGCGGTCGAGGAACAGCGCGGGCCGGCCGCTCATGCCGCCGCCCAGGCCGGGATCAGCGCCTGCGCGCGGGCGAAATCCTCGGGCGTGCCGATGTCGAGGAAGGTGGCGTCGGTGACATGGGCGCGCAGGTCGAGATCGCCGGGCCGGCCCAGCACCTCCGCCTCCAGGCTGAAGGCGCCCGGCATGGGGCGGCGCGACGGCAGGTCGCGGCGCACGACATAGACGCCGGCATTGACCAGGCCGGGGCCGCTGGGCCCCTTCTCCTCCATGCCGAGGATGCGGTTGCCCTCGACGCGCACGCTGCCGTAGCGGCTGCGATCCTCCACCGGCCGCACGGCGACCACCAGGTCGGCGCCGGGCGCCTCCCCGGCCAGCGGCGCGAGCCTCGCGCCGAGCCAGGTGTCGCCGTTCAGCACGAAGGCCCGCTGCCCCGCGCAATGCGCCAGCGCCGCCCAGAGCGCGCCACCGGTGCCGAGCGGCGCCTCCTCCGGCGCATGCACGAGCGCCATGCCGGCATGCGAGGTGCCGAGCGCGTCGCGCACGACATCGGCCATGTAGCCCGTGGCCAGCACGACGCGCGCGATGCCCTGCCGCGCCAGCCCGTCCAGCAGCCAGTGCAGGAAGGGCCGGCCGGCGACGGGCGCGAGGGGCTTCGGGACGTCGCTGACGACCGCGCGCAGCCTTGTGCCGAAGCCGCCGGCCAGGACGATCGCCTCCGTCGGCATCATGCCGGCGGGCGAGGGAAGATCGCGGCCTCGATCATGCTGCAGATGGCGTGGCCGAGGACCTCGTGGCCTTCCTGGATGCGCGGCGTGCTGCGGCTGGGGATGCGGATGCAGATGTCGCAGAGCGCGGCCATCTTGCCCCCGCCCTCGCCGGTGAAGCCCACGGTGGCGATGCTCCGCGCCCGGGCCGCCTCCAGCGCCGCGACGATGTTGGGCGAGTTGCCGGAGGTGGAGAGCGCGAGCAGCACGTCGCCCTCCTGGCCCAGCGCCTCCACCTGGCGGGCGAAGACGCGGTCGTAGCCGTAGTCGTTGCCGATCGCCGTGAGGATGGAGGTGTCCGTGGTCAGCGCGATGGCGGGCAGGCCCGGCCGGTCGTAGTTGAAGCGGGAGACGAGCTCGCCCGCCCAGTGCTGCGCGTCCGCGGCGCTGCCGCCATTGCCGCAGACCAGCACCTTGCGGCCAGCGCGCAGCGCGGCGATGCAGGCCTCGGCTGCGCGCGCGGTGGCGGCGCAGAGCACCTGGTCGGCAGCCATCGCGTCCAGCAGCCGCGCCGTGACGCCGATCGCGGCCTGGACCTCCCTCACGTCCACCATGCTGTCGCCCCCTGCGGCACGTAGCGCACCGTCTCGGTCCTGTAGCCCTTCTCCGTGAGGGCAGAAAGCACGGGTCGGCGGCGTTCCAGCGGGACGAGGAACATGATGAAGCCGCCGCCACCGGCGCCGGACACCTTGCCCGCGACGGCCCCCGCCGCGCGCGCCGTCGCCAGCGCGTCCTCGATCGGGCCGCTGCTGATGCCGCTGGCCATGTCGCGCTTGCTGGTCCAGCCGGCGTCCAGCGTCTGCGCCACGCCGGCCAGGTCGCCCTTCAGCAGCGCCTCCTTCATGGCGACGGCGGCGGATTTCAGGCGGTGCATCGCCTCGATCGGCTTCGCTGCGCCCGCCTGCACGTTGCGCGCCTGTTCCGCGATGATGGTCGCGCTTTCCCGGCTGACGCCGGTGAAGCAGAGCAGGGTCTGGGATTCCAGCTCGCAGACGATCTCGCTCTTGATGCGCAGCGGGTTGACGATGACCTTCTCGCCGGCGTGGAACTCGATGAAGTTGAAGCCACCGAAGGTGGCGGCGTACTGGTCCTGCCGGCCGCCGGCCAGCTTCAGGTCCTCGCGCTCGATCACATAGGCCAGGTGCGCCACGTCGTATTCGCCGAGCGGCAGGCGGAACAGCTCCGTCATGGCCTGCAGCACCGCGACGACGAGAGTGGAGGAGGAGCCGAGGCCGGAGCCGGCCGGCGCTTCCGAATAGGTGGAGATGCGCATGCCCATGGCGCGGCCGCCGAAGTAGTCCCGCACGACCCGGTTGTAGACTGCCTTGGGCAGGTCGAGACGGCCATCCACAGGCAGGGGAAAGCTGGCCGCGAGGCTGGCGCGCTGGCCGAGGTCGTGGCTCTCGATCTCGACCCGCTCGTCCGTGGTCAGCGCCACGCTGGCGTAGATGTAGCGGTCGATGGTGGCGTTCATCACCGCGCCGCCATGCAGGTCGGCATAGGGCGAGACATCCGTCCCGCCGCCGGCCAGGCCGAGCCGAAGCGGGGCGCGGGCGCGCACCAGATCGGCCCGGCGCCTCGGAACCTCCATGGACACGGCCAGCTCCCTTCCCCAACCCCCGCGGGGTCATACGGCAGGGTCGTATCGCCGGCCAGTCTTTCCGGAACGTGACCGGGGCGCCGAGCCGGTCAGGTATAGGCGCCCATGACGTTCTGGTCGAAGTCGATCAGCGCGCCCGTCATCATCTCCGCCGCGTCGGAGAGCAGGTAGGTGGCCAGCCCAGCGACATCGCGCGGGCGGATCAGCCGGCCGAAGGGCTGGGCCGGCTCGGCGCGCTGCAGCCAGTCCGGCGGGTTGCCGTCCTTCTGCTGGATCACGTGCTCGCCGGGCGTGTCGGCCCAGCCGAGGTTGATCCCGTTCACGCGGATCCGCAGCGGGCGCAGGCCGAGCGCGGTGTTCTTGGTCAGCGTCGCCAGCGCGCCCTTGGAGGCGGAATAGCCCGTCAGGAAGGGCTGCCCGCCATGGCTGGACATGGTGATGACGTTGACGATGGCGCCCGCCCGGCCGGCCTCCTTCAGCCGTCGCGCCATGGCCTGCGTCAGCAGGAAGGGAGCGCGAGCGTTCACGGCGAACAGCCGGTCCCAGAGACCCACCGGCGTGTCGAGGATGGTCCCGCGGTCGGTGAGGCCGGCGGCGTTGACCAGGCCGTCCACCAGGCCGAGCGCGGCCTCCGCCTGGGCGACGATGCCGGCGGTGGCCTCGGCATCCGCCAGGTCGGCGGCGACGAAATGCGCCTTCGCGCCGAGCGCCCGCAGCTTCGCGACCACGGCCGCGCCGCGTTCCGCGCTGCGGCCGGTGATGCAGACCGCAGCCGCCCCGGCTTCGGTGGCGGCCAGCGCACAGCCTTCGCCGATGCCCTGGGTGCCGCCCGTCACGAGGATGGTGCGGCCGTCGAGACGGACCGGAGGCAACGCGGTCATGCACCGACCCGCACGGGGCGGCCTTCCTGCAGGGAGCGCAGGGCGGCGTCCGCCAGCACCAGGGCCTGCCGCCCGTCTTCGGCGCCGACCGGCATCGGCGTGCCGTTCGCGACGGCATCGAGGAACGCGTTCAGCTCGATGCGGTAGGCGTCGGCGTAGCGTTCCAGGAAGAAGTGCAGCGGCTTGTCGGCGGAGACGGCATGGCGATCCGCCAGTTCCACCGTGGTCGGCGTGGGGTTGCCGGCGATGAGGCGGCCGGCGCTGCCGAACACCTCCACGCGCTGATCGTAGCCGTAGCTGGCGCGGCGCGAGTTGTTGATGTGTGCCATGCGGCCGGAGGCGGTCCGCAGCAGCACCATCGCGCTGTCGATGTCGCCGGCGGCGCCGATGGCCGGGTCCACCAGGTTGGCGCCATGGGCGAAGACCTCCACGGGCTCCTCGCCCAGCATCCAGCGGGCCATGTCGAAGTCGTGGATCGTCATGTCGCGGAACAGGCCGCCAGAGACCTTGATGTAGGCGATAGGCGGCGGGGCGGGGTCGCGGCTGGTGATCACCACCTGCTCCACCGTGCCGATGGCACCCGCACCGATGCGGCGGTGCAGCTCGGCGAAGCTCGGGTCGAATCGGCGGTTGAAGCCGACGAGCATCGGCACGCCGGCCTTGCCGACCTCCGCGAGGCAGGCATCCACGCGCGCCAGCGACAGGTCGATCGGCTTCTCGCAGAAGATCGCCTTGCCGGCGCGCGCCGCGGCGATCACCAGCTCGGCATGGGTGTCGGTGGAACTCGCGATGATGACTGCGCCGACCTCGGGGTCCGCCAGCGCGGCGGCGGTGTCGGACACACGCGCGCCGTGCTTCACCGCCAGCGCCTCGGCCGCCGGCGCGTGCACGTCCACCACATGCGTCAGGCGGGCTCGGCCGCTCGCGGCGAGGTTGGCGGCGTGGATGGCGCCGATGCGCCCGGCGCCGAATTGTGCGAAGTGGAGCATGGCGTCTTCCGTGCGCGGCCGCTTGCGGGCGCTGTCATCAAACCGTAACACAGAGGGAGGCCGGGGCAATCCCGGCGAGGGAGGAGCATGGGCACTCTACGCCTGACCGCGGCCGATGCCACGGTCCGCTTCCTGGCAGCGCAGCAGACGGAGATCGGCGGCCGGACCGTGCCGCTGTTCGGCGGCGTCTGGGCGATCTTCGGGCATGGCAACGTGGCCGGGCTGGGCCCCGCGCTGCATGCGCATCGCCGCGCCCTGCCGACCTTCCGCGCGCACAACGAGCAGGCGATGGCGCATGCCGCGATCGCCTACGCCAAGACCAATGCGCGCCGCCGGATGATGGCCTGCACCACCTCGATCGGGCCGGGCGCGACCAACATGGTGACAGCCGCCGCGGTGGCGCATGTGAACCGGCTGCCGGTGCTGTTCCTGCCCGGCGACGTCTTCGCCAGCCGCCGGCCGGATCCAGTGCTGCAGCAGGTGGAGGCATTCGGCGACGCGACCGTCTCGGCCAATGACTGCTTCCGCCCGGTCAGCCGCTTCTTCGACCGCATCATGCGGGCCGAGCAGCTGCTGGTCGCCCTGCCCGCCGCGCTGCGCGTGCTGACGGACCCGGCGGAGTGCGGCCCGGTCACGCTCGCCTTCCCGCAGGACGTGCAGACCGAGGCCATGGACTGGCCCGCCGAGTTCTTCCGCAAGCGGATGTGGCGGCCCCGCGCGCCGGAGCCCGACGCGGCCGAACTGCGGCTGGCTGCCGCAGCGCTGCAGGCCGCGAAGCGCCCGGTGCTGATCGCCGGCGGTGGCGTGAAATACAGCGGCGCGGAGGCCGCGCTGGCCGAGTTCGCGCAGCGCCACGGCATCCCCGTGGCGGAGACCCAGGCCGGCAAGGGCAGCCTGGCCTGGAACCATCCGCAGAACATGGGCGCCGTCGGCGTCACCGGCAGCGCCGCGGCCAATGCGCTGGCGCAGCAGGCCGACCTGGTGCTGGCCGTCGGCACGCGGCTGCAGGACTTCACCACCGGGTCCCGCGCGCTGTTCGGCAAGGCCGCGCTGCTGGCGCTGAACGTCGTGGCCTTCGACGCGCACAAGCATGGCGCGAAGCCGCTGGTGGCCGATGCCGGGCGTGGGCTGGCCGCGCTCTCCACCGCGCTCGGCCGCTGGTCCGCGCCGCGCCCCTGGCAGGAGAAGGCGGTGACGGCCACCGCGCGCTGGCACCGCACGGTGGAACGCGTGACCGCCGCCCCGAAGCCGAAGTCCAACGCGCTGCCCACCGACGCGCAGGTGCTGGGCGCCGTCAACCGCGCCATCCCGCAGGACGGCATCGTGGTCTGCGCCGCCGGCGGCCTGCCGGGCGAATTGCACAAGCTGTGGCGCGCCACCGACGCAGCCAGCTACCACCTGGAATACGGCTATTCCTGCATGGGCTACGAGATCGCCGGCGGGCTCGGCGCCAAGCTCGCGGCGCCGCAGCGCGAGGTGGTGGTGCTGGTCGGCGACGGCAGCTACCTCATGATGAACAGCGAGATCGCGACCTCCGTCATGCTCGGCGCGAAGCTCACCATCGTGGTGCTGGACAATCGCGGCTTCGGCTGCATCAACCGCCTGCAGCGCGCCACCGGCGGCGACCCCTTCAACAACCTGCTGCCCGACGCTGCGCCGCAGGTGGATTTCGCGGCCCATGCCGCCGCGCTGGGCTCGCAGGCGCAGAAGGTCGCGGGCATCGCAGCGCTGGAGGCTGCGCTGCCCAAGGCGCTCGCCGCGAAGCGGACGCAGGTGCTGGTCATCGACACCGACCCGCAGACCGGAACGGCGGAAGGCGGCGCCTGGTGGGAGGTGCCCGTCACTGCCGCCCCCGCCACGCCGGCCCAGACGGCGGCGCGCCGCGACTACGAGACCAACCGCAAGCGGCAGCTTGCAGGAGCATGAGCATGCGCGTCCGCCTCGGGATCAACCCGCTGACCTGGACCAATGACGACATGCCGGAGCTCGGCGCGGAGACGCCGCTCGAGACCTGCCTGGCGGAGGCGAAGCAGGCCGGCTTCGCGGGGGTGGAGCTGGGCAACAAGTTCCCGCGCGTGGCATCGCAGCTCCAGCCCATCCTGGTGCGGCACGGGCTGGACCTCGTCTCCGGCTGGTACGGCTCGCGCCTGCTGGAGCGCGACGTGGATGCGGAGATGGCGGAGGCGGAGCCGCATGTCGCGCTGCTCACGGCGCTGGGCTGCAGCGTGATGGTGCATGCCGAGGTGTCCCGCGCCATCCACGGCCAGCGCGCCACGCCGCTCTCGAAGCGACCGGTTCTGTCGGAGGCCGACTGGGCGCTGCTGGTCCCGCGGATGGAGGAGTTCGGCCGACGCCTGCGGGCACGCGGGCTGCACCTGGCCTATCACCACCACATGGGCACGGTGATCGAGAGCGAGGCGGAGGTGGACCGCCTGATGGCCAGCACCGGGCCGGAGGTCGGGCTGCTGCTGGATACGGGCCACCTGACCTTCGCCGGCGGCGATCCGGTCGCCGCCGCGCGCCGCCATGCCGCGCGCGTCGTGCATGTGCACTGCAAGGACATTCGCCGCGACGTGATGACGGCGTCGAAGCGGCAGGACCTACCTTTCCTCGAGGCGGTGCTCGCCGGCGTGTTCACGGTGCCGGGCGACGGCTGCGTGGACTACGCCGCCGTGCTGCCGCCGCTCGCCGCCGCCGGCTATGCCGGCTGGCTGGTGGTGGAAGCGGAACAGGATCCGGCGAAGGCACACCCGCTGACCTATGCGCGCATGGGCCATGAGAACCTGGCCCGGCTGGCGCGGGCCGCCTTCGGGTGAGGAGGTGACGCGTCCATGACCGAACTGCGCCTGCTGGTCCAGCTGGCGGGCGAGGCGGCTCTGCTGCTCTGGGGCCTCCACATGGTGCAGAGCGGCGTGGAGCGCGCCTTCGGCGGGAAGCTGCAGGCGATGCTCGGGCGCGCGCTCGGCAGCCCGATGCGGGCGATGCTCGCCGGCCTCGGCGTCACGGCGGCACTGCAGAGCAGCACGGCGACGGCGCTGATGGTGACGAGCTTCGCCGCGACCGGCGCCGTCGCGCTCGTCCCGGCGCTGGCGGCGATGCTGGGGGCGAATATCGGCACGGCAGCGATCGTGCAGGTGCTGTCCTTCGACATCTCCTGGCTGTCGCCCCTGCTGATCCTGGCCGGGGTGGTGGCGTTCCGACGCTCCGGACGCGCGCAGATCCGCGACCTCGGCCGCGTCGGCATCGGGCTCGGGCTGATGCTGCTGGCGCTGCACCTGCTCGTGGACAGCCTGGCGCCGGTGCAGGCCTCGCCGACGCTCGGGCGCGTGCTGGACGCGCTGGCGGAGGAGCCGCTGCCGAACCTGCTGCTGGCCGCGGTCGTCGCCTGGGCGGCGCATTCCTCCATCGCGGGGGTGCTGTTCGTGGCGACGCTCGCCGGTGGCAGCGTGCTGCTGCCGCAGGCCGCGGTGGCCATGGTGCTGGGCGCCAATCTCGGCAGCGCGATCAACCCGCTGCTGCAGGGCGGCGGACGCCGCGGCGACCGCGCAAGGCTGCGGCTGCCGGTCGGCAACCTGGTGAACCGCCTGGTCGGGTGCGTGCTGGTGCTGGCCTTCCTGCCGGAGATCAGCGCGTGGCTGGCCGCGGCGACGTCCACCCCGGTGCGCCTGGTCGCCACCGCGCATCTCGGCTTCAACCTGGCGATGAGCCTGCTGTTCCTGCCGCTGCTTCGCCCGCTGGCCTGGGCGCTGGAGCGCGCCATGCCCGACAGGCCGGAACTGGACGAGGCGGCGCCGCGCTACCTGGATTCGGGCGCGACGGTCATGCCCTCCGTCGCCATGGCGAATGCCGGGCGGGAGGTGCTGCGCATCGCGGACATGCTGGAACGCATGCTGGAGATCTCGGCGCGCGGCTTCGCCGAGGGCGGGCGCGATTCGGCGAAGGCGCTGGCGGGCATGGACGACGTGGTGGACCGCCTGCACCGCGCCGTGCTGGCCTATCTGGCGGCGATCCCGGCGGAGGGGCTGACCGCGCAGGACAGCCGGCGCCTGGCCGAGATCCAGGCCTTCGCCATCGCGCTGGAACACGCGGCCGACGTGCTGACCCGCGACGTGGCACGCCACGCGACGAAGCGCGTGCGGCACGGCGTCACGCTGGCCGAAGGCGACCGGCAGGATCTCGCCGCGCTGCACGATGCGTTGCGCGAGCAGCTACGCCTCGCCGTCGCGGTCTTCATGGTGGAGGACGCCGAGGCGGCGCGGCGTCTGGTGCAGGCCAAGGAGCAGCTCCGGGGGACGGAGCGGGCGGCGGCGCAGCGTGCCGCGCAGGCCGCTCCGCTGCCGCTCGGCGAGCCCGGCGCGACGCCGGGCTTCGTGCTGGACGCGATCCGCGACCTGCGGCGCGTCGGAGCGCATCTGGCCGCCGTCGCGCATCCGCTGCTGGAACGCCGCGGCGAACTGCTGTCCAGCCGCCTGGCGCCGGGCCGCGCGGCCGAGGGCTGAACTTCAGCCCTTCACCGCGCCGGCCGTGAGGCCGGAGACGATGCGGCGCTGGAAGACCAGCACCAGCAGGATCAGCGGCACGGTGACGATGACCGAGGCCGCCATGATCCGCCCCCAGGGCAGCTCGAAGGCGGAGGAGCCGGTGATCAGCGCGATGGCGACCGGCACCGTGCGCATCTCGTTCGTCAGGGTGAAGGTCAGCGCGAAGAGGAACTCGTTCCATGCGGCGATGAAGGCGAGCAGGCCCGTGGTGGCCAGCGCCGGGCCCATCAGCGGCAGGAAGACGCGGGTGATGGTCACGAAGGGCGTGGCGCCGTCCATCATCGCCGCCTCCTCCAGCTCCTTCGGCAGCTCGCGCATGAAGGTGGTCAGCACCCAGACGGTGAAGGGCAGGGTGAAGATCAGGTAGCTCAGCGTCAGGCCGAGCAGGTTGTTGTAGAGGCCGAGCCAGCGGATCAGCTCGAACATGCCGGACAGCACGGCGACCTGCGGGAACATCGAGACGCCGAGGATCACCATCAGGATCGGCGCGCGGCCGCGGAAGCGCACGCGGCCCAGCGCATAGGCCGCGCCGGCCGCCAGCGCGAGCGAGACGGCGACGACGGAGCCCGCCACGAAGACGGAGTTCAGGATGTTGCGGCCGAAGGGCTGGTCGCGGAACAGCGCGACGTAGTTCCGCAGGTCCGGATCGCGTGGCAGCAGTTCCGTCCCGAACAGCGCCTGGCCGCCCTTCAGCGAGGAGACGACCGCCCAGTAGAAGGGGAAGACCGTGTAGACGACGATGACGGCCACGAGAAGATAGAGCCCGATGCTGCCCAGCATGCGGCGCAGGCCGCGCGGCATCGCTCAGCTTCCCGCCGAATCGAAGCGGACGCGGCCGGCGGTGATGATCAGCGCCGCGCAGGCCGCGACGATCAGCACCAGGAAGGTCGCGGCGGCGGAGCCCATGCCGACGTCCTGGAAATCCACCAGCTGCTGGCGCGCATAGACGGACATGGAGGCGGTGGACGGGCTGTTGCCGGTGAGCACGTACATCAGGTCGAAGACGCGCAGCGCGTCCAGCGCGCGGAACAGCACGGCCACCATCAGCCCCGGGCGGATCAGCGGCAGGGTAATGCGGAAGAAGGTGCCGACCGGGCCGAGGCCGTCGATCTTCGCCGCCTCGTACACCGCGCCGGGAACCAGCTGCAACGCCGCCAGGATCAGCAGCGCCATGAAGGGCGTGGTCTTCCAGACATCCACCGCCACCACGGACCACAGCGCCAGCGAGGGGTCGGCCACCCAGGCCCACGGCGTCGCGATGATGCCGAGCGAGAGCAGCACCGCGTTGATGACGCCGTACTGGTCGTGCAGCATCCAGCCCCACATCTGCGCCGAGACGACGGTCGGGATCGCCCAGGGAATCAGCATCGCCGCCCGCAGCGGGCCACGCCCGCGCAGCCTGGCATCCAGCGTCAGCGCGATGATCAGGCCCAGCGCGGTCTCCAGCGCCAGGGAGACGATGGTGAAGAGCAGCGTGTTCCACACCGCGCGCCACCAGTCGGGGTCGGTGGCGAGGAAGCGGAAGTTCAGCAACCCGACGAAGCCGTGGTAGTCCAGGTCGAACAGCGTCGCGTCGGTGAAGGCGTAGTAGACCGTCCGGAGCAGCGGCCAGCCCGCGACCAGCGCCAGCACGACCAGCATCGGCGCCAGGAACAGCCAGGCCGCGCGCTGCCGGCGGATCTCCATGCCGGACAGCCCGCCGCGCCGCGCCGTGGCAGCGGCCGGCGCGATGGCGGTGCGCCCCGCCGCCTGCCCGGCCACGCTCACCAGCGGCCTCCCCGGCTGACCCGTTCCAGCCGGTCCTCCAGCCGGTCCAATGCCTCCGCCGGCTCCGACCGGCCGGAGAGCACGGCATGCGCCGCATTGGCGAATTCGGCGGAGACGCGGTTGTAGCGCACGCCCGTGGCGCCGGAGGGCCGCGCGACCGCGGCGCGCAGCGTCGCCAGCAGGTCGCGGAAGAACGGGTTTGCCTCCAGCACCTCCGGATCCTCGTAGAGCGCGATGATGCTGGGCGAGAAGCCGCCGGCGATGGCGCGCCGCTTCTGCTCCTCGCGGCTGGTCAGGTGCCGGATCAGGTCCACCGCCTGCTCGGCGCGGGGCGTGTAGCGGGAGACGGCGAGCTGCTCGCCGCCCAGCGCTGCGGCATGGGTGCCGTCCTCGCCCGCGCCGCGCGGCAGCACGGCGACGGCGACGCGGCCACGCACCGGGCTGTCCTCCGCGTTCAGCAGCGGCCAGGCATAGGGCCAGTTGCGCATGAAGACGGCGTTGCCGGACTGGAAGACGCCGCGCGCCTCCTCCTCCGCGTAGTTGAGCACGCCGAGCGGCGTGATGCGCTCGATCCAGGACCGCGCGAGCGACAGCGCCTCCGCCGCCCGCGGGTTGTTGACGGAGATGCGCCCATCCGGCTCCACGATGTGGCCGGCGCCGCGGCTGGCCAGCCATTCCAGGCCGTTGACCGTCAGGCCCTCATAGGCGCGCCCCTGGAAGACGTAGCCCCACATGCGGTCGCTGCCGTCGCGCGCGCGCTCGGCCTGCATGACCGCCGCGGCGGTGTCGGTCAGCTCGCGCCAGGTCTCCGGCAATCTCCGCCCATGCGCCTCCAGCAGGTCGCGGCGGTAATAGAGCAGGCCGGCATTGGCGAACCACGGCATGGCGACGAGGCGCCCACCCACCGTGTTGTTGCGTACCACTTCCTCGATATGGCCGGCGGTATCTAGCTTGCCGTGGAGGTCGAGCAGGTGGTTCGCCAGGATGCCCGGCCAGACCGCGTCGATCTGGAACACGTCGATATCCGCCGACCTGGCGGCGAGCAGCTGCTGGTAGAGCGCCAGCCGCTCGGTGCCGCTGTTCGGCGTGGAGACCAGGCGCACCTGGTTGCCGCTGCGGCGCGCCCATTCCTCCGCGCCCTCGCGACAGAGCCGTGCCTCGATCCCGAGCGCGCTGCAGGCGATCGCGATGGTGGTCTGCGCGCCGGCCGGCGGCGCCGCCAGCACCGCCGCCAAGAAGACCAAGGCCGTGCACAGCCCGCGCCGCATGGGTCGCGCCCCTCCCGATCGCGCCCGCGGGGCGGCGGGCGACGGAGGGGCAACGCCCGCGCGCTGCGCGGGTTCGCGACCGTCGAGCTCCCTCTCCCGCGGGCGGGAGAGGCCGGGGTCACACGGCCGTGCCGCCGATGGTCAGGCCGGTCATCTTCAGCGTCGGCTGGCCGACGCCGACCGGCACGCCCTGGCCCTGCTTGCCGCAGGTGCCGATGCCCGGGTCGAGGCCCATGTCGTTGCCGACCATCGCGACCTTGGTCAGCGCATCCGGCCCGTTGCCGATCAGCGTCGCGCCCTTCACCGGCGCACCCAGCTTCCCGTCCTCGATCAGGTAGGCCTCGCTGGCGCTGAACACGAACTTGCCGGAGGTGATGTCCACCTGGCCGCCGCCGAAGTTCACGGCGTAGATGCCGCGCTTCACGCTGCGGATGATCTCCTCTGGCGCATGGGCGCCGCCGAGCATGACCGTGTTGGTCATGCGCGGCATCGGGATATGCGCGTGGCTCTGGCGCCGGCCGTTGCCGGTGGGCTGCACGCCCATCAGCCGGGCATTCTGGCGGTCCTGCAGGAAGCCCACCAGGATGCCGTCCTCGATCAGCGTGGTGCGACCGGAGGGCGTGCCCTCGTCGTCCACGGTGATGGAGCCGCGGCGGTCGGGGATGGTGCCGTCATCCACCACCGTCACACCCGGCGAGGCGATGCGCTGGCCGAGCAGGCCGGCGAAGGCGGAGGTCTTCTTGCGGTTGAAGTCGCCCTCCAGCCCGTGGCCGATCGCCTCGTGCAGCAGGATGCCGGGCCAGCCGGGGCCGAGCACCACCTCCATCTCCCCGGCCGGCGCGGGGACACTGTCGAGGTTCACCACCGCCTGGCGCAGCGCCTCGTCCACGGCCGCCTTCCAGCTCGCCTCGTTCAGCACGCGGTCATAGGCGAAGCGGCCGCCGGTGCCGAAGCTGCCGGTCTCGCGGCGTCCATTCGCCTCCACCACGACAGCGACGTTCATGCGCACCAGCGGGCGCAGGTCCGCCACGCGGCGGCCATCCGGGCGCAGGATCTGCACGGCCTGCCATTCGCCGGTGATGCTCGCCATCACCTGCTTCACGCGCGGGTCCTTCGCGCGCGCATAGGCGTCGATCTCCTGCAGCAGCGCGGTCTTGGCCGCGAAGTCCATGGCGGAGAGCGGGTTGAGCTCGGAATAGAGCCGCGCGTTGGTGGCACGCGGCGCGACGTCCAGCGTGCCGGAATGGCCGGCCGCAACGGCCTTCACCGTCTCGGCCGCGCGCGCCAGCGCGGCTTCCGACAGCTCCGCGGCATGGGCGTAGCCCGCCGCCTCGCCGGCGACGGCGCGCAGGCCGAAGCCGCGCGTGGCGTCGAAGGAGGCGGAGCGGATGCGGCCGTCCTCCAGGCTGATCGCCTCGCTTTCGCGGTGCTCCAGGAACAGCTCGCCGTCCTCCGCGCCGCGCGCCGCGGCAGCAGCCATGCGTTCGGCCGCGGCGCGGTCGAGTGTGGAGAAGAACAGGGCATCGGTGGTCGCAAGCGCGTCGGTCACGTCGAATGTCCTTGGCTTGAAACGGGTCAGGCGGACAGCGGGCCGGCCATGGCAGGGGCAGCGACCAGGCGCCCGGACGGGAAGCGCAGCACGGCAACGGTGCCGGGGCCCGGCGGATCCTCGAGCGAAAGCGTGCCGCCGAGCGCGACGGCCAGCGTGCGGGCCAGGTGCAGGCCGAGGCCCGAGCCCTGGAACCGCCGCGCCAACGAGCTGTCGAGCTGCGTGAAGGGCTCGAACATCCGCTCGCGCTCGGCGGGCGGGATGCCGATGCCGGTGTCGGCGACGCGGATCTCGAGGGCTTCCGCCGTGGCCCTGGCGGACACCGTGATGCGGCCGCCGGCGGGCGTGAACTTCACGGCGTTGGACAGCAGCTTGTCCAACACCTGGCGCAGCCGGCCCGCGTCGCCGCGCAGCGCCGGCAGGTCCTCCGGCAGGTCGATGGCCAGCGCAAGGCCGGCGGTGGCGGCGGCCGGCGCCACCGCG
>NZ_JAPSMD010000097.1 GCF_027856955.1 Falsiroseomonas oryzae | reverse complement strand
TGGCAGCGGGCGGGCGGGACGGCGCCGGCCCCCTGGCGCTTCGCCGCGGTGGTGCTCGACCCCCCGCGGGCGGCGCTTCGGGCGGCGATCGCGGCGCGCTGGGAGGCCATGCTGCGCGAGGGCGCGCTGGAGGAGGTGCGGGCGCTCGGCGCGCTCGGGCTGGACCCGGCGCTGCCGGCGATGCGGGCGCATGGGGTGCCGGAACTGCTGGCACAGCTGGAAGGGCGGATGACGCCGGAGGCGGCCTCGGCCCGGGCGATCCTCAACACCGGGCAGTACACCAAGCGCCAGGCGACCTGGTTCCGGCACCATGCCCTGGCTGTGCCCGAGCGGGTGCGGAGATTCGCTGCGAGATGGGGCGATTGCGAGCAAGATTCGGAAAGTTTGTTAGAATATTTCGCAGTTTTCGTTGAATCGGCGCGTTGACGCAGTGCGGCATGGGGCGTAAGGGTGCCCGCCCGGCAAGGATCGGCCTTGCCGGCCGCAATTCCACGCCTCCACACACAGGAAAGCGCCGAAGAAAATGTCCGCCACCTCCCAGCACGCCGACGCGACGCCCCTGACGATGTCGGGCGCCGAGGTCGTCCTCCGCGCGCTGAAGGAGCAGGGCGTAGAGGTCATCTTCGGCTATCCGGGCGGCGCGGTATTGCCGATCTACGACGCGATCTTCCAGCAGAACGCCATCCGCCACATCCTGGTGCGCCATGAGCAGGCCGCGGTGCACGCGGCGGAGGGCTATGCGCGCTCCACCGGCAAGGTGGGCGTGGTGCTGGTGACCTCCGGCCCCGGCGCGACCAACGCGGTGACGGGGCTGGTGGACGCGCTGATGGATTCCATCCCGGTGGTCTGCCTGACCGGCCAGGTGCCGACCCACCTGATCGGCAACGATGCCTTCCAGGAGGCTGACACCACCGGCATCACGCGCCCGGCCACCAAGCACAACTACCTGGTCAAGAAGTCCGGCGACCTGGCCCGCGTGGTGCACGAGGCCTTCCACGTCGCGCGCAGCGGCCGCCCCGGCCCGGTGGTGATCGACCTGCCGAAGGACATCCTGATCAACAAGGCACCCTATACGGAGGCGCCGCCGCCCGAGCAGCCGCACCGTTCCTACCGCCCGCAGACCGAGCCCGACATGGCGCAGATCCGCAAGGCGGTGGCGCTGCTGAAGGCGGCGAAGAAGCCGGTGGTCTATGCCGGCGGCGGCGTGATCAATGCGGGGCCGGAGGCGTCGGCGTTGCTGACGCAGTTCGTGCGCATGACCGGCTTCCCGTGCACGAACACGCTGATGGGCCTCGGCGCCTATCCGTCCAGCGACCCCCAGTTCATCGGCATGCTGGGGATGCACGGGACCTACGAGGCGAACCTGGTGATGCATGGCTGCGACGTCATGCTGAACATCGGCGCGCGCTTCGACGACCGCGTGACCGGCAAGCTGACGCATTTCTCGCCGGGTTCGAAGAAGATCCACGCCGACATCGACCCGTCCTCCATCAACAAGAACGTCAAGGTGGACGTGCCGATCGTGGGCGATGCCGGCCGCGTGCTGGCCGCGCTGATCGCTGCGTGGAAGGACGACCCGGCGCCGCCGGACCGCGAGGCGCTGGCCGCCTGGTGGCGCCAGATCGACGCCTGGCGCGCGAAGGACTGCCTGCACTACGTGCAGTCCGGCAGCATCATCAAGCCGCAGCACGCGGTGAAGCGGCTGTACGAGATCACGCGCGAACTGGGGCGCGAGACCTTCGTGACCACCGAGGTCGGCCAGCACCAGATGTGGGCCGCCCAATATTTCGGCTTCGAAAAGCCGAACCGCTGGATGACCAGCGGCGGGCTCGGCACCATGGGCTACGGCCTGCCGGCGGCGATGGGCGTGCAGATCGCGCATCCGGACGCGCTGGTGATCGACATCGCCGGCGAGGCGTCGATCCTGATGAACATCCAGGAGATGGGCACGCTGGCGCAGTACCGCCTGCCAGTGAAGGTCTTCATCCTGAACAACGAGTACATGGGCATGGTGCGGCAGTGGCAGGAGCTGCTGCATGGTGGCCGCTACTCGGAAAGCTACAGCGCCGCGCTGCCCGACTTCGTGAAGCTGGCCGAGAGCTTCCACGCGGTGGGCATGCGCGCGACCAGCGCTGACGATCTGGACCGGGTGATCCGGGAGATGATCGCGATCGACAAGCCGGTGATCGCCGACATCTGCGTGGACCAGAAGGAAAACTGCTTCCCGATGATCCCCTCCGGCGCCGCGCACAACGAGATGATCCTGGGCCCGGGGCAGGAGGGTGGCGTCGCCGGCGTGACGGACGAGGGCAAGGTCCTCGTCTGACCGCCCGCCGCCGTTCCTCGTCGCGGGCCGCCTCACGGCGGCCCGCGTGACATGCCATCGGCCCCTGGCCGTTCCGGACCACGATCCATGCCTGACCCGACCGACAACAACATGCGCGCCGCGACCATCGCGGTGCTGGTGGAGAACGAGGCCGGCGTGCTTGCGCGCGTCATCGGCCTGTTCTCCGGCCGCGGCTACAACATCGACAGCCTGACCGTCGCCCCGGTGGACGAGACCGGCCGCATCAGCCGCATCACCATTGTCACCTCCGGCACGGAGATGGTGATCGAGCAGATCAAGGCGCAGCTCGACCGGCTGGTGCCGGTGCACAAGGTCTCCGACCTGACGCTGGAGGGCCCGCACCTCGTCCGCGAGCTGGCGCTCATCAAGGTGGTGGGCAAGGGCGACAACCGGGTGGAGGCGCTGCGCCTGGCGGATGCCTTCCGCGCCCGCGTCGTGGATGCGACGACGGAGAGCTTCGTCTTCGAGATGACCGGCAACGCCGACAAGATCGACGCCTTCTGCGCGCTGATGCGGCCCATCGGGCTGGCGGAGGTGTCGCGGACCGGTGCGGTCGCGATCGCGCGGGGCGTGAGCAGCATCGGATCTTTCGGAGAAGGATAACCGACAATGCGGACTGCCAGCGCTTTCCGTCTGGTTCTCGGTTCGCCGCTCTTTGCCTGCGTTCTGGGGCTCTCTGTTGAAGGCGCCACAGCGCAATCTGTACTTGCTGTGCAAGAGTGCCGGCTCGAGAACCCAGCAAGCAACACGGTACAAGACGTCCGAGACGTCGAATGGCGCACCGCGTCGGGCCCCCAGGCAGCGCCGCCGCGTCTTTACTCAAATTGCAAGGTCACGTGTCCAACCGAGACTCTTTTCCGCGCTGGCAGCTGTGGGTATCGACAACAAGAAATTTCGCGTTTGCCTTCGGGCACTTCGGTATCGGTCGTCTACACCGGACCGGCAATCAATGACGATAATGAGCCGATCGGATGGATTTGTACGTTTTCTGGCCCAGCTGAGCTCCGGCCGGATTTCCGTCCCGGTGATCCTCGCCCAGAAGCATACCGGCCTTTTGCGACGCCTTTCGTTGGGGCGGTTTGCGCGTCTAGTAGCACACCGCTGCCTAGCGGGAACCGACGATAAACTTCAATCCGACAAGAAGAGGAACATGTAATGCGCGTCTACTACGACCGCGATGCGGATGTGAACCTGATCAAGGCCAAGAAGGTCGCGGTCATCGGCTTCGGCAGCCAGGGCCATGCGCATGCGATGAACATGCGCGATTCCGGCGTGAAGGATGTGGTCATCGGCCTGCGTCCCGGCGGCAGCTGGAAGAAGGCGGAGGCCGCGGGCTTCCAGGTGATGACGCCGGCCGAGGCGGCGAAGTGGGCCGACGTGACGATGGTGCTGACGCCCGACGAGCTGCAGGGCGACCTCTATCGCGACCACCTGCACGCCAACCTGAAGCCGGGTGCAGCCATCGCCTTCGCGCACGGCCTGAACGTGCACTTCAACCTGATCGAGCCGCGCCCCGACATCGACGTGTTCATGATCGCGCCGAAGGGCCCGGGCCACACGGTGCGCGGCGAGTACCAGAAGGGCGGCGGCGTGCCCTGCCTGGTGGCGGTGCACCAGAACCCCTCGGGCAACGCGCTGGAGATCGCGCTCTCCTACGCCTCCGCGGTGGGTGGCGGTCGCTCCGGCATCATCGAGACGACCTTCAAGGAGGAGTGCGAGACCGACCTCTTCGGCGAGCAGGTCGTGCTCTGCGGCGGCCTGGTCGAGCTGATCAAGGCGGGCTTCGAAACGCTGGTCGAGGCGGGCTACGCGCCGGAGATGGCCTATTTCGAGTGCCTGCACGAGGTGAAGCTGATCGTGGACCTGATCTACGAGGGCGGCATCGCCAACATGAACTACTCCATCTCCAACACCGCCGAGTACGGCGAATACGTGACGGGTCCGCGGATCATCACCGCCGAGACCAAGAAGGAGATGAAGAAGGTGCTGGAGGACATCCAGTCCGGCCGCTTCGCGCGCGACTGGATGCTGGAGAACAAGGTCAACCAGGCCAGCTTCAAGGCGACGCGCCGTCGCCTGGCGGAGCACCCGATCGAGGAAGTGGGCGAGAAGCTCCGCGGCATGATGCCGTGGATCAAGAAGAACCAGCTGGTGGACAAGAGCCGGAACTGATCCGGCGGTCCCGGCGGGATGGCCAGGGCGGCGGGGTGACCCGCCGCCCTTTTTCATGGGCGCGCCCGCACCAGATGAGGCGCCATGACCGGGAGCGCCGGATGGTCCATCGCCTTGTCGCCCTCGCGGGCTCGCTGCTGCTCGGCGCCTGCACGGTCGTCGGCGTGAGGGCGGGAACGGAGGAGCCGCGCCACGAGACGCTGGCGCAGCAGGCGGGGCTCGAGATCCGCCGCTACGCGCCGCGCCTGGCGGCGGAGACCGTGGTGGAGGGCGAGGAGGCGGCTGCGCGCAGCGAAGGCTTCTCCCGCCTGGCGCGCTACATCTTCGGGGCCAACCGCGGCGCGGCACGCATCGCAATGACGGCGCCGGTGGCGCAGGAGCCGCTGCGCATCGCCATGACCGCGCCGGTCGCGCAGGAGGCGACGCCGCAGGGCCACCGGATCCGCTTCTTCCTCCCGGCCGCGCTGCGCGAGCCGCCGGTGCCGGAGGATCCGCGCGTCACCATCGCGGAACTGCCGGCCGAGACCGTGGCGGTGCTGCGCTTCTCCGGCGTGCCGCATCCGGCGGCGGTGGCCGAGGCGCGCGGGCGGCTGCTCGCTGCGCTCGCAACCACGGACTGGCAGCCGGCGGGGGAGCCGGTCGGCTGGTTCTACGACCCGCCCTGGACAGTGCCCGGCCTGCGCCGGAACGAGGTCGCGGTGCCCGTCGCGCCGCGGGGGGCGTGATGCGCCGCGTCGGGCTGCTCGGCGTCGTGCTGCTCGGACTCGGCGTCGCCGCGGCGCAGGCACAGCCGCGCTCCTCGGGGGACTGGAACGAGGTGAAATGCACCCGCTACGCCGAGGCCTGGTCGCAGGCCCTGGGGCGCTTCGGGCGGGAGGGGCTCGGCGCGGCGTTCCTGGACGCGCATGCGGCCTTCCTCGCCTCCGGCTGCCGGGACCGGGCCGGCGTCTGCCCGCGTTCCCCGCAGGAGCTGGCGCTGGCCGATGTCATGACCGTCGCGGCGATGAATGCCGGCACGGCGAGCAGCTTCGTCCCCTTCATCTGCCGGGACTGACGGCGATAGACTGGCGGGCATGACAGACGCCCGCTTCCCCCCAAGGTTCGATGACGACGGCTCCGGCTATCCGCGCGACCTGCGCGGCTACGGCGCCAGCCCGCCCGATCCGAAATGGCCGGGCGGCGCGAAGCTCGCGCTCTCCTTCGTGCTGAACTACGAGGAGGGCGGCGAGAACACGGTGCTGAACGGCGATGCGGGCAGCGAGCTGTACCTGCACGAGGTGCCCGGCGGGTCGCCCGTGCTGGGCGAGCGCAACCGCAGCGTGGAGACCCAGTTCGACTACGGCGCGCGCGCCGGCGTGTGGCGGGTGATGCGGCTGTTCGCCGCGCAGGGCTTCCACTTCACGGTCTATGGCGTGGGCCGCGCGCTGGAGCTGAACCCCGACGTCGCCCGTGCCTTCGCCGCGTCCGGCCATGAGGTCGCCTCCCATGCCTGGCGCTGGTTCGACTACCACGCCATGAGCGAGGCCGAGGAAGCGGCCGACATCGCGCGCTGCGTCGAGACGATCGAGCGCCTGACCGGTTCGCGCCCGGTCGGCTGGTACACTGGCCGCTTCAGCCCGCGCACGCGGCGCCTGGTCGCCCGCCATGGCGGCTTCCTCTACGACAGCGACAGCTACGACGACGACCTGCCGCACTATGTGACGGTGGAGGGGAAGGACGTGCTGGTGATTCCCTACACCCTCGACAACAACGACATGAAGTTCGCGGTGCCGCCCGGCTTCGGCGACCCCGACGGCTTCGAGCGCCACCTGCGCGACGCCTTCGATTTGCTGCTGGAGGAGGGACGGGCGGGCAGCCCGAAGATGATGTCGGTCGGGCTGCATTGCCGCCTGGTCGGGCGGCCGGGGCGGGCGCGGGCGCTGCAGCGCTTCCTGGCGCATGTGGCGCAGCACCGGGATGAGGTGTGGGTCTGCCGGCGGGCGGATATCGCGCGGCATTGGTGGGCGAACCACCCCCCGAGATAGGCAAAGCTTGCCCTGGCGGGCCGCCCCCGCTAGGTTTCGCGGGCAATGACGCCGCGCGCGCTCCGCACCGAGCCTGCCGCCGCCCCGAAGGGCGGGTTGCTCCTGCGCGCCCCGCTCGGCCTTCTTCTTCGACTTCGTCGCCCCTGGGCGTGACGCCCGGCTGACCGCAGCCGGCACCGCTCAGGGGAAGCCCTGGCGCCTCGTGCGCCCTCTTCACGGCTGAACGACGGAAGGCAGGAACGCCCCACATGTCCATCCAGCACCCCTCCTTCGGGACGCTCGACCCCGACCGAATCATCGTCTTCGACACCACGCTGCGCGACGGCGAGCAGTCGCCCGGCTTCTCCATGAACCTCGAGGAGAAGCTGCGCATGGCGGAAGCCCTGGCCGAGCTCGGCATCGACGTGATGGAGGCCGGCTTTCCGATCGCCTCCGTCGGCGACTTCGAGAGCGTGCAGGCCATCGCGAAGCGCTTCGCCAAGGACGGCCCGGTGGTCTGCGGCCTGGCCCGCACCGCGCCGGGCGACATCGCCCGCGCGGCGGAGGCGATCAAGCCGGCGGCGCGCGGCCGCATCCACACCTTCGTCTCCACCAGCCCGCTGCACATGCGCGTCAAGCTGCGGATGGAGCCGGAGCAGGTGCTGGAGCTCGTGACGAGCTCCGTCACCATGGCGCGCAACGCGACCGCCGACGTGGAATGGAGCGCGGAGGACGGCACGCGGACCGAGCCGGATTTCCTCTGCCGCTGCGTGGAGGCCGCCATCAAGGCGGGCGCGACCACCATCAACATCCCCGACACCGTCGGTTACGCCGTGCCGGAGGACATCACGCGCATCTTCACCATGCTGCGCGAAAGGGTGCCGGGTGCGGACAAGGTCATCTTCTCCGCGCATAACCACAACGACCTGGGCCTGGCGGTGGCCAACACCATCGCGGCCATCAAGGCCGGCGTGCGCCAGGTGGAATGCACGATCAACGGCATCGGCGAGCGCGCGGGCAATGCCAGCCTGGAGGAGATCGTCATGGCGCTGCGCACGCGCCACGACGCGGTGCCGGTGAGGAACGGCGTGAAGACGCCGAACATCCTGCGCACCAGCCGCCTGCTGGCCACAATCACCGGCTTCGACGTGCAGCCCAACAAGGCGATCGTCGGCCGCAACGCCTTCGCGCATGAATCGGGCATCCACCAGGACGGCATGCTGAAGGACAGCTCCACCTACGAGATCATGACGCCGGAGAGCGTGGGCTGGACCAAGTCGTCCCTGGTGCTCGGCAAGCATTCGGGCCGCGCGGCGTTCAAGGACAAGCTGAAGTCGCTGGGCTACGAACTGGGCGACAACGCGCTGAACGACGCCTTCAAGCGCTTCAAGGACCTGGCCGACCGCAAGAAGGTCGTCTACGACGAGGATGTCGCCGCGCTGGTGGATGACGAGGTCGTGCGCGCCAACGACCGCATCAAGCTGACCGGGCTGTCCGTCTCCACGGGGATGCACACGCGGCCGATCGCCTCCATCGCGCTGGAGGTGGATGGCGAGGCGCGGGAGGGCGTGGCGGGCGGCGACGGCGGCGTGGACGCGACCTTCGCCGCGCTGCGACAGGCCTTCCCGCACGAGGTCAACCTGAAGCTCTACGCCGTGCAGAGCGTGACCGGCGGCACCGACGCGCAGGCCCGCGTGACCGTGCGGCTGGAGGAGAACGGCAAGCTGGTCGATGGCCAGGGCGCCGACACCGACACCATCGTCGCCTCCGCGCGCGCCTATGTGCACGCGCTGAACAAGCTGCTGGTGAAGCGCGAGCGCACGGCGCCGCAGGGGCTCGCGGCACCGGCGGCGTAGGCTTCGGCGGCAGGGGTGAGGGCATCGCGCTTTCCCCTGCCGAGCAAGCTATCTCCCGCGCCCGCGCGGCCGTTCGCGCGGGACCGGCGGGCGGAGCAGCAGGTCCACCTCGATCCGCCCGACCTCCACGCGCAGCTCGCTGCCGAGCTGTCGCGCGAAGCCGCGCATGAGGGATGCACGCAGACGGTCCTCGGCGCGCGGCCAGGTGCCGTCATCCTCCACCGAGATGCGTGCGCGGCGGTCACCGGCCGTCAGGCGGATCGTGATGCGGCCTCGCCGCGCATCCGGGAAGCCCTGCTTCAGGGCCGACGAGATCGCCTCCGTGATCAGCAGCGCCAGCGGCACCGCCTGGTCGGAGGCGATGCGCAGCGGGGAGGCCTCGATCGCCAGCGCGATGCGGCGACCGGGTCGCTCGCCCACGGCGGCGAAGAGCTGCGCGCCGAGCTCCTCGAAGAAGGCGTTCAGGTCGATCGCCTCGGGGTCGTGATGCACGTACATGTGCCGGTGCAGCGTGGCGAGCGCGGCGACGCGGTCGCGCGTGGCCTCGAACTCGCCGCGGGCGGTGGGATCGCCGACCCGCCCGGCCTGCAGCGCCAGCAGGCTGCTGACGATCTGCAGGTTGTTCTTGACGCGGTGGTGGACCTCCTCCGCCAGCAGCTCGGCCCGCGCCACGGCTGCGCCGAGCGCGGCGTCGCGCGCGGCCAGTTCCTCCGCGCCGCGGCGGAAGGCTGCGGCGAGGTCGCGCAGCTCCTCGGGCATGTCGGGGTCGTCCTGCATGGCGAGCGTCTCGCCGCCGCGCCAGCGCGCGACGGCGGCGCGCAACCGGGCCAGCGGCCGCGTCACTGCGTGACCGGTGCCCAGGACGACAGCGATCGCGCCGAGGGCGAGGGTGGCCCCGATTTCGAGGAGGTGGCGCAGCACGGTCGCGACGGCCGCATCGCGCAGCGGGGCGGAGGGGCGGGCCACCATCAGGCGAAGCCCGGGCGCGAGAAGGCCGGTGGCGGCGATCCACGTCGCGCCGCCGGCATCCTCGGTCCACGCGGCGGCGGTATCGGGCGGCGCGGCAGGGGCCGCGACGGCCCCGAGCGGTCGCGCATGGCCGGTAGGATCGAGCAGCCACGCGCTACCGCCGGTCCCGTCGGCACGCAGCTGGACTTCGGCCGCCACGAAGCCGGAGCGGTCCGCCAGCGGGTGCGCCAGCAGGATTGCCGCGCCACGCCCGGCGCGCAGCACATGGCCCCCGAACTCCTCGGCCGCCAGCGATGCCTCTGCCGTGCCGCAACGTGGCATGCCGCGGGCGTCCACCACCACGGGCATCAGGTCGCGTGCGCGCACGGAGGCCAGCAGCGCCTCGCAGCCGGCGCCATGATGGGGAATGGTGGCTGCCAGCGCGGCCAGGATCGCATCGGCCGACTCGATGGCGGCAAGGTTCACCGCAACCAGCCGGTCGCGCTCGCTCGCCACCGCGGACTTCGCCTCCTCGCGGGCTTCGCGCAGATGCGCGGCGAGGCTGAAGGCCATCAGGGCAAGGAGCGGCAGGCTGGCGAGCAGGAGCAGCAGCAGCAGCCGCCCGCGCACCGTGTCCGGCAGGCGGGGGCGCAGGCGGTGCGGCATCACGCCGCGCCACCGGCGCGCGCCCCGCTCAGCCCCCGCGCCGGTGGCGGTCCTCCTCGATCAGGCGGAGCAACTCGGGCGGGATCGGCTCCCGCGTCACGCCATCGTAGAGCTGGTGCAGGCGTGCCTGCAGCCAGAGGCCGAAGGGATCGGCCGCCGGTTCCGGCGACGGCTGGGATGCGCGCGCCGCTGGTGTGGCTGGCGTGCGTCGGTCCCGGTTCTGGTCCATGCCATTGGCCGCGCCCGGCACCGCCGCCGCAAGGCCGGGGCGGCGACGCCGGCGGCAGCGCGGCTATGCCAGGGCGTCGGCCTCCTCGATGCGAGTGGTGCGCCGCTCCGCGGTGCGGGTCTCCGGTGCGCGGGCGGCGGCACGATCCTCGCCCATCAGCCAGGCCTGCAGCTGCCGACGGGCGCGAAAGACGCGGCTCTTGGCGGTGCCGACGGCGCAGCCTGTCGCGCTGGCGACGTCCTCGTAGGACATGCCCTGCAGCACCACCATGAACAGCGCCTCGCGCTGGTCCACCGGCAGGCGGTTCACCGCGCGGCCGAGCTCCTTCAGGACAAGCCGGTCCTCGTGGGTTGCCCCCACCGCGAAGGCGCCTGCCGGCAGGTCCTCGATATCCGTGGTGTCGCGCTGCTTGCGCAGCGTGGAGATGAAGCGGTTGCGCAGGATGCGGTGCATCCAGGCGGCGAAGTTGGTGCCGGGCGTGAAGCTGTCCTGCGCGGCGAGCGCGTTCGCCACCGCATCCTGCACCAAGTCCTCCGCCGCGGCGCGGTTGCGGGTCAGCGCAAGCGCCTGCACGCGAAGGCGAGGCAGCAGGGTGATGAGCTGGTTGTGGAACTCGTTGGGCATCATGGGCTCCCGTCCTGATGCCGATTCTATGAACGGGTCGTCGGTTCGGTTGCATCGCGGATCCGTCAGTCGATCACGGCACCGAGAGTGCCGGCGAGCTGCCGCCGCGCGCGGGACACTCGGGCCTTCATCGTGCCGACCGGCACGGCGCAGATCGCCGCGGCCTCCTCATGGCTCAGGCCATGCGCACCGACCAGCACCAGCGCCTCGCGCAGCATCGGCGGCAGCGCGGACAGCGCGCGGGCCAGGTCGCGCATGCGCGCCGCGGCTTCCTGGCCGCCGCTGTGGCCTTCCTCGTCGCGCGGTTGCGCGTCCAGGTGCGCCCGTTCGCGTCTGCTGCGGCGCCATGACTCGCGGAAGGCGTTGCGCAGCACCGTGAGGCCCCAGGGGCGCAAGGCAGCCGACAGGTCGCCGGCATGTTCCGGCGCGATCACAAATCCGTCCATGCCGCGCAGCATGCGCAGCACGGCATCCTGCACCAGATCGTCGGCTTCCGCTCGCGAGGCGGTGAGGAGGCGTGCGGCTGCACGCAGCTCCGGCAACAACTGCGCGATACCGGTGCGTAACGCATGATCCCTGTCTTGCTGGTCCACGCTACGCTCAATATCAACGATCACGCCGCGCGGCATCGCACAGGCGGGAGCGGGAGATGAAATGCCGATGAGCGAGATCGACCGCGCGACGCTGCTGGGTGCACTGCCCTATGCGCGTCGCTTCGCGCGCGCGCTCGCCGGATCGCAGGCGCGCGGCGACGCGATGGTGGGGGAGGCGCTGCGCGGCGAGCTGATGGCCGTGCCGGGACCGGATGGCGCGCGGCTTGCGCTGTTCGCCGCCGTCAGCCGGGTCGCGGCGGCGCAACCTGCGGAGCCGCGTGGCGCGCTGTCCCGCATGGAACGGATGCTGCTGCTGCTCACCTCGCTGGAGGAACTCGAGACGCCGATGGCGGCCGCGGTGCTCGGCCTCGATCCCGACCTGGCCGAGGAGATGCTGGCCGAGGCGCGCGACCGGCTGCGCGCGGCGACCGCGGCGCGCGTGCTGATCATCGAGGACGAGCCGATCATCGCGATGGACCTGCAGCAGCTGGTGGAGAGCGCGGGGCACGACGTGGTCGGCGTCGCCGCCACCGAGGAGGAGGCGGTCGCGATCGCGGAGAGCGAGCGGCCGAGCCTGGTGCTGGCCGACGTGAACCTCGGCGCCGGCGGGGACGGCGCCTCCGCGGTGGAGCGCATCCTGGCGCGCCATGCGGCGCCGGTGATCTTCGTCACCGCCTATCCCGAGCGCCTGCTGACCGGCAGCCGCGTGGAGCCGGCATTCGTCATCACCAAGCCCTTCGAGCCGACGATGCTGGCGGTCGCGACGTATCAGGCGGTCACGCGCGGCCTGCCGATGGGCGCGGACTGAGCGCGCGAATCCGCTACGGGACATTCCGCCCCGCAACCGTTGGAGCGGGGCCGCGTTGCTGGAGCGGCACCACGCGGCGGAGGTCACACGATGCTGTACTGGACACTCGTCTTCCTGGTGGTCGCGCTGATCGCCGGGCTGTTTGGCTTCGGCGGCGTGGCATCCGCCTCGGCCGGTATCGCGAAGATCCTGTTCGGCATCTTCATCGTGCTGTTCCTGGTCAGCCTGGTCTTCGGGGCGATGCGCCGGCGCTAGCGTTGCGGCGCGGGGGGGGCAGGGCATGCGCGTTGCGATCCTGGTGCTGGCAGGCGTCCTCGCCGCGGCGGGCGGCGTGCGCGCACAGGACCGGCCGGCGCCGCGCGGCGGCGTGGCCGAGTTCTGGTTCGATCCGACGCAGTTGCCCGCCTTCACCGGCACGGTGGAGCGGTACCTGGTGAACCCGCGCGGCGAGACGGACGCGCTGCTGTTCCGTGAAGGACCGCAGATCGTCTTCCCACCCGAATTCGGCGACGCGGTGCGTGGTGCGGTGCCGCCCGGTCGGCCGATCACCGTGTGGGGAATCCGCGCGCGCCACGCGCCGGTGATCACCATGCTGGCCTTCGCGCCGAATGCGGAGGCGTCGCCGGTGGTGGTGGAGCGGTTCTACTGGCGCCTGGTCGGACGCAGCGCGGCGGACCAGGCCGAGCGCATCACGGTGGCCGGCACGGTGAAGGCGCCGTACTACGCGCCGCAGGGCGAGGTCGCGGGCGCGGTGCTGGAGGACGGCAGCGTGGTGACCGTGCCCGCCGGCACGACAGAGGCTTTGCGCGACCTGCTGCGGCCCGGCGCCCGGCTTGCAGCCGAAGGGCGCGGCGTGGCCGGCGAGCAGGGGCGCGCCGTGGCGGCCGAGCGGATCGGCGACAGCGCGGAGAACCTGCGCCCCGTTCCGCCCCCCGCAGAGCCGCGGCGGCGCTGAGGGCAGCCATGGCCGAGGGTCCGGCCGACGCTCCGGAAGCCGCCCCCCGGCGCGGCCTCCTGGGGCAGTTCTGGCGCATCATCCGCATCTACTATGCCTCGCCCGACAGCCGCCGGCGCGCCTGGCTGCTGACCATCGCCGTGGTGGCGCTGACGCTGGTGCAGATCCTCGTCCAGCTGCGCTTCAACATCTGGAACCGGGACTTCTTCAACGCGCTCGAGAACCGCGACCGCGCGGCCTTCTACGGGCAGCTCTGGACGCTGCTGCTGCTGCTGGCGGCGGCGATGGGCAGCGCGGTGGCGCAGCTCTGGGCGAAGCAGATGCTGTCGCTGGACTGGCGCCAGTCGCTGGTGAACAGCCTGCAGTCGCGCTGGCTGGCTGGCGGGCTGCACTACCAGCTCAACTTCATGCCGGACGCGGCGGACAACCCGGACCAGCGCATCAGCGAGAACACGCGCTGGGCGACGGCCATGGCGGTGGACCTGCTGGTCGGGCTGCTCGGCTCCATCCTGACGCTGGCGACCTTCCTCGGCGTGCTGTGGACGCTCTCCGGGCCGCTGCACGTCGCGATGGGGGCGAGCGAGTTCGACATCCCGGGCTACATGGTCTGGGCCGCGCTGCTCTACGCGACGATCGGCAGCGTGCTGACCATGATCCTCGGCGGGCCGCTGGTGCGCATCAACATCCGCCGCAACGAGGCGGAGGGCGATCACCGCTTCGCGCTGATCCGCATGCGCGAGAACAGCGAAGGCATCGCGCTGATCCGCGGCGAGCCCGACGAGGATCGCGGCCTGCGCGCCGCCTTCGCCCGTGTCGTCGAGGTGATGAAGCAGCTGTATGTGCGCGAACGCGCGCTGATGTGGCTCACCTCCGCCTACGGCATGGCGGCGGGCGTGGTGCCCATCATCGTCGCCAGCCCGCGCTACTTCGCCGGCGCGATCACGCTCGGCGTGCTGATGCAGATCACCCAGGCCTTCCTGGAAGTGACGCGCAGCCTGAACTGGTTCGTGGACAAGTTCCCGCTGCTGGCGGACTGGCGCAGCCATGTCGAGCGCGTCGCTGCGCTGGAGGACACCTTCGAGGCGGCGGAGGGGCTGGAGGCGGACCAGACCATCGACGTTGTCGTCGGACCCGACGCCGAAGGGCGCGAGGTGCTGGCCTTCCGCGACCTCCAGGTCGGCCATTCCGACGGCAATGTGGTGATCCAGGACGCCAACGCGGTCATCCAGGCCGGCGAGAAGGTGCTGATCGTGGGCGAGAGCGGCACCGGCAAGTCCACCCTGTTCCGCGCCGTGGCCGGCCTGTGGCCGTGGGGTTCCGGCGAGATCCGGACGCCGCCCCGCGAGCGGATGTTCTTCATGCCGCAGCGGCCCTACATCCCGCTGGGCAGCCTGCGCGCGGCGCTGGCCTATCCGGCCGCACCCAAGAAGTTCGCCGACGCGGCGATGGTCGCGGCGCTGGAGCGCTGCCAGCTGGCCCACCTGGTGCCGCGGCTGGACGAGGAGGAGCGCTGGGACCGCGTGCTGTCGCTTGGCGAGCAGCAGCGCCTGGCCTTCGCGCGGCTGCTGCTGCACAGGCCGCGCTGGGTGTTCCTGGACGAGGCGACGGCGGCGCTGGACGAGGAGAACCAGGACCAGATGATGCGGCTGTTCCGGGAGGAGCTGGCCGAGAGCGCGCTGGTCTCGATCGGCCACCGGCCCGGGCTGGATGTGTACCACGACCGCACGCTGCACCTGTCGCGCGCCCCGGACGGCGCCCGCCTGGAGGTGCGGCGGCGGGTGCCGCAGGCGGGCGGGCGACCGCGCCGCCGCGC
>NZ_JAPSMD010000096.1 GCF_027856955.1 Falsiroseomonas oryzae | reverse complement strand
AATGCGAATGGCGCTTCAACTACGCCCCACCCCGCCGTCTGCTCTCCACCCTCGCCAACTGGACTGGCCTAGGACAAGCTTCAGAACCCCAGTCCTAGCCTTAGCTAGGTCAGCCCCTTGTCCGAAACCCTGCTGTTCCACGCGCGGTTCCTGCGCTGCGATGCGCTGTTCCCCTCGCTGCGGCGCTACCTGCTGGCGGCGCATCGCCTGATGGAGGGAGACATGCGCCGCTGGCGGCTCACGGATTAGGACATCCGGGGTGGAAGCGACGCGCCGTTACCATATAACGCGGCCAGCACATCCCCTCGGGACCCCTCCCATGTCCGAATCCCAGATCCCCGTCACCGTCCTCACCGGCTATCTCGGCGCCGGCAAGACGACGCTGCTCAACCGCATCCTGTCGGAGAACCACGGCCGGAAGTTCGCCGTGGTGATCAACGAGTTCGGCGAGCTCGGCGTGGACAACGACCTCGTGGTGGATGCCGACGAGGAAGTGTTCGAGATGAACAACGGCTGCATCTGCTGCACCGTGCGCGGCGACCTGATCCGCATCATCGGCGGGCTGATGAAGCGCAAGGGTCGCTTCGACGGCATCATCGTGGAGACCACGGGCCTCGCCGACCCCGCCCCCGTCGCGCAGACCTTCTTCGTGGACGAGGACGTGAAGCGCGCCACCAAGCTCGACGCCATCGTCACCGTGGTGGACGCCAAGCACCTGCCCGCGCGGCTGAAGGACAGCAGCGAGGCGCAGGAGCAGATCGCCTTCGCCGACATCATCGTGCTGAACAAGATGGACCTGGTCAGCGCGGAGGAGGCCGACGAGGTCGAGCGGCTGATCAAGCAGATCAACC
Source organism: Falsiroseomonas oryzae (assembly GCF_027856955.1). GTDB lineage: Bacteria > Pseudomonadota > Alphaproteobacteria > Acetobacterales > Acetobacteraceae > Falsiroseomonas > Falsiroseomonas oryzae. The sequence goes on along the minus strand of NZ_JAPSMD010000096.1, from coordinate 14,176 downwards.
CCTATGCCGAGATCCGCCGCTCCACCAAGTCCGACGTGCCGCTGGAGAGCGTGATCGGCCGCGACGCCTTCAACCTGCAGCGCATCCTGGAGAAGGAGCCCGACTTCCTCTCCGGCGAGGACCACCACGAGCACGATTCCGAGGTGAACAGCGTCAGCTTCGAGGTCTCGAAGCCGATCGATGCGGAGAAGTTCAACGCCTGGATCAGCAACCTGCTGCAGTCCAAGGGCCAGGACCTGCTGCGCACCAAGGGGATCCTGTACTACGCCGGCGACAACCGCCGCTTCGCCTTCCAGGCCGTGCACATGATCGCCGACGGCGACTACATCGGCGAGGTGAAGGAGGGCGATCCGCGGAAGTCGAAGATCGTCTTCATCGGCCGCGACCTGAACCGCCCGCAGCTGCGCCGCGGCTTCGAGGCGTGCCAGGTGGAAGCCTGATGGCCGAGGTCGCCGAAGCCGACTTCCTCCTCGCCACGCGCGGCCGCGCGGAGGAGCTCGGCGCCTGGGTCGTCGGCGCGGTGTTCGACGCGCGCGACCGCCTGGCCTTCGCACTGGCCGACGGCACGCTGCATCCCGCCGGGATGCAGGGCGACTGGGCCACTGTCGCCGCGCATGACGGCGCCGTGCTGTCGGCCTGCGGCGACATGCAGGATGGCTGGCTGACCGGCGGCGACGACGGGAAGCTGGTGCGGACCGCGCCCGATGGCGCGACGCAGGTGATCGCCGACTACAAGGGCAAGTGGATCGACCACGTCGCCGCGCACGAGACCGGGCTGCGTGCCGCAGGCGTCGGCAAGGCGGTGCACGTCCTCGGCCCCGGCGGGCCGCTCAAGACGCTGACGCATCCCTCCTCGGTCGGCGGCATCGTCTTCGACGCCAAGGGCAAGCGCATCGCCGCCAGCCACTACAACGGCGCCTCCCTCTGGTTCGTCGGCGCGAAGGAGGACAAGCCGCGCGTGCTGGAGTGGAAGGGCAGCCACCACGCCATCGCCTTCTCGCCGGACGGCACGCATGTGGTGACGGCGATGCAGGAGCCTTCGCTGCATGGCTGGCGCCTGACCGACGGCCAGCACATGCGCATGTCCGGCTATCCCGGCAAGACGCGCAGCCTCGCCTTCACCTCGAAGGGCCGCTGGCTAGCGACCAGCGGGGCGGAATCCGTGGTGCTCTGGCCGTTCTTCGGCGGCGGACCCATGGGCAAGGCACCGACGGAGCTCGCCGGCGGCGACCAGGTGCTGTGCAGCGCCGTCGCCTGCCACCCGCAGCACGAGGTGGTGGCCGCCGGCTTCGGCGACGGCCTGGTGCTGATCGCGGAGGTCGCGAGCGGCAAGGTGGTGCCCGTCGCGCCGCCCTCCGGCAGCCCGGTCAGCGCGCTGGCCTGGAGCCCGAACGGCGCGCTGCTCGCCTTCGGCACCGAGGCCGGCCATGCCGGCCTGATCGACCTCGCGAAGCGCTAGCCATTCCCTCCCTCCCCCGCATGCGGGGGAGGGTCGGGGTGGGGGCCGAACCGCCAGCGGAGGCTATCCATCGATGACCATCCCCACGCTCCAAGCCCACGGCATGCGCATGCCGCGCATCGGTCTCGGCACCTGGCCGATGAAGGGCCGCGACTGCCAGGCGGCGGTGGAGAGCGCGCTGTCGCTCGGCTACCGCCACATCGACACGGCGGAGATGTACGGCAACGAGGACGCGGTCGGCGCCGGCATCGCCGCCGCCGGGCTGCCGCGCGGGGACGTCTTCGTCACCACGAAGATCTGGAACGACAAGACCAACGGCGCCGCGATCCGCCGCGCCTTCGACGCCTGTCTCGCGCGGCTGGCGATGCCCTACGTGGACCTGCTGCTGATCCACTGGCCCAGCCCGCAGCTCGACCTGCCCGACGCGCTGGACGGCCTCGCCGCGATCCGCGCCGAGGGCCGCGCCAAGGCGATCGGCGTGTCGAACTTTCCGCCGCGCCTGCTGCGGCGCGCGATCGAGCGCGGCGTCGGCCTCGCCTGCCTGCAGGTGGAATTCCACGTGCAGCTCGACCAGTCGCGCCTGCTGGAGATCACGCGCGCCAACGGCATGGCGCTCACCGCCTATTCGCCGCTTGCCAAGGGCGGCGGGCTCGACCAGCCGGCGCTGCGGCGCGTGGCGACGAAGCACGGCGCGACGCCGGCGCAGGTGGCGCTGGCCTGGCTGCTGGCGCTGGACGGCGTGGCGATGGTGCCGAAGGCGGCATCCCCGGCGCGACAGAAGGAGAATCTCGGCGCCCTGGCGCTGCGCCTGGACGCCGAGGACCTGACGGCGATCGCGACGCTGCCGAAAGACCGCCGCTTCGTGGATCCGGCCGGCCTGGCGCCCGACTGGGTGAACGGCTGACCGGATCAGGTGCGCCGCAGCGGCCGCTTGGCGGGGCCCTGCCCCAGCGGTTCGCAGGCCAGCAGCGCGCGGCGGAAGGGCGGCGGCGCCTCGGCGTTCTGCACCTCGCGGAACGTCCCCGCGGGACCCAGCGCCGGCGCCTCGCAGCCGCCCTGCGGCACGATCATCGCCATGCCGGCATCGTCGCCGGCCTCGGCCGGCGTGGCGGATAGCCCGGCCAGGATCAGCAGAAGCACCCGCATGCGCGCATGGCTCCGTCAGGGTGCGGTGCCGAACGCGCGTCCCAGGCGCCGCGTTGCCGGGCATGGAATCTTCGCGGCCCGGTGGAACCGCTGCGCGCGCCCTGGTCTAATGCGCCAACCAGCCGAAGGAGGGCCGGATGTCAGGCATGCCGGATGACGACGACGTGGACCTCGGCATCAGCCTCGAGGCGGTGGCAGCCATCGTGGACCATGCGCGCGCGCTGCAGGGCAAGGAGGAGGCCGGCACCGACCCCACCGGCGAGGACGAGAACAGCGAGGCCGCGCTGCTCGAGGAGACGCCCGACGACATGACGGAGGACAGCCTGCGCGCCTTCATCGCGGAGCTGAACGAGGACGAGCAGGCCAGCCTGATCGCGCTGGCCTGGACCGGCCGCGGCGACTACGGCCCGGAGGAGTGGGACGAGGCGCGCGCCCTGGCGGCCGAGCGGAACGAGGGCCGCGATCCGGCGGACTACTTGCTGGCGATGGACAACCTGGGCGACCTGCTGGCCGAAGGCGTCGCGGCCTTCGGCCTCAGCATCGAGGATGTCGAGCGATAGGGCCGCTCACACGATGCTGAGGATGCCGAGCCCGGCCGTCGCCACGAACCGCGCCGCGGCCGCCAGGCCCGGTGGCCCGCGGTAGCGCGCCGCGGATCGCCAGACTCCGACACCTGCCACCAGGTTGTACGGCACCGACAGGCCATGGCCGGCCAGCAGGGCCGCCAGTGGCTGCCCCTGCACGACCAGCGCCAGGGACAGCAGCGTGCAGGCCAGGTTCACCACGAACCCGCCGATCACCGCCCAGTTCCAGAAGGCGTCGGCGAGCGGCAGGTCGCCGCGCCAGAGGCGGGCGAGGACGCGCAGCGTCAGGCGTGCTCCACCACCGGCCCGCCTTGCCCCGCGATCTCGCGGATCAGCTTGCGGCGGACGGCGTTGCCGAAGGCCTCGAAATCCTCGGCCGCGATGACGAAGGCGCCGGCGCCGCCGATCACGCTCTCCCGGAAATACTGGTCGAGCGGCATGGGCGGCGGGCGGCCAAAGGTCGGGCGGTCGTTCAGGATCGGCAGGCCGTTGATGGTGATGCCCTCGGCCACCGCGCGGTCGCGCGCCTGCTCGGCGGGCGGGCCGCTGTTGTTCACCCCGTCGCCGGAGACGTCGATCACCTTGCGCGTCGCCTCGTGCGGGCACTCCGCCATGACGCGGCGCGCATGCTCGATGCCGCCGGAGATCGAGGTCCAGGACAGCGAGGTGCGCGGCGCCTGGGCCAGCGTCTCGGCCCAGCCGTCTGCGTCGCGCTGGCTGCCGATGCGTGTCCAGGGGATGACCAGGCGCTGGAACTCGATGCCGGCCCATTCCGTGTAGGCGATGGCGATGCCGCCGAGCATGCCGCCGCGGATCGCCTCCACCACGCGCGGATCGGTGATCGCGCCGCGGTAACCCTCGCGCTGGAGCCGGGCCTCGTCCTCGTCGATCGAGCGGCTGACATCGACGGCGAGGATCAGCGCGACATCCACCGGTTCATCGGCGCGGGCGCGGCTGGCAGGCTGGGCGAGCGCCGCGGCACCGGCCGCGGTGAGAAGGGTCCTGCGGCGCATGCGCGGCCTCCCGTGTCCACCGGAACCGACATGGAACCGCAACCGGGCCTGCCGGTTCAAGGGCGTCCTGCTGTCGTCGCGCGGACGGGTTGCGCCCGGGGGCGCCCGGGGCCGGCGCTGGCCGGATCGGTGTGGCCGTGCTAGCCGGGCGCCCCACGACGCGCAGCGGAATGCCCATCATGTCGGACCAGCCTGCCCCCTCCTCGCCCATCCCCCCCATGGGGCCGAATGGCCAGCCAGCGGCGCCGTTGCAGCTGAACATCCAGTACACGCGCGACCTCTCCTTCGAGGTGCCGGGCGCGCCGGAGATCTTCGTGACCCTGCGGGAGCAGCCGCGGGTGGACCTCTCGCTCGACGTGCAGGCGCGGCCGGTGCAGGGGCAGAACAACGTGTTCGAGGTCTCGCTGCAGATCCGCGCCGACGCCAAGGCCGGCGAGACGCCCTGCTTCATCGCGGAACTCGCCTATTGCGGCGTCTTCACCGTGAATGTCGGGCAGGAGATGCTGGAACCCGTCCTGCTGGTGGAGTGCCCGCGCATCCTCTTCCCCTTCGCGCGGAACATCCTGGCCGACGTGACCCGCGACGGCGGCTTTCCGCCGGTGCTGCTGCAGCCCATCGACTTCGTCGCGCTCTGGCAGAGCCGCCGCGCCCAGGGCCAGCAGGTCGGCACCGCCTGAGCGGGCTGCTCCGCCGCGCCACCCGGCCGGGGTGGCGCGCCAGGCTGACCCGCCACCTGGACGGCGCGGGGTTCTGGCGGGCGCTGACGCTCGCCTTCGCGCTGGGCGCGATCGCGGCGCTGGCGCTGCCGCCCGTGCACATCGTGCCGGTGCTGCTGGTCTCGCTGCCCGCCCTCTTCGTCATGGCGACCGCGGCGCCGAGCGCGCGGCGCGCCGCCTGGGTCGGGCTGGCCTGGGGCTGGGGCTTCCACGTCGCCGGCCTGCACTGGCTGACCAACGCCATCCTGACGGAAGTCGAGCGGTTCTGGTGGCTGGTGCCCATCGCGGTGCCGGCCCTGGCCTTGCCGCTCGGTGCCTTCACCGTCTTGCCGGCGCTGGCGGCGCGCCTCGCACCGCCGGGCTGGCCGCGGGTTCTGGCCTTCGCCGCCGCCTGGACCGCGGCCGAGATGCTGCGCGGCGTGCTGTTCACCGGCTTCCCCTGGAACCTGCTCGGCACGGTCTGGGCCTTCGGCGCGCTGCCGATCCAGGCAGCCGCCTGGATCGGGGTGCACGGCCTGACGCTGGCGACCGTGCTGCTGGCGCTGGCGCCGCTGGCCGGGCTGCGCGGCTGGCTCGGCGGCGGCGCGGCGGTGCTGGCCTTCGGCCTGTTCGGCCTGCTGCGCCTGCTGGCGGAGGAGCCGGAGCCGCACGCGGTCACGCTGGTGCTGGTGCAGGGCAACATCGCGCAGGAGACCAAGTGGCGGGAGGACACCCGCTGGCCGATCTTCCGCCGCTACATCGACCTCACCGCGCAGGGCGTCCGCCTGGCGGAGGAGGAGGCGCCGGACAACCGGATCCTGGTCGTCTGGCCGGAGACCGCCAGCCCCTTCTTCCTGGCCAACGACCCTGAGGCGGCACGGCTGGCCACGCAGCCGCTGCCGGCCACGGGCATGCTGCTGGCAGGGACGGTGCGCGTCGCCTTCGGGCCCGATGGCCGCGCGCGGCAGGTGTGGAACAGCATGGTCGCGCTGGATCCCCGCGGCCGGATGCTGGATGCCGTGGACAAGACCCATCTGGTGCCCTTCGGCGAGTACATGCCGCTGCGCGGAATCCTGCCGGTGCGCCTGGTGCATACCGCGCTGGATTTCAGCGCCGGCCCCGGGCTGCGCAGCGTGGCGTTGCCCGGTCTGCCGAGCTTCGCCGGGCTGATCTGCTACGAGGTGATCTTCCCCGGTGCCGTGACGCCGGCGGACCGCCCCGGCTTCCTGGTCAACATCACCAACGACGCCTGGTTCGGCATCTCCGCCGGGCCCTGGCAGCACCTCGCCGCCGCGCGGCTGCGCGCGGTGGAGGAAGGGCTGCCGCTGGTGCGGGCCGCGCAGACCGGCATCTCCGCCGTATTCGACGCGCGCGGGCGCACCGTCGCCTCCATGGGCCTCGCCGAGAGCGGCGTCGTTCTGGCCCCGCTGCCGCGCGCCGCTTCCGCCACGCCGATCGCGCGCAGCGGCCTCGCCATCCCGGTCGGGTTGGTCGCCGGCGCGCTGATCCTGGCGGCCATCGCGGCCGCGCGTACCAAGCGTGCCATGGCGGAATGAACTAACCGCAACCCCTTATGCAGCCTGCGGTTGCTGTCAAAAACTGAGATTAATCAAAAGAGTTGACAACTGGTGACCAACCGCATACCCCTCTTGCCGGTCGGCGCGGTTGTGCCTTGATGGCGCCTACGTCCGAGCCCTCGCCAAGACGGCGTAAACCGCGATGGTGAACGGGCAGGGTGGCATGGTTGGGGCGACGGAGTTCGGAGACGTGGCCATGGCGAGTGATGACGTCGTGGACCGGGCAGAGCGCGAACACCGCCCGAGCCCCATCGACGTGCATGTCGGCAGCAGGGTTCGCCTCCGGCGTACGCTGCTCGGCATGAGCCAGGAGAAGCTGGGCGAGGCCCTCGGCCTCACCTTCCAGCAGGTGCAGAAATACGAGCGCGGCGTGAACCGGATCGGCGCGAGCCGCCTGTTCGACCTCTCGCGCGTGCTGGACGTGCCGATCGGCTTCTTCTTCGACGACATGCCGGTCGAGATGGGCGGCGAGCGGCACCGCCGCTACAGCGGCTTCCAGGAGGCCCAGGACGGGTTCGAGGACGACACGCTGCACCGGCGGGAGACGCTGGAGCTCGTGCGGGCCTATTACCGGATCACCGATCCGTCCGTCCGCAAGCGCGTCTTCGAGCTGATCAAGAGCCTCGCGCCCGTCGAATAGGGCGGGGTGCCGCGCGGCCCCGGCGGGCCCGTCTGACCCAGAGCGCAAGCCGGCCACGGTCGGCGCTGCGACGCAGGCACCGTCTGGTGCCGCACCCGCGCCGGTCCCCGCCCCCCCCCGGCAGGTTCTCGGGGCGGTGGCTGCGGCGCGGTCGCCTTCGCCATCACCCGCCATCACCGTCGCGGAGACGGCTAAGCCGCGTCCCGGCGTCGGCCAGCCCCACAGGCGCTGCAAACTTCTGCGGCATCGCTGACTTTGCGGCCTCCGGCGTTAGCTGCCGGAAGGACCTCGGACGAATCCCGCGCGTTGGCGGGACACACAAGAATGGCACCCGGCACATGGCGGATCGAGAAGGAGGCGACTGCTCGGCGCCTCGGCAGGCCGCGCCGTCGGGGCTCGACGCGCGGGGCGGCCTTTTCGCCGCAGCCGCGGCCGCCACCCGCATGGCGATGGTGCTCACCGACGCACGCCGGCCCGATCATCCCATCGTCTTCGCCAACCAGGCCTTCCTGGACCTGACGGGTTATGCGGAAGCCGAGGTCGTCGGGCGGAACTGCCGCTTCATGCAGTGTCCCTGGACCGACGCCGCGGCGGTGCGGCAGATGCGCGAGGCGCTGGACGAGGAGCGTCCGGTGGCCGTCGAGATCCTCAACAGGCGCCGCGACGGGTCGCTGTTCTGGAACGCCGTCTTCATCGCGCCCGTCTTCGGGCCGGATGGCGCGGCGGACTACTTCTTTGCCTCGCAGATCGACATCACGCAGCGTCACGAGGCGGACGAGGCCCTGCACAAGGCGCAGCGGCTGGAGGCGGTCGCGCAGCTCGCTGCCGGGCTGGCGCACGACTTCAACAACGCCCTGCATGTCGTGCTCGGCAATCTCGGGCGCGTCGAGACGCGGCTGGCCGACGAGCAGGAGACGCGACGGGCGCTGGACCGCGCACGCCGCGGCGGCGAGTACGCGGCGGCGCTGACGCGCCAGCTCCTGGCCTTCGCGCGCCGGTCGCGGCTGCAGCCACGGGCGGTGGCGCTCAACGCCACGCTCTCGCATCTGGGCGAGGCCCTCGCGCGCGCCGCGGGCGGCGAGACCGCGCTGCGCTACGATCTCGACCCGCTGCTGCCTCCCTGCATGGTCGATCTCGCGGAGCTTGAGGCCGCGCTGCTGAACCTGCTGACCAATGCGCGCGACGCCACGCCGTCCGGCGGCTGCGTGACCGTGCGGACTCGGACCACGAACGTCGAGCGGAGGCAGTCCGCATCCGCCGGAGGGGCGGTGAAGCCCGGAACATACGCCGAGCTCGTGGTCGAGGATGACGGCCAAGGCATGACGCCCGAGGTCCTGGCGCGTGCCGCCGAGCCCTTCTTCACGACGAAGCCCGGCAGGGGCGTCGGGCTGGGCCTCGCCACCGTGCATGGCTTCGCCCGCCAGTCGGGAGGACACATCGAAATCGAGAGCACGCCTGGCCACGGCACGACGGTCCGGCTCTTCTTGCCAGCGCTTCCTGCAGGCGGCACCGAGCCCGGCGAGGCCGCGCCGCCGGCACGCGGCCCGGCCGCTGCGGGCGCCACGATCCTCGTCGTCGACGATGCGGCGGATGTGCTCGACCTCGCCGTCCATCATCTGACGGCGCTCGGCTACCGCGTCCTCGCCGCGCGCAGCGGGGAGGAAGCGCTCGCGATGCTGACCGGGACAGACCGGACGGCGGTGGACCTGCTGTTCAGCGACATCGCCATGCCAGGCGGCATGAACGGGCTCATGCTCGCGGAACGGGCACGCGGGGCGTCGCCCGGCCTCCGCGTGCTGTTCGCCACCGGCTACAGCGAGGATCTCGCGACCGGTTCGGCGCCCGCGATCGAGGCGCCGGTGCTCGCGAAGCCCTATGCGGAGTCCGACCTTGCTGCTGCCGTCGCGGACGCATTGCGGTCCACCGCCGGAACGCCAGAGCCACAGAGCGGCGGGCCACCCGCGTCGGATGGCGCTGAGCGCAGCATGGCCGAGCCATCCCCCGCGTCTTCGGCCGGCCACAGGCCGACGTTGCCTTGGTGCTAGGGGACGCGCTGCGTACCGTGCTAGGTTCACCGATGGCCATCATCCAATCATTACCCGGTTTCGCCGCGTCCGGCTGGACCAGGATGCAGGGGGCGCCGCTCCCCGCGCTCATCGTCAAGTCATGCTCCGTCCTGGCGGTTTCGCTCGTGGCTCTGCGGCTCCTGTCCCTCGGATAGCAAGAGTCCGGCGCGCTTACGCCGCGCCCCCTGTCCGCGCAGGACCAGCCGGCGACGCGACCACGGCGCGCGGAGCAGACGCGAAACGCCCATGGTGAACCGGTGATCTCAAGCCTCGGTCTTCGAGGCTTGATTTTGTTCAAGCGTAAGTGGCTGCTTGGGCATCGGGCGTGTTAGCCGGGGAAGGCGGCGGTGGCAGGTGCAGAGCCGGGCGGCGCCTTTCCGGAGGTCTCGCGCCTGCCGCATTGGAGGGCCAGCATGCCCACGACTGACCGATTTCCCGTCGTCGGGATCGGCGCATCCGCTGGCGGCGTCGAGGCGCTGCAGGAATTCTTCCGCGCGATGCCGGCGCCGGCGCCGGCGATGGCCTTCGTCGTGGTGACCCATCTGGGCGCCGGCCACGAAAGCGCCTTGCCGGAGATCCTGCAGAAATGCACCGCCATGCCGGTCCTGCCCATGCGGGACGGTGGGGCGCTCCAGCCGGGTCATGCCTACGTCGCGCCGCGCGACGCCGTCATCACCCTGGCCGAGGGGCGGCTCGTCCTGCGGCCGCAGGCAGGGTCCGAAGCGCGGGAGCGCCAGTTGATCGACCTCTTCTTCGCCTCGCTGGCCGTGGACCAGCGCGAGGAGGCAATCGGCGTCGTCCTGTCCGGCAGCGGGAGCGACGGCAGTCTCGGCCTGAAGGCCATCAAGGAGGCGGGCGGGCTGACGATGGCGCAGGGCTCCAACGGCACGGCGCCGCGCTATCCCGGTATGCCGAGCAGCGCCGTCGCGGCCGGCGTCGTGGACCTCGTGATTCCGGTCGAGAGCATGCCCGGCCGGCTTGCGGCCATCCTGGAGCAACCCGCCGCCTTCGAGGAACCAGCCGCCTCCGACGCGGACGCCCTCGCCAGCACGCAGCGGGTCATCTGCGACATCCTTCGCGGCACCACGGGCCACGACTTCTCCGACTACAAGGACAAGACCTTCTTCCGGCGCGTGCAACGCCGCATGCAGGCGACCGGCGTTCCCGACCTGCCGGCCTTCGTCGCCCTGCTGCGGCGGGATGCCGACGAGGTGGGCCGGCTCTTTCACGACCTGTTGATCAGCGTCACCGGCTTCTTCCGCGACGCCGAGGCCTTCGAGGCACTCGAGGCCAAGGTCATGCCGGCCATCTTCGCCGGCAGGGGCGTGGACGACACGGTGCGCATCTGGGTCCCGGGCTGCGCAACCGGGGAGGAGGCCTATTCGCTCGCCATCCTCGCGCAGGAACAGATGGCAAGGATCCCGACGCCGCCGCGCGTGCAGATCTTCGCCACCGACATCGACGATCCCGCCCTCTCCGTCGCGCGCCTCGGCCGTTATCCCAAGTCCATGATGGCGGGCGTCTCGGCGGAACGGCTCGCGCGCTTCTTCCTGTCCGATGGTGCGCTCCACACGATCAGGCCGGAGACCCGCGAGCTCTGCGTGTTCTCGAGCCACAACGTCATCCGGGACGCTCCTTTCTCCCGCATCGACCTGGTGTCCTGCCGGAACATGCTGATCTACATGGGTGGCCGGCTGCAGGAGCAGGTGATCCCGCTGTTCCACTACGCGCTGCGCCCTTCCGGCTTCCTGTTCCTGGGCGTCGCGGAGACGGTCACGCGCCACCCCGAGCTGTTCGCGCCGGTGGACAAGGCCCACCGAATCTTCCGCAAGCGCGAAGGCGCGGCCGCCGTCGGCGTGCCGCGGCTGCAACCCGGGTCCTTCACGGTCCGGCGGCACTGGCACCCACCCGCCCCGCCCCGGCCGCCGTACGGCGGGAGGACGTGGGAACTGCAGCAGATCGCCTCCGCCTTCGCGTCCGAATTGTTCGCGCCGCCGCACCTGCTGGTGAACGGCGAGGGCAACATCGTGCACCAGTCCACCACCCGCCTGTCCCGCTACCTGGAGCTGCCTGCCGGCCCCCCCAGCCACCACCTCGTCTCGCTGGCGCGGCGGGGCCTCCGCCCGGAGTTGCGCGCGGCGCTGCGGGAAGCGGTGGAGACGCGACGACCGGTTGTGCGCCCCCGCATCACGTTCGACGACGAAGGGACGACACTGTGCGTCGACCTCACGGTGGCGCCCCTGCCGCAGCGGGACGGCCTGGACCCGCTCTACCTGGTCGCCTTCGCTGAGCAAGGGGCCGCGCAGGAGCGCGGCGCCGAGGCGGCAACCATCAGCGCCCCCTCCTCGTCAGGCGAGCACCTGGTCGAGGGGCTCGAAGCGGAGCTGCGGGAGACGCGGGAGCGGCTCCAGTCCATGGCGGAGGAGTACGAGACCGCGACCGAGGAGCTGAAATCCGCCAACGAGGAGATGGTTTCCGTCAACGAGGAGCTGCAGTCCATCAACGAGGAGCTCGAAACCTCGAAGGAGGAGCTGCAATCCGTCAACGAGGAGCTGCGGACGAGCAACCTCGAGCTGTCGACCAAGATCGAGCAACTGGATCGCGTCAACGCCGACCTGCGCAACCTGTTCGACAGCACGCAGGTCGCGACGGTCTTCCTGGACCGCAACCTGGCGATCCGGAGCTTCACGCCTGCCGTGACGGCGATCTTCGACCTCGTGCCTGCGGACCGGGGCCGGTCCCTCAGCAGCTTCGCCAGCCATCTCGACGGCGTGGAGGTCGGGCTGGACGCGCGGCGCGTCATCGAAGAGCGGACCCCGGCGGAGCGGCGCGTCACGGCCCGGAACGGCGTCGCCCACTACCTGATGCGCATCCTGCCCTACACCACTGCGTCCGGGGATGTGGACGGGGTCGTGGTGACCTTCTTCGACGTCACGAAGGTCGTCGAGGGCGAGATCCTCGGCAGCCTCGTGGACGAGCTGAACCACCGGGTCCGCAACATGCTCCAGGTGGTCTCCGCGGTCGCGGCCCACACGCTCCGTCGCGCCACCAGCCTCGAGGACTTCGGCGCCGTCTTTGCAGGCCGGATTCGCGCCCTCGCGCGGGCGCATGAGCTGGTTTCCATCGGCGGCTGGGCCGAGGTCCCGCTCATGGATCTGATCAGGAAGGAGCTCGAGCCCTATGCGCCTGGTGCGGGCCGCCTGACGACGCTCGGGCGTTCCGTCCATCTGAGGCCGAGGGCCGCGCTTGCGCTCGGCATGGTGCTGCACGAACTGGCCACCAACGCCGCGAAGCACGGTGCCCTCGGCGCCGAGGGCGGCCGTGTCGCGATCGCCTGGTCCGAGGAGACGCGCGGGGGCGAGCCGCGCTTCGTTCTGCGCTGGACGGAAACCGGCGGCCCGAAGCCCGACCCGGCGCCCACGCGACAGGGCTTCGGTTCGGAACTCATCGAGCGCGAAGTCCGGCACGACCTTGCTGGGACGCTGGAGATGACCTTCGGCGAGGAGGGCCTCGTCGCCACCATCGTCCTGCCGCGCGCCGTCCTTGCCGAGGCCGCCAGGGGGCATCGGTCCGGCGGCGCGACCCCGCGCGGGGAGCCCGCGCTGCACTGAACCATGCAGGCCGGCTCGCCCGCCGTGCGGCGCCTCACGGCGCCCCGGCGGCGACCGACGCGGCAATGGCGCCTCGCGACAGGACCGCAGGAAGGGCGACAGCACCCGCGAGTGCAGCGACCACGCCGATCGCATGGATGGCCACATCGGCGTGGCGCTCGGCATCCACGATCCGTGCCGCCACGGCTGGCAAAAGCCCTACGGCATTCAGTCGCGGCGCGTCAGCAGGTTGCCGGCAAGCATCAGCGTCCTGTCCAGCGCCGCTTCGGCAAACTGCCCACGCCGCGCCGCGGCCGGATCGCAGCCATGCACGACGAGGTTGCCGGATGCCTCATCGCGGTACCACCAGAGGCCGGTCGCCTCGTCGCGCCCGTGCCAGGCGGGCACGCCCCCCAGCGCCTCGCCCAGGATGCCGAAGTCGTCGAGTGACGCGACGAAGACGAGCGTGTCGCGAAGGCACGCGAGCTCCTCCCGCAGTGCCAGGGCACAGGCCTGTTGCTGGCGCTCCACGAGCGCGGACGGCCACTCCTCCGGCCGTCCGGCACTCCAGCCGATCTTCAGCAGGTTCGACCATCCCCAGCGCGCAGCGGTCGTGTCGTAGGCTCCGCCGAGCAGTCCGCGGGTCAGCCCATCCAGGAACATCCAGGTCGGCGTGTGAGCGCTGCCATGCTGGCCACGATCGCAGAGGTGCGCGGCACGTTCATGGCACGCCTCGAACCCCTGGTCGCCTGCGGCGCCGTAGTCGCCTTCGGTTCCGGCACCGACCCAGTAGATTCCACCGCGTGAGGCGAGTTGCGCACCACTCCAGGGCACGAAGAGTCCGGCAACGCCGGCGCAATCGCCAGCCGGCACGCCGTAGCCATCCCGGATGAGCCTGTCGCGCAGCAGCGACAACTCGCCAAAGGTATGGCGGGTCATGAAGGTCGTCATCTGATGTGCAACCTGCCGTCCCGCCTGATCACGAAGATATGGGATCTTTCCGCGATGCTTCCCCATCACTTATGCGCGGCCGCATCGCGCGCGGCGGAACGCGGGCGTGGCGTTGCTCATCTGACAGCCGACGCCCGCCCCTCTGCTTCACGCCTGCGGCGTGCCTGTCAGGCCTGCGGCGCCGGCACCGCGACGAAGGCCGCGCGGCCGTCGCGCAGGATCCGCAGCGCCACCGCGCCGCCATCGGCATGCGCCTCCCGCACCGCGCGGACCACCGCCTCCGGGTCCTCGGTGCTGGCGGTGCCGACGCCGACGATGACGTCGCCCGGGCGCAGCCCCGCCGCCTGGGCGCGGGAATTCGGCTCCACGCCTTGCACCACGGCGCCCTTCGCATCCTCCGGCAGCCGCAGCGACTGACGCAGCTGCGGCGTGAGGGGCGCCAGCGCGACGCCGAT
>NZ_JAPSMD010000095.1 GCF_027856955.1 Falsiroseomonas oryzae | reverse complement strand
CGCGCCTCCACCGCGGGGGCGAGCGCGACGGTCGCCCGGCGGGCGGCGTGCGCCGCGTGCCAGGGCACGGGCGCCGAGACGTGGCGGCGGAAGGAGGCGAGCGGCTCCGCCGCCGGCGCCGCGAAAAGCGTCGTGTTCATGCCATTCTCCCCGAGCCGGTTGGGTGCGCGTGGAGAATGGAACGCGTGTGCGTCAAAAGCGGACGCAGATCGGCAACGACCCGGGCGATGATGGGGCCGGGGTGGTCAGGCTGCCTTGGGGCCAGGGAGGCGCTCGTCCGATGTCGCCTCCGCGCCGTGCCTGCGGAGCAGCAGGCGGCCGAGGTTGACCAGTTCCTCCCGCAGGGCGGGCGGCTCCAGCACCTCCACTGCCTCGCCCCAGGTGGCGAGGTGGAAGGCCATCTCCCGCAGGCCGCCGGCACGGAAGCGGACCATCAGCGCGCCGTCCGGCGCGCGTTCCTGCGTCTGGCTGGCATGGAAGACCCAGTTCGCGGCATCGGCCGCCGAGGACGGCGCGAAGCGCAGCACCACCTGCACCGGCGTGTCGCGCCAGATGCCGAAGCAGTCCGCCATCAGCGACGCCACGTCATGCCCCGCGCGCGGGGCGAAGGCTTCGCCCGTGACCTCGAGCGAGATGACGCGGTCGAGGCGCCATGTGACCGGCTCCGCCTTGCCGACGACGAGGCCGAGCAGATACGGCCGGTCGCCGTAGAGCAGGCCACAGGGCTCCACCAGGTGCTCGCGCTCCTCCCCTCCCGCGTTGCGGTAGCGTATGCGCACGCGGCGGGCGGCGAGGAGGGCGTGCCGGAGCGTCTCGATCACGCCGTCGGCCAGCCCGATCCGCGGGCCGGGGCGCGAGGCAAGGCCCTCGGCGGCGAGCAGCGCCTCCACATCCGGCTCGGCGCGGCGGCGCGCCGCCTCGTCCATCATGGCGCGCAACTTGGTGGCGGTCGCAGCGAGCAGGTTCGCGCGGGCCGCGTAGCCGGCGCGGGCGAGGCGCTTGCCTGCCGCATCGATCTCCGCAACCTCCTCGGCCGACAGACGCACGGCACCGAGCAGGCGGCTCTGCGGGATGCGCCACCGCTTCTCACGGAGGTCGGAGGGCACCTCCTCGACGTCCAGCCCGGCTTGGCGAAGCGCGGCGAAGAGGCGCTCGATCGTGCGGCGCCCGCAGCTGAACTGCGCGGTCAGCTCCGCCATGCTCCGGCCGTAGCGGGTGGCAGCCAGCGTCAGGACTAGATCGACGGCCTGGGCGAGCTTCTCGTGGCGGTCCGGCATGTGGCTCGGGCGTGGCGGAGCGGCTTATTCCGACGGCAGATCATAGATCCTGGCCGGAGCGGGTGTGAAGCGAGTCGGCGTGAGCGGCGGAACGCGGCCGCCTTCCTCTCAACCGTCGGGCCGCGCTTCGCCCGTTCAGCCAGTCAGAGGTCATGCTGCGCTGCGGTCAGCATGTGCTCGTTCCAGCGGGCGCGGCTGCAGAAGGTAGATTGCAGCGGACGCGCTCTCAGCCCTTCCTCTTGTTTTCGGCGATGATCCGACCCTTGTCGTCGTCCGACCATCTCCGCCGACGGCCGAGGCCCGTCAGAACCTTGATCCGGCGATGCCCGACGCCCTTCGCGTCGTCGTTAACGCTATCCATAACGTCAGCCCGAAGCCTCGCGCCCCAGACTGACCCGGCACATTCAGCGCCGGCGCCGGAAGAACGACCTCGTCGCCGGGCTTATGTTCCACCTTGCCGTCGCCGCGCAGAACCTCCGCAAGCTCGCGAAGCTGGTCCGACTGCCCACGCCGGCACCCGCCAACTGACGCAGCAGGGTCAGGACAGCCTGGCCTCCGATCACCCGCCCCGTACAGGCGCCAACCCCCAGGACCGCTCAGCCGAGCTCATTTTCAACAGAAGCGGCCCGCGGCAGACTACCGCGGCCCAGTGCTACTGGCCGCGCCATGGCCACGTGACGGGGTGCGGCTGGTGGAGGCGGTCAGCGCCGACAACACCGCCGGCGATGTCTGGGCCGACACCGCCTACTGGTATAAGCGCCAGCGGACGCTGCGGGAGGGGCGTTCCGCTGACGCTTACGTTGAGCCGGGGTGCTCCCGCGAAGGTAGACGCGACAAGGATTGCGTGGATCTGGCCGCTCTTGGGTAACGTTGGCACAGCTCCATCCCGGCACTGTTAGCGTCCCCCCCGCTGAGCGACGTTCAGGTCATGCAGCACAGGCCGCTGCGCCCGGTTCGTCATCCATTGGTGTGCCAGAGGCGACCAGCCGAGGCGCGCTGGAGGACTGCGCCGTCGCCTCCTCCTCCTGGTCGCCCGAACGCACTGCGATCACTTGCGGCCGGACCCTCTGCAGCGATGTCAGCGGATCGGTGCCCGCCGGTACCAGGGCGCGCGACCACCGTCCCCGGGAGCCTTCAGTGCGGTATTCCACAGCCACCATCGGAATAAACCCCCCGAGCCCTTTAAGGGCATCCCTTACAAGGAAAACGGGGGGAATTTCGCCGCTCCAGTTCGCCTCTAGGTGACGTCGAGCTGCGGTTTCTGTTTCCCACAGATCGGGGTGACACTTGTGCAGCCATTCAGGAGACATCAGCAGCGGTGTACGGCTCAGAGCTGATCTGGCACCGGCAATTACGAGGCGGTCCGGTCGTGCGCGTTCCCAATGACAAACTTCATGCACAGTCAATGGAAGTGCAAGCTCACCTAGGATCGTTATCGCGGTCGGATCCTCGCGTCGTACTGAACGTATGCGAGCCGCGGCCTGAATGACCGAACCCTCCGAAACAGTCATTCGTACATCATTCACCAGCGCGTCTGGGTGAGTTGGCTGCCGTACTTCCAAGCCAGTACCTCGCGCCAACCGGATGCCCGCGGCTCTGACGGGCCACAGCACGTCCGCGTCGCATGAAGCAAGCCGTGGACCATCCGACATGCCATTTCGAAGGACCGCAGCTATGCGCTCCGCTGCGTCAACGCTCAGAGCCTGTCGTCCGACTACGATGACACGCTCCGCTGTTGCATATGCATTTGTGCCTGTGAGCCCGCCATGATGAGTCAAGTGCAAACGCGCGGGCAACGTCCCTCGAAGCTGCCGAATGAGCTCGGCGCGGAGCAAGTCCTCCGCCGCCGCTTGGACGACGACAAGCACGTCACCCTTGGAGCGTGCCAGTTCAACAACGACTAGCGTCGCGAGTTCGGCGATCGCCTCGGGGTGCGACGTCAGGAAGCGACGACTCCATTCCCGTCCGACCACCTGTCTGACCGTGGCCGTTGGCATCTCCACTTCAAGGTGCAGGTATTGCAACTCCGCATCACTCATCCAGGGCCATACGACGCCCGGCCGAGTAGTGGCGTCTAGAATGAGCATAGGTGCTCGCGTGACCCAGCCGGCCAACTCACGGCGCCACGCTAGCTCGATCACGCCTCGCTCGGAAAAAGAATCAGGATTAGAGCCACGGACCCGTATGCACTCTGTCTCCGCAGAGGTGCTGCCTGCGAGCTCGGCGGCGAGATCCGAGAGAAGCGCACGGCGCTCGGCGAACCGTCGCGTAGAATGCGCTCTCAGCATCGCCTCTGCGTGACCAGGATCCGAAGGCAGATCCGGCATTGGCTCT
This sequence comes from Falsiroseomonas oryzae, assembly GCF_027856955.1. Taxonomy (GTDB): domain Bacteria; phylum Pseudomonadota; class Alphaproteobacteria; order Acetobacterales; family Acetobacteraceae; genus Falsiroseomonas; species Falsiroseomonas oryzae. Next base: position 11,646 of record NZ_JAPSMD010000095.1, on the reverse strand, counting down.
CTTGAGCGGCGCTCCAGGCTAGCGAGGTCGCAAAGATCGTGCGCTGTCAGCCCCTCTGCCTCGAGGGCGGCCCTTTGCAGCCGGGGCATCCCAATGCAGCGGGCGACCGCCGCCGCCATGCGACCTCGGAGATGTAGCAGTCGCTCGCTCAGGTCCGAGGGCAGATCGCCCGTCGTACCGGAGAGCAAAGCAGACACCGGCAGGTCGCAAGGCTCGTTTGCATCAAGACCGATCAGCCCGGCCGACCACCAAGCCTCGTCGGTTATCACCAGGCACGCGGGAGGCAACCCCTCCGGCAAAGGCCGGAAGAGCCAATGGTGAGTTACGATCCAAATGTCAGCTGGCCCACGCTCTTGTCGTCGGTATCCACACTGCTCGCGGAGCGCGCAGGTCGCGCAGACTGCTTCTGCGGAGAAGCCGGCATCCAGGGCGGCGTGCGGCAGCTCCGGCCAGAGACACATGCGAGCGCCACGCACATCAGGGTCAGGAGCGTCTCTGCCCCGCCAGACGCGCACTCTGAGACCGGGATGCAGGTCGCGGAGGGTACCCGCAACCTCGTCAATGAGCGCGTGTCGCGGCAGCGCGATCACAGCCGCACCACTCCAACCGCCGCGACGGGCTGCCGCGATCAGAGCCAGGATCCTTTGGATAACTCGCGTGGTCTTTCCGAGCCCAGCTGATGCACCAATCATCAGGCGAACACGCTGGCCGTCCGACACATCTCGCTCGAAGCGATCGAGCGACGCGCACAAGGCGGCTTCGGCGTCTGCGAGTGCCATGGCGGGACCAGGGTGCTCCGGCGAGACTTCAGCCCGATCGTGAAGGTCCCGCTTCGCAGATCGCTTTGCGAGTTCCCGAGCGAGCAGCGCGTTGATCGCGGGATCGAGGTACTCATCCGAGAGGTACCGAGCGATCACATCCTCCGAACGCTGGCCAGGATCGGCCATTCGAATTCGTCTTCGGAGCTTGGCTTTGAGCTCAGCCACATTGAGATCGGCGCCCTCAACCGCGATCTGTGCGCCGATTGCCGACAGGATTGGCGCGTGAAACCCTTGCGGACCGATTGCGGCCAGCCGCGCCTCGATGCCTTCGTTTCTGATCTCCGGCTCATGCGATTCAGCAGATTCGGTCACCGGCAATTTCGGCTGCAATTGAACAGCAGACAGTCGCTTTGTCCGCCTTATGACCGGGGAAGGAATATCGAGCGTTGCCGCGTCATGCGGTCCTTCAAAAAGGAACGTTCGACATCCCGCCAGAGGATCAAGCAGACCGCCCCTGAACGCTGGCGCTGCGGTGCAGATAGGCTGGCTAATGCCGGCTATCGCGGGATCGAGCAGCTTGTAGCCCACCCGCTCGTTCACTGCCTTCATCAATCGGCGGCGTTCTTCCTCGGTGAGCGGTGCCTTGAGCCAGATCCAGATGTGGCCGGAAAGACCGCTTTTCGCGATCCCACTCCAGCGGCTTCGACCGTGTTTCGCTGCTTCGGTATGCGCAAGATCGGCAAGGAAGGCCGATGCCGAAAGCCGAACTACGCAACTGACATCACGCAGCGCTGGCAGGGCCTCAACGAGGATCTCGTAAAGTGCACGCGCGAGATCGATCGGCGAAGCCGGCATGGCTAGTGTGGGCGGCCGTGGGACGTCGTCGAGATCGAAAACCATCCATGCGCGCGGCACGTCCACCAGTTCGGTACCCTTGCGCCGGCGAGTCTTCCTCGGGTTGGCCGTTGGCGCGAGCGCGCCGCTGACTGCGCAGAGGTCATGCTTACCCTCCAGCTCTCGGGCGAGCTCGAATAGCTCTCGTATGTCTTTCACATGCCGCACCTCTGCGGCGAACCAAGTGCCGGTACGAAAGCGTATGGGGATGATGTCCCCTGTTTTGCGGTGCACGTCGTAGCGCTTGCAGAGCAGACGCCCGCTCGCGCGGAGCAGCGTCAGCGCGTTCGAAGTCCGTTCGGTCTCCCCTGATGGGCACATAGTTCCGATAGTGCTTGAAGATCTTGTCTCGGGCATTGAGCACCTCCGCCCTGTGACATTCCCGCGGCTTCTGGAAACACAAGCAATTGCCGATGGCGGACCTGAGTGACTGCTGAGCGGCGCCCACGCGGGATGCACCCTACCCTCAGTGCCACTCCTTCCGATGGGCTTGATGGGCCTGCGGAAGCGGCATGTGACGCCGAACTTTGGACGGCGAGGAAGCTACGGCACCCGAAGCAGACACTAACCGACTCGCCTCCTTGGCCGGCGGTTTCTGCTTGCGCACGATAGGCGTGGCGGACATCTCGAGAGGTGTGAGGGGACGGCACCTGCCATAAGTCGAGCAGAGCCGTCGTGTTTACCGAAGGAGGCGGTTCAGTCACGTGTGCGATGACTCTATGGATGATCGGGCGCAGGCCCCAATGCTGGGCCATGCCAAGACGGCGTTCCTCGATCTGAGTGCATGTTCGAACGAGGAGCTCCAGGCACACCTGCACACTTGCAGGCGAATGGGGCCTGCTTTTTCCAGGGCATCCTCTATTCTCGCATCCGCCGTTCATCAGATGCGGCTGTACATCCTTCGAGAGGATGCGATGGTCCATGGACTTTCGGAGGAGGCGCGCGAGGCCCCGACCGGCAGTGCACACATCGCTCGGATCGAGGCAATGACTCACATGCTGTCGTTCGTCGACCGGGCGCGCACTGATGCCGAACGCTTCATGCGTGACAGGGGGAGGATGGCGGACAGCATCAAGTCGGAACTGCAGCGTCGCGGAAAGCGCGCGACCATCAAGGAGCGCGATCGACAGCCATCAGGTGGACGATAGTGAGCACCACAGCCTGGCTCCGCTGCGCGTGGCCCGCTCGGCTTGTGGACCAGCCGGACGCGGAGCATCGCCACGCGTATCGGAGACGTATCGTGGCGAACTCGGGCTCGGCCACTGCGCGGACGACCACAGCCGAGGCACCTACCCCGGCTAGGGGTCCTTCGGTTTCGCGGTCGAGATGTAGCTTCGAGGGCTCGACGGCGGAGTTCGAGGGCTCGAAGCGTCTCTTCGAGGGCTCGAAGCCGGCGCTCGATGGCTTGCAGTGGATCTTTGAGGGCTCGAAGTGGGCGGTTCGCCAATGCGGTAGCTGCCTGCGCAATAGAAGGAGTAGTATCGTGAGCGCGTACTTGACTGCTTGCGTGTCGGCTGTAGCTTGTGCCGCATGACCGAAACGCCAAAGCGCCCCCCAAGGTCGCGCGTGCCGCATCTTTACGGACCGCCGGCAAGCCAGATGAGCGACCCTGAGAGCATCGGTGTTGTTCAGGATGCTAAAATCGAATTTGCTCGCAAGTTGAGCAAGTGGATGTCCAGTCGAGGGTTTGGCAACGTAGATGTCGTGCGCGGCCTCGCATTACACGGCGTGAAGGCCCATCCAAGTCTAATTTCAGGCTATAGGAGGGGCAGATATCTTCCTTCCCCTGCGCGAATAGAAGCATTGAGCAAGGTTTTGGGCGTGTCGGCTTCTGAGTTAATGCCGCCGATTAATGCCGTATTGGAGGCTCCGAGAGGATTTGAGCTTGCCCCCCTATCAGATGGTCGCGTTCGGCTGCGGGTTCATCAAACAGTTTCAATCGATCAAGCAAGGGCGGTTGCACTCATTTTAGGGGAGGATGCCGACCGCGCCCTCTCAATCGGTATTCAAAGGGCGCATCTCTCTCGGCAGGAGCCGGATTAGCCTTTAGAAGATTTTTCGATGGGGTTATTGCGCCGTCGGGTGCCGACCTCCACCTTTTGAGTCATGCGTGAGAAACGTGCGTGTGAAATCAGGATGCTGACCGTTCGAGACGCGGCGGAGGCTCTGCGGGTGTCTGAAAAGTGGATCTACGCAGCCGTTAGTTCCGGCCAACTGCCGGCTGTTCGACTCGGCCGTTGCGTGCGCATCCCGGAAGACAAGCTGCGAGAGACCTTGACCGCCTCGAGCGCCGAGCAGGGGCCGCCTTCGGGAAGGCGTGCCGTGCCTCTTGATCGTCGCCGCCGCGAAAACCGAAGCGCGCCCTCGCATGTGGGGATGCACGCCCGGTTGCGCGCTCTCGGTATCCGTCTCTGAGGAGGTTAGGCAGCACTATGGCACGGTATGACAGGCGGATCGGCAGGTGGCGGGCGAACTTTACTCTTGATGGGCGCCGGATCACCAACGTCCTTCGTGGTAAGGATGGTCGCCCTATCACGGAGCGGTCCCGGGATGCGGCGAAGCGTGCCATCGCGGCGGAGCAGGCTCTGAAGGAGACCCTGCAAGAAGAGGCTGCGCAGACGCCAAAGCCTGGCAAGCCGGGCATGCTCGAGTTCTTTGGTGAGGCGGTCATCGCTTACCTGGAAACGTTGCCAGAAGGCTCGGGCAATCGGAGGAATCGGCGGGACCATCTGTCTCGTATCTTGCGCCTGCTGCCAGCGGAGACGCCGCTAACGGAAATCACCGAAGGGCGGCTCGTTCATTTGCTCGCTGATCTCCGGCGCGAACCGCTGAAGATCTATGTGGGGGGGCCGCGTCTGCCGGACGCGGGTCGTGAGCAGGCTAAGTACTGGCGGCCTCATCCGCAGGGCAGGTTGCTCTCCGAGCAGTCCGTGCACCATCACCTCGTCAGCATTGGTGCCGTGCTGCGGCACGCACGCCAGCTGCGAGCCCTGCAGGAAGTGCCGAAGCTTCCGCGGGCGGCGCCGCCCGATCGTCTGCCAAACCCAATCAGGCCGGAGCATCTGCGGCGGCTGTTGGACGCGGCGCCACAACACCTTCGTGACGGGATGATGCTGGGTGCTTGGTTGCCCGCGCGGCAGCGTGAGATTTGGTCGATGACCCTACGCCACGTAGATCTTGTTGACGGTGTCGTCCGATTTGATGCCGATATGTCGAAGAACGGTGAGGGCATCGCCATCCCAATCGCCAAGCCTTTGCGCCCCGTCCTCGAGCGGCTCGTTACCGAGGCGCGAGCGGCCGGACGACAGCATCTCCTAGTGTGGACACCGCCAAATAAAGGCGCGCTGCCGCGCCCCATTCGTCATCCGAAGACGGCTTGGCGGGCGACGCTCAAGCGCGCTGGCCTGGAGAATGCCGGTTACAGATTGCACGACCTCAAAGGGCACTGGACGACCGAGCTGTTGAGACGCGGCGTTGTGCCGCATCTTGCAATGGAGCTGTCGCGGCACGCCGATCTGGAGACCACCCTCCGCTACGTTCGTCGGCTTTCTACAGACACTGCGCGCGATGCGGTTGCGCGGCTCGATGACGTCAGTGCGGCCTAGCTGCATGCCTTCTGGGGCCAATGAGGCCTCGCAGTCTAGAGGACAGGTAAGCCTGCAGAAGGGAGACTGGCGTCGATGAGACCCTCGATTCGAGAGCTCCTCGCGGAGGTCCGCACGCTCGATGAACTGCAGTCGGTTGGACGGCTGTATGGGCCGAAGGCGGTAACGATGCAGATCGAAGCACTCTTCACCCGAGCGGTCGAGGACCGGTGGAGCGTCGATGAGCTACATTTCGGTGTGATGAGCGCCGTCGACCGAATGGTCGAGGCGCAAGAGGCCATTGCTGAGCGCAGGCTTGAGCTCGGGGCAGGGATGTCGTGCGCGCCGAGCGCCAAACTCAGCACGACAGAGGCACTCAGCGCTCCTCCTGCGACCGCTCAAGGTGGAAGAGGACCGTGGGCGATTCCGTCATCTGCATTGCCAAGATCATGACCCTGTCCTCGAGTTCCAGGAGATCCTTCACTGCCACGTCCGCCTCTCTGTTCTCGTGTTCCGTTGCGCTTTTCGTGGCCTCACGAACCTTGCGTAGCGTGTAGCTCGCCGTCGCCGCGATCTCGGTTGCGTTCTCGATCACCTACAGCAGGTCGTGCTGTAGGTCGTCACTCGTCGAAGGGGCATATTCGACGTACTGGGTGTAAGCGTTGCCCAGCGGCCCTTCTTGCGGCGGTGCGTTGAGGGCTGAGAGGAAGGCCATCGCGGAGGTGTGGCGATGGCGAGAGGAATGTTTGGCACTGGTGCCAGCACCGGTGCTGGCAGCGTGGTGTCGGAGCGGGTCGAGATCATCACCCGTGGCGAAGGGCGCCGAAGCTTCAGTGCGGAGGAGAAGGTCAGGCTCGTGGCGGAGACGCTGCAGCCTGGCGAGACGGTGACGGCGGTGTCGCGACGGCACGGCATCTGCACAAGCCTGCTGCATCGCTGGCGGCGCGCAGCACGGGGTGAGGTTCCGAGCCGGCGGGCGGCGAGACCGCAGTTGCTGCCGGTGCGCATCGTGGCGCCCGATGCGGCGCCTCCGCAGCCCAAGCCAGCGCCCGTCGCCGGCATCGCGCCCGCCCCGATCGAGGTGGTGCTGCGCAATGGGCGAGTGCTGCGGGTCGCGACGACGACGGATGGCGCTGCGGTCGCGCGGCTGGCGGCGGCGCTGGAGGCGTGATCGGCCTACCGGCGGGCGTGCGTGTCTGGCTTGCGGCAGGTCCGACGGACATGCGCCAGGGCTTCGACGGGCTGGCGCGGCTTGTGCAGGATGTGCTGGGGCGTGACCCGTTCAGCGGCCACGTGTTCGCCTTTCGCGGGCGTCGCGGTCACCTGGTGAAGCTGTTGTTCTGGGACGGCCAGGGCCTTTGCCTCTACGCCAAGCGGCTCGACCGCGGGAAGTTCGTATGGCCGGCTGCGCAGGGCGGAGTGGTGTCGCTGACGCCGGCGCAGTTGTCGATGCTGCTGGAAGGGATCGACTGGCGCATGCCGGCCTGGACGGCGCGGCCCGAGGTCGCGGGGTAGCGCTTTCCCCTTGGCGCGACGCGAGAGGATCGGCGACGATTCCGCTGTGCCCGACGCGCTCGACATCGCCGCACTCCCCGACGATCCGACGATCCTGCGCGCCCTCCTGATCGAGATGGTGGCGGAGCGCGACGACGCTCGCGCCGCGCGTGATGCGCTGGAGGCGCAGAACGACCGGCTCCGCCACATTCTGCTGAAGCTGCAGCGCCACCAGTTCAGCCGGAAGTCCGAGCGACTGCCGGAGGAGCAACTCGAACTCGGTCTCGCCGACCTCGAGACGGCGATCGCCAAGGCCGACGCGGAGGCCGAGAAGCGCGATCCGGACCTGCGGCAGGAACGCACCGCCAAGCGCCGGGCCAGCCGCGGCGCGCTGCCCGCGCACCTGCCGCGCATCGAGTTGGTCCTGGCGCCGGAGAGCACTGCCTGCCCGTGCTGCGCAGCCGCGATGTTGGAGATCGGCGCCGACACCTCGGAGCGGCTCGACGTGATCCCGGCGCAGTTCCGGGTGATCGTGACGAAGCGGCCGAAGCTCGCCTGCCGGTCCTGCGCCGGTGTGGTGGTGCAGCGGCCCGCGCCGGCGCGCCTGGTCGAGGGCGGGCTGCCGACCGAGGCGACGGTCGCGCATGTGATGGTCTCGCGCTACGCCGATCATCTGCCGCTCTATCGCCAGGCCGGGATCCTGGCGCGGCAGGGCATCCTCGTGGACCGCGCGACGCTGGCGGCCTGGGTCGGGACCGGCGCCGCCGAGGCCGTTCCCGTGGTGCGCCGGATGAAGGAAATCCTGCTGGCCTCGGCGCGGCTGTTCGCCGACGAGACCTCGGTGCCGGTGCTGGACCCGGGCCGCGGCAGGACCAAGACCGGCTGGTTCTGGACGATCGCGCGCGACGACCGGCCCTGGGGCGGCGGCGATCCGCCGGCAGTCGTCTACACCTACGCCCCGGGCCGCTGGCGCGAGCACGCCAGGGCGCTGCTGGGCGGCTACCGCGGCATCCTGCAATGCGACGGCTATGCCGGCTACAAGACGCTCGCTGCCCCGGCCACGGGTCCGGGCCCGGCGGTCGTGGCGTTCTGCTGGAGCCATGCGCGGCGGCAGTTCTACGACCTGGCGCTCAAGGCCAGGGCGCCGGTCGCCGAGGAGGCGCTGCGCCGCATCGGCGCGCTCTATGCCATCGAGGCCGAGATCCGTGGCGCCCCGCCCGAACGGCGGCTGGCCGTGCGACAGGCGCGCAGCCGCCCGCTCGTCGAGGCGCTGTTCGCCTGGTTCGAGGCGACGCTGGCGAAGCTGCCGGCGCGCAGCACGATGGCGGATGCCATCCGATACGCGCTGAACCACCGCGACGGCCTGCTGCGGTTCCTCGGCGACGGCCGCATCGAGCTCGACACCAACAGCGTCGAGCGTGCCGCCAGGCCCGTGGTGCTCGGCCGCAAGAATGCGCTGTTCGCAGGCTGCGACGAGGGCGCCGAGGCCTGGGCCGCCATCGCCTCGCTGATCGAGACCTGCAAGCTCAACAGCGTCGATCCGCAGCGCTACCTGACCGACCTGCTCACGCGCCTCGTCGAGCGCTGGCCGCAAAGTCGCATCGACGAACTCATGCCGTGGTGCTGGGCGAAAACAGGCCAAGCCTGAGCCGCCGCAACAGCAAGGGCCGCAGAGCAACGCTTACTACTGGGTTAGCTTTTTCATCACACGGCCTCCTGCGCCGACTTCAGGGCGCACTCGGCAGCCCGCCTGTCCTGTTATCGTCGAAATGTGGCCGCGACCTACGGCAGGTGTGAGTCGTCATCTGGGTTGTCCACGATCCAGCCAGCAATCTGCGCGCCACGACGCTGCGGAGCAGTAGTGAGAAGATCTCCTTCAGCGCGTGGCGAACGCATTGTCGGCTACACCGATGTTGCTCTGCATTCGTCGAGGAATGGTCAGGCACCGCCAGCCATCAAAGCTGTTCCCCCAAAATTCGGCAGCGCGGTGATAGGCTGCCCGTCGCGAAGCTGCGCCGCCAACGCGCGCAGCACTTGCTCCGCCGTAGGATCGCCCGCGCCGGAGCGGAGAAGTAGGGACTTAAGCCGCGCCCAGTCCTGCCCGGCGTCCACCAGACGGCCGAGGTCAAGCTGCCAGAGCAACCCTGCGCGGTACGGTGGCGACTGCTTCTCCACCCAGGCATCGAGGAAGGATCGGGCCGGACCCGGTGGGAAATGGGCGAGTGCAATGGCCGTCGCCAGGCTCTCCTCGACGATCTCCCACTTAGATGGGAGCGGCGCTGCCGCTGCGTGCCGCCAGCTGCAGGCGCAAGCATGGTTGAAGTTGGTCGCCGCCCGCAGCGCGTCCAGGCCGTGCTGCTTGTCGCTGCCGTCTATCGCAGTCGAGACCGCCGCCCAGTCGCGATCGACGGAACAGGGCAAGTGTGCCTCAGAACACATCGCCGCATGCGCCAGTTCGTGAATCGTCACCGCGGCGAGGATGACCGGATACAGTTCGACCACCTTGCCGGGATGGCCGGCGGCCCGCGCGACGTCCCGCAAGCCGAGCGCGGCTTCGAGGAGCAGTTCCGGGCACATGACGATCGCCGGGCGGTGCAGCCGCCAGTGGTGGGGTGCATAGTACGCGAGCGCGTCCATGTCTGGTACGGCTTGGTGCCCAGGCCGCTCCTCGGCAGCGCGGGTATGGTCTTTCCGTGCGAGTGCCGGCAGGGTCGGCGGGCGGCTGGCACGGTAGTCGGCCTCGCCGAGGAGGAGGATCGGGATCGGATTCGCCTCCCTGCGGGCCCTCGCGGCACCGCGGGAGCGTCCGCGCCATGCGCCAAAAGCAGGATTGAGTCGGCCTTCCAGCTCGGCTGCGAGTTCCTGCCCGATCGGAAGGCGGGTCGTTAGATTGATGAATGTGAGCCCTTGACGAGCCCTGTCTGATGGCGACACGACCCGGTCCCTGATTACACTTTCGCGTTCTCGGCGAAGCCTTCTGTTGTCAAGACACGCTGCATTTGCAGCAGCGCACGGTGTTTCTGTTCCCGAAACATCACGGCGTATGTCTCCAACAGCTGGTCGACGACGTGTGGGCCGTTGAACAGCAAGGCAACGAAGCCCGCGTGAAAAGGGCGCGCGAGCAAACTCAGTATGGGCAGGCGCGGGTGATACTCGACGAGCAGCGCCTGGCGTACCATGCCCGGTGCCAGATTGCGGGCCATGCGGAAGACGCCTCCGAATTCGCCCTTCTCATCCGGTGACGGAGAGCAGAACAGACGCCCGATGGACGAGCCGGCTACGAGCAGAGGCTGACTGACATCGAGCGGATTGCCCTCTGCCCTCACGTCGCCCCTGACACGCAGGGGGACAGTCCCCAACGTCCTCAGCGCATTGTACTGGCAGAGCAGGTCGTCTCCCACGACAGTGGGCGCCCCGTCGAGCGTCTCCAGCCCGAGGGCCGAGCAGTCGAAGACCCCCTCGACACAGGCGAAGCGGACAGGCAGGCGGCGGAGCCGAACGCCGGCACGCGGACGACAATCGCCCTTTACCACGATCCCGTCAGGCTCGAAGACGACAGGACCCGTCACCTCAAAATGCTGGAGAAGCTTCCCACGGGTGTCGGGCGTGGTCGCGGATCCTTCAACGGCCCGGCGTCCGCCATTTTCCCTGGTAACCTCTAGGCGGTCGGCGCTCACGGTCGGAGCCGCAGAAGGGCTGCGTGTCCGTTGGCCTCTCCCCTTCTCAAGTCGCGAAGGACGAGTTCCGCCGGCGTCCGGCGCGTCGCACTCAGGGGGCATCGAGCGTAGCTACCCGCGTCGGGACGTAACCGCAACTGATCTCAACATGGAACGTACCGCAGTGATTGTCGGCCGCACCTGTCGATTGGCGTCCCTGGGTCGGGCCGTCACGACCGGCTCGTCCGCCTGCACGTCAGCAGGAGGAACCGTCGACGCAGCCTCTCCGCATCCGGCCGCGCACGCTGCCGACGCCTTGCCATGACGGGACCGCTTCCGGCCTTGCCGGTCCCGGTCGCGATGCCCGCGCCGGTCGCGTCAGACAGGCCGATGATCCGCCCGATCCGTGGCAGCCTCACAGCCTCCGACAGCCGGTCGAGGCAGTGCCGGTCCCATTCCGGCGCGTCGCTGACCACCCGTTCGGCCGCCGCGAAGGCGGCGGCGGCGGCACGGCGCGCGACCCCGCGGTGGTTGGCGCCCTCGGCCGCCAGCATCGCGCGCGCAATGCCGTGCAGCGCCTCGGCCTTAGCCGGCCACGGGGTCCGGCCCAGCGCGGGGCGGATCAGGCGGCTCTCGCCCAGGCCGGCCTCGTCCACCCAGGCGATCCCACAGGAAAGTTGTAGGAGCCTAAGCCACTCGCTTCGATGTCAAGGAACCGGATCAATCCGCTTCTCCGCCATTCCACTGCGGGTCTCGCATGGTGCCCTGTCACGGCATGACAGGCTCGTGGGCGATGCTTCCCGCAGGTCCGCATCGTGCTGGCCGAGGAAAGACGGGGATCACCGCGATGAACATCTACGAGGCCACCATCAAGCTGCCCGGCGGCGGGCTGCAGAAGGTGCAGATCCAGGCCAAAAACTGGTCGCATGCCCGCGACCTGCTGACTATGCAGTACGGCAGCGGCAACTTCATGAACCTGCACCAGAAGAGCTGACGGGACGGGCAGGAGCGCGCCGCATGTGCGAGTTCTGCTGGGAGGAGCTCGGTGCGCGCATTCTCGCGGCCGCGCTGCGCGGCGCGCCGTCCCCGGCCGCGTTCGACGCCCCCTGGTGCCAGCCGATGGTGCTGCAGGAAGGCGTGCGCGGCGTGCCGGAGAGCGTCGCGGCGCCGGTGACGCGGCGCTGCCTTGCCATCGAGGCCGCCTGGCGGGCGGGCGCGGCGTCGGCGCGTCCGTTCCTGCCGGAGGGTCACCGCTTC
>NZ_JAPSMD010000094.1 GCF_027856955.1 Falsiroseomonas oryzae | reverse complement strand
AGCCGGAGGTCGCGCGCTGCAGCGCGCCCACCGCCCCGGCGCGGTCGGGCTGCGGCACGGGGGCCACGGGCAGGGGCTGCACCGCCAGCCGCGCCTGCATGGACCAGTCGCGCAGCGCCGAGTAATCATCCGCGCAGCCGGTCAGCGCGCCGAGCGCCGCCAACAGCATGCCGTGCCGGCGGCCGATCCGCGCGTCCTGGCCCATCAGAAGCTCATCCCGATGCCGAAGGAATAGCCGCTCACATCCTTGTCGCCGAAGAAGTAGCGGCCGATCAGGCGCACGCGGTTCAGGTTGATGCCCATGGCGCCCAGCTCCCAGCGGCCGGTGTCGAACTCGATGCCGCCGCCGACCTTCGCTGACCAGGCGAAGCCCAGCGTCTCGCGCTGGTCGCCCAGGTAGTAGCTGGCGCTGCCGTCCAGCACCCAGCGCAGCGGGCGCCCGAACACTTCCCGCCCGGTCGGCCAGCGGTAGCGGGTCCAGAGGCCGATCGTTTCCGCCGTCGCCTGTCCGCGTGCGGCGGGCAGCGTGTCGCCGAAGGTGCGCAGCTGGATCTGCGTGTAGCGCAGCTCCACGTCGATGTCGCGCTCCGGCCGGTAGTCGTAGTAGGCCAGCGTCAGCGCGCCGCCGATGCCATAGACATTCACGTGCAGGCTGGTCAGCGGCGAGATGTCCACGCCCGTGCGGAACTGCACGAACTCGCCGAACAGCGACGCGTCGGACGCCGCGTATCCGAGCGAGGCGTTCAGGATCGGCCGCAGCCAGAGATTCTCCGCCAGGCGGATGTCGTAGCCGATACCGATCGTGCTCGCGACGTTGTTCCAGCGCAGCGGGCTCTTGCGGTCGTCCACCCCGCCGCTGAACACTGCGCGCGGATCATAGCGGGCATAGCCCAGGTAGATCTCGGTGAAGAGCGGGAAGGACTCGCCCCAGGTGAAGCCGAAGCCCATCTGCCCGAGCGTCAGCGTCGGGTCGGAGTCGCCGGAGAGCGTGGTGCGGTCCAGCTGCAGCGCGTTGGTGGAGCCGTCGGGCACCACGTTGTAGCCCATCAGCCCCAGCACGCCCGAGCCGCGCGGGCGAATGGACTCGCGCAGGGCACGCAGCCGCTCCGCCACCTCGTCGCGGATGGCGCCGACGGCGGGGGCGCCGTTGCCCTGGGCCTGGACCGGCACCGGCCCGATCGCGGCCGCCGCCGCCATGCCCCAAAGCAGCATCGGAATCGGGCTGGCGGCTCGCATTGCGGCGGAACCTTCGCCCGTCTCCCTCGGAAAACCAAGGCTTGCCCGCTCCGCCGGGGGCAAATGCGGTGCCGCTGCAACACAAAGGTCACAAAATACGGAGCCGGGCGCCGCCGGCCGGCTATCTTGACATAGCGCAGTGCGGGGCCCGGCAGATCGCCCGAAGCTGCGCGCCGCGCCCGAAATGCCGCACCGGCGGCGCCGGGCAGGGAATGCCGCATGCCGGCCCGGCCGCCTAGCCGCGGCCAGGGAGGACAGGACGCGATGCACGAACGCAGCATGGCCGAAATCATCCGGAACCAGTCCCCGCTGGCGCTGGGCCCGGACACCACCGTCGCCGACGCCTGCGCCGCCATGCACCGCCGGCGCGTCGGCGCCGTGCTGGTGACCGAGGGGGATGGCCGCCTGCTCGGCATCTTCACCGGGCGCGACGCGGTGCGCTGCCTGGCGGAAGGCTGCGACGCGCGCGCCACGTCGCTGCGCCAGGTGATGACGCCGAACCCGGTGACGCTGGCGCCCGACCAGCCCGCCATGGCCGCGCTGCGCCTGCTGGACGATTGCGGCTTCCGCCACCTGCCGGTGTGCCGCGACGGCCGGGTCTGCGGCATCGTCTCGCGCTACGATTTCCGCGCGCGGGAGCATGCCCGCCTGGACGAGGAGACCGGCTACTTCGAGGCGCTGCGCTGAAACGCTGCCCGGCACCTCCGCAAAAACCGAACGCAGTTTGCTGTTGACAGGCCCCCGCCCGCCCCTGCGAAGCTGATCCGTCCGCCCCACGCGGCGGATGATGCGGCGCCGCGCGCGCCGCCACGCAATGGGGGAAGGTTCAGGCGATGGTCTCGTCCAGGCGTTCCATGCTGCGCGCGGCGGCTGCCGCCGCCGTGCTTCCGCTGCCCGCTTTCGCGCAGCAGCAGCCGCTCCAGCTCCGCATCTCCACCGTCGCGCCGGAGGCCGAGCCGACGACTCGCGCGTTGCGCAGCTTCGCCCAGAAGGTGGAGGCCGCGCTGCCCGGCCGGGTGAAGGCCGATGTCTTCCCCGGCGGCTCGCTGTTCCGCCAGGGTACCGAGATCACCGCCATCCAGCGCGGCCAGCTGGAATCGGCGACGCCGCTGTTCTTCGAGTTCGACCAGCAGCTGCCGCAATGGGGGGCGCTGGGCGCGCCCTTCGCCTTCCGCGACGGGCCGCACCTGCTGGCCACGATGCGGGGCGAGATCGGTCAGGCCTTCTACGCCGCCGCACAGCAGACCATGCAGCTGGTGGCGCTCGACATCGGCTACATCGGCACGCGCCACGTCAACCTGCGCACCCCCGTCACCGGCCGCACGCCGGACGCCCTGCAGGGCCTGAAGCTGCGCGTGCAGCCGGGCGGCCGCGCTGCGGTGGCGATCGGCCGCGGCCTGGGCCTGACCCCGGTGCCGATGCCCGTCACCGAGGTGTATGTCGCGCTCCGCTCCGGCCTGATCGACGCCACCGAGAGCCCGCTGCCGGTCACCGAGGCCACCCGCGTCAGCGAGCTGATCCAGCAGGTCGTCCTCACCGGCCACCTGGTGCAGCCCTTCGTGCTGGTGGTGGGCGAGCAGTTCATGGGCCGGCTGGACGAGGCCGGCCGCACCGCCGTGCGCCAGGCCGCGCGCGCCGCGATGGACGAGCTCTATGCCGAGACCTCCGGCGCCGAACGCTCCCTCGTCGGGACCTTCGAGGGCCGCGGCATCCGCTTCCTGACGCCGGACCGCGACGCCTTCCGCACCTCCTGCATGCGCCAGATGGAGCAGGAGGGGCTGACGGCACGCTGGCAGGCGGGGCTGCTGGACCGCATCGGCGGCGTGCGCACCTCCTGATGGCGGCACGCCTTGGCGCAGGGCTGCTGCTGGCCGCGCGCTGGGTCGGGGGGATCGCCTTCGTCGCGATCTTCCTGACCTTCGTCGTCGCCGTCTTCATGCGCTACGTGCTGCGCGAGCCGCTGCAATGGTCCGACGAATTCGTCACCATCGCGGCGATGTGGGCGATCTTCTGGCTGTCCGCCTTCGTGCTGCGCGACCGCGACCACGTCGCGATCGGCCTGGTCTACGACGTGCTGCCGCCGCAGGGCCGCCGGCTCTGCCGCATCCTGGTCGCGCTGATCCTGGGCGGCCTGTTCGCCGCGGCGATCCCGCCGGTCATGGACTACGTGCTGTTCCTCTGGCGCAACCGCACCAACATCCTCGAATGGCGGCTGGACTTCGTCTTCCTCTGCCTGCCGATGTTCCTCGCCGCCTGCGTGGTCCGCGCGGCCGCGGAGCTCTGGGCCATGCTGCGCCCTGGCTGGCGCGCGACGCTCGCCGCCGAGGCCGACGGCGCGGCGGGACCGGCATGAGCACCGGCCTCTGGGTCCTGGTCGTCGCCTTCGCGGGCCTCGTCCTGCTGCGCGCGCCGGTGGCGCATGCGATGTTCGCCGCCGGCATCGCCTATCTGCTGGCCACGCGGCAGGATGTCGGGCTGCTGGTGGACCAGGTGCTGACCAGCATGCTGACCATGTACGTGCTGCTGGCCATCCCGATGTTCATCCTGGCCGCCAACCTGATGAACGCGGCGACGGTCAGCGAGCGCCTGTTCGGCGCCGCCAATGCGCTGGTCGGGCGGCTGCGCGGCGGGCTTGGCCATGTCACCATCCTCGTGACCGCCGCCTTCAGCTCGATGAGCGGCAGCGCGGTCAGCGACGCGGCGGGGCCCGGCCTCGTCTCGGTGCGGATGATGCGCCAGGTCGGCGCCTATCCCCGCGGCTTCGCCGCCGCCGTCGCGGCCTCCGCCGCCACCACCGGCCCGATCATCCCGCCTTCCATCGCGCTGGTGATCTACGCGCTGCTCAGCAACACCTCGGTCGGCGCGCTGTTCCTGGGCGGCCTCGTGCCGGGGCTGCTGATGGTGGTCGCGATGATGGCGGTGGTCGCCATCCAGGCGCGCCGCATGCGCCTGCCGCCCGGAGAGGCGATGGGGCTGCGCCTGGTGCTGCACCATCTCGGCCGCGCCGTGGTGCCGCTCTCCCTGCCCGTGCTGCTGCTGGGCGGCATCTGGGGCGGCGTCTTCACGCCGACCGAGGCCGCGGCCGTCGCCGGCTTCTACGCCCTGCTGCTCGGCATCTTCGTCTACCGCACCATCGGCCCTCGCAGCTTCGCGCGCGTGGTCGAGGAATCGATGGTGCAGTCGGCCTCCGTCATGCTGCTGGTCGCCGGCGCCTTCATCGTCAACTACGCCGTCACCAACGAACAGGTGGCGACCCGCTTCGCCCTGATGTTCGCGGCGCTCGACCTGGACCGCACGGAATTCATGCTGCTGGTGATGGTCGCCTTCCTGATCCTCGGCTGCTTCCTCGACATCGCGGTGATGCTGCTGGTCTTCGTCCCCGTGCTGCTGCCCACCGCCACGGCGCTGGGCGTGGACCTCGTGCATTTCGGCGTGGTGATCACGGTCAACTTCATGATCGGCATGATCACCCCGCCCTACGGCGTGCTGCTCTTCGTGATGAGCTCGCTCACCGGCACGCCCCTGCAGGAGATCGTGGCGGCGGTCTGGCCCTTCGTCCTCGCGCTGACGATCACCCTGCTGCTGTTGGCCCTGGTCCCGGGCACCGTCACCTGGCTGCCCCGCACCTTCGGCTTCACCTGACCCCGTCCCAAGGGAGGCTCCCCCCATGCAAAGCTCCGCCATCCGCACGCAGGAAGTGAACCCGGCCAAGCTGACGCAGCTCTACCAGCGCCAGTTCACGATGAGCGCGGTGACGAAGGGCGAGACGGTGGCGCTGGTCACCGACCTCGGCACCCGCCGCGAATACGTGCAGGCCGCCTTTGCCGCGGCCGAGAACCTGGGCGCCGACGTCTACGAGATGTGCGTGAACTCCATCCCGTCCTGGACCAAGGTCGGCGTGCCGACCATCGGCCAGTGCAAGGGCACGCTGGAGGCGATGATGGCGGCCGACATCATCGTCATCTTCCACGTCCCCCTGTTCACCAAGTGGCTGAAGCAGGTGATGGACCGCGGCGTGCGCGTGCTGATGATCATCGACGCGCCGGACGACCTGGAGCAGCTGCTGTCGCCCGCCGGCCTGAAGGAGGCAATGAAATACGCCGAGAGCATCTACCGGACCACCAAGACCGTCCGCGTCACCAGCGAGGCCGGCACCGACTTCACCTATTCCTGCGGCGAGTATCCGGTGATGACGCAGTGGGGCTACGCCGACGAGAAGGGCCATTTCGACCATTGGGGCGCCGGCCACATCCACACCTTCCCCAACGAGGGCAGCGCGCAGGGCAAGGTGGTGATCCAGCCCGGCGACATCATCATCCTGCCCTATTGCCGCTACGTCACCGACGCCGTGCAGCTGGAGATCCGCGACGGCCACATCACGAAGGTCGAGGGCGGGCTGGACGCCAAGCTGATGCGCGACTGGCTGGAGGACGGCAAGACGCATGAGGGCGACCGCGATCCCTACGCCGTCTCCCATCTCGGCTGGGGCATGAACCCGCAGGCCAAGTGGTACTGGATGGGCCTGAACGGCGATTCGCCCGAGCGCAACCGCGCCGCCGCACGCGTCTTCCCGGGCAACTTCCTGTTCTCGACCGGCCCCAACACCCAGGGCGGCGGCAAGCGCGCCACGCGCGGCCACTACGACGTGCCGATGCGCGACTGCACCGTCAGCCTCGACAACCGCGTCATCATCGAGCGCGGGAAGTTCGTGGACCCGAAGCTCGTCGTCGCGCGGGAGGCGCGCTGACCGCGATGCAGGCGGAAGGCGCGCCGACCGCGATGCACTACGCGGAGCCGGAGACGCTGGCGGAGGCGCTGTCGGCACTCTCCGCCGAGGGTGCGCGCTGCCTGGCCGGCGGGCAGTCGCTGGTGGCGATGATGAATGCCGGCCTGCTCGCGCCGCCCGTCCTCGTCTCGCTGCGCCGCGTGCCCGGCCTGGATGCGGTCGAGCCGCGCGAGGATGGCGGGCTGCGCCTCGGCGCCATGGCGCGTCACTTCGAGGTCGCGCGCCTGCAGCCACGCTCCGGCGGTGCGGAGATCGTCGTGGAGGCCGCGCGCCGCATCGGGCATCCGGCCATCCGCAACCAGGGCACCATCGGCGGCTCCATCGCCCATGCCGACCCGGCCGCCGACTACCCCACCGCCATCACCTGCGCCGAGGCCGTGGTGCAGGTGGCCGGCCCGCAGGGCGCGCGCGCGATCCCCGCCGCCGACTTCTTCCACGGCTACTACGAGACCGCCTGCGCCCCCGACGAGATCGTCATTGGCATCGAGGTGCCGCCCGGCCCACCGGGCGCGCGCGCCCACTACGAGAAGCTGATGATCGTGGATGGCGACTTCGCCGTGGTCTCGGTCGCCGTCATGCTGGCGATGGAGCGCGGTGCCTGCAGCTTCGTCCGCCTCGCGATCGGCGCCGTCGCCGCCACGCCGCTGCGCCTGGCGGACGCCGAGGCGGCGCTGCTCGGCACCGCGCTGGACGATGCCACGCTGGCCCGCGCCGGCGCCTTGCTGGCCGAGGCCGCGGACCCGGTGGACGACATGCGCGGCTCCGCCGCCTTCCGCCGCAAGCTCATCCCGCGCCTGCTGCGCCGCGCCGTCGCCGAGGCGCGCGCCAAGGCGGAGGCCGCTCATGCTTGACCGGATCGCCCTCACCCTCTCGGTCAATGGCGAGCCGCGCGAGATCCGCGTGGCGCCGATGACCACGCTGCTCGAGGCTCTGCGCACCGAGCTCGCCCTCACCGGCGCGAAGCGCGGCTGCAACCAGGGCGTCTGCGGCGCCTGCACCGTGCTGCTGGACGGGCGCCCCGTGCGCGGCTGCCTGACGCTCGCCGTAGCCGTCGGCGAACGCGAGGTCACCACGGTGGAGGGCCTGGCGCCGCCCGGCCAGCTCGGCCGCGTGCAGGAAGCGCTGGAACAGGTCGGCGCCGTGCAATGCGGCTTCTGCACGCCGGGAATCGTGCTCGCGCTGGAAGGCCTGCTGCGCGAGACGCCGCACCCGGACGAGGACGCGCTGCGGGAGGCACTCTCCGGCAACCTCTGCCGCTGCTCCGGCTACGTGAAGATCCTCGAAGGCGCGCGCCGCGCCGTGGAGGCCGCGTCATGAACGCCTTCGTGGACCCGCTCGGCGCCAGCCCCGCGCGGCTGGAAGCGCGCGACAAGCTCTCGGGCAGCGCGCGCTACCTGGACGACCTCTCGCGCCCGGGCATGCTGCACGCCGCGATCGCGCAGAGCCCGCACGCCCATGCGCGCATCCTCTCCTGCGACGTGTCGCAGGCGGCCGCCCTGCCCGGCGTGATCGCCATCGTGACCGGCGCGGACATCCCGGCGCGCCGCGTCGGCGGCATGGTCAAGGACGAGACCATGCTGGCGGTCGGCAAGGTGCGCTACATGGGCGAGCCCGTCGCCGCCGTCGCGGCACGCGACGCCGAGACCGCGCGTCTCGCCGCCCAGCTCATCGCCGTGGAGTACGAGGTCCTGCCGCATGTGCTGGACCCCGAGGCAGCGCTCGCCCCCGGCGCGCCGATCCTGCACGAGGACCAGGCGCAATACGTGCGCACCATGGAGGGCGGCGGCAGCGGCAATCTGGTGTGGCAGGCGGTGCTGGCGGAAGGCGACGCGGAGGCCGCCTTCGCCGCCTGCGACGTGGTGGTCGAGGGCATCTACGAGACGCCCGCCCAGTATCACGGCTACATGGAGCCGAACGGCGTGCTGGCTGAGCCGGAGGCGAACGGCCGCGTGCTCGTCATCGCCTCGTGCCAGTCGGTGCACCACGTCCAGCAGCGCGTGGCGGACGAGCTCGGCATCCCCATGTCGCAGGTGCGCGCGCAGGTGCCGAAGGTCGGCGGCGGCTTCGGCGGCAAGCACGCCAGCAACATCCACTCCATCTGCGCCTGGCTGGCGCGCGCCACCGGCAGGCCCGTGAAGCTGGCGTTGTCGCGCACGCTGGACATGGAGATCCAGCGCTCCCGTCATCCCGCGCGCATCCGGCTGCGCACCGGCGCGAAGCGGGACGGGACGATCGTCGCGCGCCATGCGGAGATCCTGCTCGACGGCGGCGCCTATGCCGACGAGAGCCCGAACGTCATGACCTTCGCCATGCTGATGGTGCGCGGCCCCTACCGCATCCCGCATGTGCGCATCGAGGGCCGCGTCGCCTACACCAACAAGCTGCGCGCCGGGTCCTTCCGCGGCTTCGGCAACCCGCAGGCGAGCTTCGCCGGCGAATCGCAGATCGACGAACTGGCCGCGAAGCTCGGCATGGACCCCGTCGAGCTGCGGCTGAAGAACGCCGTGCAGCAGGGCGACCGCTGGATCGGCGGCCACACCCTCACCACCTGCCGCCTGTCGGACTGCCTCGCCGCCGTGCGCGACGCGCAGGCCGCCGCGCCGAAGCTGCCCGCGCCGCGCCACGGCCGGCGACGCGGCATCGGCTTCGCCAGCCTCACCCATATCTCCGGCCTTATGGGCACCGCCGCCAGCGTGCACATGCGCGCCGACGGCACCATCGCGCTCAACACGGGCTGCGTGGACATCGGCCAGGGCTCCGACACCGTGATGACGCAGATCTGCGCCAGCCTGCTGCAGGTGCCGATCGGCCAGGTCGCCTATGCCGCGCAGGACAGCGACCTCTCGCCCTACAACTGGAAGACCGCCGGCAGCCGCTCGACCTACATGACCGGCCGCGCCGTGGTGGGCGCGACGGAGCAGGTGCGGGAGAAGATCCTCGACCACGCCGCCGAGATGATGGAATGCGCCAAGGCCGATCTGGAGCTGCGCCCAGGCGGTCGCGTCGGCATCGCCGGCGTGCCGGGCCGCGAGGTCGGCTTCCGCGAGGTGGCGATGCGCTCCCTCTTCAAGTCCGGCGGACCCATCATGGGCTTCCACGGCTTGGTCTATGATGGCGAGCGCTTCGACCCGAAGCGCGCCCTGATGCAGCGCCTCGCCTTCGACAACCTCGGCGTCTACACCTTCGGCGCGCAATGCGTGGAAGCCGAGCTGGACGAGGTGACCGGCAAGGTCGAGGTCCTGCGCATGTTCTCCGCCCATGATGTCGGCCGCGCCATCAACCCCGTCTCCTGCGAGGGCCAGATCCAGGGTGGCATCGTGCAGGGCCTGGGCTACGCGCTGACCGAGGAGCTGGTCTGGGACGATGACGGCCGCCTCGCGAACCCCTCCTTCGCCGACTACAAGCTACCGGGCATCAAGGACGTGCCGCGGCAGATCGTGCCGATCCTCTTCGAGGAGCCGGAGCCGACTCATCCCGTGGGCGCGAAGGGCGTCGGCGAGATCTCCATGGTCGGCACCGCGCCCGCCATCGCCAATGCCGTCGCGCAGGCCGGCGGCCCGCGCCTCCGCCGCATCCCCATGACGCCCGAGCGCGTGCTGGACGCGCTGGAGCCGTGAGAATCGAAGGAGCGTTTCCCGTCCCCGCGCCGCTTCCCGCGGTCTGGGCGGCCATCCTCGACCCCGAGGTGGTCGGCCCCTGCATCCCCGGCTGCAGCGCCATCGAGGTGCTGTCCCCCACCGAATACCGCGCCACGGTGCGCGTCAGCGTCGGCCCCATCGGCACCAGCTTCAACGTCGTCGTCACCGTGACGGAGATGGAGGAGCACGCGCGCATCGCCTCCGTCACGCGCGGCGAGGAAGGCTCGCGCGCCAGCCTGCTCACCGCGCAGAACCTGCTGCTGGTGCGCGGCACGGAGGATGGCGGGACGGAGGTCGCCTATGCCTCGGAGGTCTCGATCTCCGGCCGGCTCGGCAAGTTCGGCCTGGGGCTGATGCGCAAGAAGGCCGCCGAGCTCGCCACGACCTTCGCGACCAACCTCTCGGCGCGCCTGGCGCCGCCGGGCTGCGGCGGCCCGATGACCGGAGGGGCGGCAGCCCCGGAGGTCTGAATCGGTCCGCCCGACATAAAAGGACACCGCCATGCGTCTCGAGGACTACCCGCCGCAGGAGCCGCTCTCGGAAGCAGGCCAGCGCTTCGCCGCGGAATGCTGGCAGCGCGGCGAGGGCATCGCGGCGGAGGAGCACGCCTACGGCCCCGACCCCTACCAGCGCCTGCTGGTGATGCCCGCGCCGAAGCCGAACGGCGCGATGCTGCTGGTGTGGCACGGCGGCGGCTGGACCTCCGGCTACAAGGAATGGATGGCCTTCATGGCGCCGGCCTTCCAGGCCGCCGGCATTACCTTCGCCTCCGCCGGCTACCGCCTGGCGCCGCAGCACGTCTTCCCCGCGGGCTTCGAGGATTGCGCCGACGCCGTCGCCTGGCTGCACTGCAACGCCGCGCGCTGGGGCGGCGATCCCGCGCGCCTCTTCGTCGGCGGCCATTCCGCCGGCGGCCACTACGCCGCGCTGCTCGGCACGCGGCGCGACTGGCAGGTCCCGCGCGCCCTGCCGCCGGAGGTGCTGCGCGGCGTGCTGCCGATCTCCGGCTGCTACGAGTTCGGCGAGGGCTCCGGCCTGTCGATGCGGCCGCGCTTCCTCGGCGCGGAGGGCAACGAGCGGCTCGCCAGCCCGCTCAACTACCTGGATGCACCGCCGCGCCCGATGCTGCTGGCGCACGGCACCGCCGACTTCGCCCACCTGATCCCGCAGGCCGAACGCCTGGAAGCCGCCTGCGCCGCGGCCGGGGGCAGCGTGGCGCGCATCGCCATGCCCGGTCGCAACCACTTCACCGCCTGCTTCGCCGGCGGCGAGCCCGACGGCCCCTGGGTGCCGCAGGCGCTCGCCTTCATCGCGCGGGCCTGACCGCATGGCGCAGGTGAAGAAGGCGGCCGTCCGGGACGCCATCCTGGACGCCGCCTTCCGCCTGTTCCGCGCGCATGGCTACGCCGCGACGACCATCACCATGATCGCGGGCGAGGCCGGCTGCTCCACCGCCAATGTCTATGTCTACTTCCCCTCCAAGTTCCGCATCGCCTTCACCCTCTACGATTCCTGGTTCCGCGCGCGGGTGGAGGCACTGCGCGCGCATGTCCACGCACTGCCCGCCCCGCGCGATCGCCTCTTTGCCATCCTGCACGCGCTGTGGTGCGAGATCCCCCGCGCCGACAACGGCTTCGCCAACTGCTTCATGGAGGCGATCTCCACGCTCGGGCCGGAGGACAGCTACGAACCCACGCTGCTGCGCTGGGCGGAAGCGCAGATCGGCGCGCTGCTGCGCGACTGCCTGCCGGAAGCCGAGCTCGTCGCGCCGGTGCGCCTGGCGCGCGTCGCGCTGATGGCCTTCGACGGCTTCGCCATCGGCCGCAAGCTGAGCCCCGACGGCGCCTGCGACCACGCGACGATCGAGCAGATGGTGGACCTGCTGCTGCCGCCGCGGCCGGCACGCCGCCAAGCGAAGGCAAGCTCGCAGGCGTAACTCCGTGTGAGGACGGGGGGGGGGGCCCCAGGCACAAGCCGCACGGAGCCTTGACACGCGACCCAACGGCCAGGAAACGCACGAGCGTCCTTGGCAGATGCGCCGCACATCGCTCCATGATGGACCATCATTGCCAAAAGTCTTGCAACCAAGCCGGTCCTGCCCTAGATCAATCCGCGAAGTGACGGAGTCGGGCCGTGGCCGAAGTTGATGTGCTTCGCAAAGCCATAGAGAGGGTGGAAGTTGCTGAGGCCGAAGCTGCCAAGGCCAAGCGCCTAGTGAACCAGATCTGCGAGTTGCTCGGACGCGAGCCGATGTATGCCGAAGCAGCCATCGAAGAGGCCGCAGGCATGGCGCGCCCGACAGTTCAGTTCAGGCCTGACGAATTTGTCGGCATGCCTTTTGCGTCAGCGGTACGACGGGTTCTTACAGCTCGGAAATCGGCCATGCCCGACAACGCCCCGGCGTCCTCCGATGAAATTCTGGAAGCGCTTGTCACCGGTGGATTCGAATTTGACACGAAGGACGACGTGGAACGGAAGCGTGGTCTGCGGGTCAGCCTGTCGAAGAACACCCCCACCTTCAGGCGAATTGGTGATCAGGACAGGTGGGGGCTGGTGGAATGGTACAACGGCGCATTCCGAGTTAGGCCACGTCCTGGCCAACGGTCCCGATCACCCGCGGCGCAGAATGTCCCGGGTAGTTCCGCCGAAGTCGCTGCTTCTTCGATCAACGTTGTTGATTGTGCGTCAGAAGCAGAGGGAGAGACGTAGGATTCGGGCGGGGCAGCTAGATGCGTGCGCCAACACGCACCTAGCTGCTGGTCCGACGCGCTGGTAGCTCAACTGGATAGAGCGGGTGCCCGGTAAGCCTCAGGTTGGGGGTTCGAATCCCTCCCAGCGCACCATCCAGCGAGCGCGCGCAGCCCCGAATTTAGGCTGCGTGCGCTCCGCTGCAACAGATTTCTGTGACTGCAGGCCAGTTTGCGCCAAGGCACAAGCAGCTAGCGCCTACACAGTTCAATTCTACACCCGCTGCAGCGGCACCCGCGTCGTCAGCCAGGCGGCCACCGCCACCATGGCCGCGGCGCACAGGAAGGCCGCGCGGAAGGCGCCCGTCATCGCGTCGCGGAAGGCCGCCTGCGCCGCGGCGTCCAGCCCGGCCAGTGCCGCCGGCCCGGCATTCACCAGCGCCACGAACAGTTCCGCCGCACCGCCCCCTTGCGCCACCAGCGCGCCGAACAGCACCGCGCCGATCAGCGCCGTGCCGGCGGCGGAGCCGAGCGAGCGCGTGAACTGTACCGAGGCGGTGGCGGAGCCCAGCCGCTCCCGCCCCGCCGCCTGCTGCACCACCACCTGCACCATCGGAAAGGAGGTGCCGAGCCCCACCGAGACCAGCCCGAGCACCCCCGAGAGCACCGCCACCGGCATCCGCCCCGTGCCGAAGGCCACCACGCCCAGCAGCAGCGCCGCAAAGCCCAGGCCGAAGCCCGCCAGCAGCATCGTCCGCCCGGTGCGCGCCAGCACGCGGCCCGAGACCATCGCGCCGAAGGCGGCGAAGACCGCCAGCGGCAGCAGCGCCACGCCGGCGGCGGAAGGCCCCAGCCCGCGCACCGCCGCGAAATAGATCGGCATGAAGGCGATGCTGCCGACGAAGGCGCCGGAGACCAGCGCGGAGAGCAGGTTGGCCCGCCACACCGAAGGCTCGCCGAGCAGCCCGAGCGGCAGCAGCGGATCGCGCGCGCGCCGTTCCTGCCGCCACAGCAGCCACAGCGCGGCGCCTGCCAGCAGCGCCAACCCGGCCGCCGCGGCCAGCCCGCCTGGCGAAAGCCGCCGCGCCTGGTCCAGCGCCAGCAGCACCGGCCCGACGAACAGCGCGAACAGCACCAGCCCGGCCCAGTCGAAGGCGAAGCCCCGCGCATCGCCCTTTGCCGCGTTGCGCAGCCGCCGCACCGCCAGGATCGCCGCCAGCAACGCCAGCGGCGGCTGCAGCAGGAACACCGCGCGCCAGCCCAGGAACTCCGTCAGCACGCCGCCGGCCACCGGCCCCAGCGCGCTGGCCGCGGCGAAGACGGCGGCGATATAGGCCTGGAACCGCCCGCGCTCGCGCGCCGGCACCACCTCCGCGATCAGCGCGACGGAGAGCGAGATCAGCCCGCCGCCGCCGAACCCCTGCACGATGCGCGCCAGCGCCAGCAGGTCGAGGCTCGGCGCCACCGTGCAGAGCGCCGCACCCGCCGCATACATCCCCAGCGCCACCAGCAGCATCCGCCGCCGGCCGAAGGCGTCGCCGATGCGGCCATAGACCGGCGCCGCGATGGTCGTCGCCACCAGATAGGCGACGACGATCCAGGACACCCGCTCCACCTCGCCCAGCGACCGCGCGATGGCGGGCAGCGCCGCGGCGACGATGGTCTGGTCCAGCGCCGCGCCGAACATCGCCAGCCCCACCGCGGGAAAGACGCGGAAGAACAAGCGCCGCAGCTCGGCGGGGTCGGGTGCGGCGGTCTCAGGGGGGGGCATCGGCCCCAATCTAGGCGGTTTCGCCGTGCCGGGAATGCGCCGGCCGCTATGCTTCCCCCGGCGCCACGATCCGCGTCGTCAGCCGCATCACGCCCTCCAGCCCCGCCACGCAGACATCGCCGGGGCGCAGATAGAGCTCCGCCGCGTTGGGCTGCCCGATCGCCGTGCCGCGCGGCGCGCCGGTGGCGATCACGTCGCCGGCCTCGAAGGGCATGAAGCGGCTGAAATGCGCGATGATGCCCTCGATGCGGTGGATGTATTCGTCGGTGTTCACGCGCAGCCGCTGCTGCCCGTTCACCTCGCAGGTCAGCCAGAGGTCGTAGGGATCGGCGATCTCGCCCAGCGGCACGGCATAGGGCCCCACCGGCGTGAAGCCCGGCATGTTCTTGGAGACCCAGAACTTGGTGCCGAGCTGCACCTCCTGCTTCTGGATCTCGCGCGCCGTCAGGTCGTTCAGCACGGTGATCGCGCCCACGTACTCCCGCGCACGCTCCCGCGGCACCTGGAAGGCGCGGGCGGTGACGATGAAGGCCAGCTCCGGCTCGTAGTCGAAGGTCGCGATGCCCTCCGGCCGCACCACGCGCGCGCCCTCGCCCACCAGCGTCTCGTTCAGCTTGATGAAGCTGGTCGGCTCCTGCGGGTCCTCCTTCAGCATGCCCTGCGCCACCAGCTCCGCGCGGTGCACCCTGCTGTTCTTGCCGACGCAGAAGATCTTGCCCGGGTCCGGGATGGGCGGCAGCAGGTGGCAGGCGGCCAGCGGCAGCCGGACCTTCGCGTTCGACACCTGGCTGCGCAGCGCCGGCAGCGGCAGCTTCAGCGCGCGCCGCATGTCCCAGTCCGGCCCGAGATGGGCCGTCAGGTCGATCATTTCCTCGCCCTCCGCCGCGCCGAGCCGCGGCCGCACGTCGCCGGGGGAGAGGAAGGTCGCGAGACGGATCATGCGGAACTCTACTCCAGGGTGATGTTGCGCTCGCGGACGACGCGCTGCCACTTGGCGATGTCGGCGTCGATGTAGGCCGCGAAGGCGTCCGGCGCCATCGGCTCCGGCTCGGCGCCCAGCGCGGCCAGCCGCGTGCGCGTCTCCGGCGTGGACAGCGCGCGCGCCGCATCGGCCGAGATGCGCGCGGCGAGCGGCGCGGGCATGCCGCG
>NZ_JAPSMD010000093.1 GCF_027856955.1 Falsiroseomonas oryzae | reverse complement strand
TGGCGCGGCGCCGACGCCGCTGGACACGGCGCCGGTGGTGCTGGCGCGCCAGGCCGCCACGGACCGCGAGTGCCGCGACGCGCTGCTGCCGCCGGGCGGCCGCTGACCGCCCGACGGCCGGACCGGCTATTCCGCCGGGCTGGCCAGCAGCGCGTTGGTGAACCAGGACGGGTGGGCGTCGTAGCGCACCTTCGCGCGGCTGCCCGCCCAGTTCACCCGCACATACATCAGCGGGATCACCGCCAGG
This sequence comes from Falsiroseomonas oryzae, assembly GCF_027856955.1. GTDB lineage: Bacteria > Pseudomonadota > Alphaproteobacteria > Acetobacterales > Acetobacteraceae > Falsiroseomonas > Falsiroseomonas oryzae. Next base: position 15,097 of record NZ_JAPSMD010000093.1, on the reverse strand, counting down.
TCGTCCACCGCCGCGCGCATGGCCTGGGCGACCAGCGCGTTGCGCCGGGGTTCGTCCATGGTGCGCAGCGCCTCCGCCAGCGGGACGTCCACGGCGGGCGAGGAGTAGTGGCCTCGGTTGAAGGCGCCGAGGCCCTGCTGCGGGTCGCGCGTCATCACCACCTGGCGCAGCATCACCGCCGCGGTGTTGGCGGTGAAGGTCGAGAAGAAGAAGGAGAATTCGCGCGCCGTCGCGCGGGTGAAGAAGGGCGCGGGCGGGATCACCTCCACGCGGGTCTCGATGCCGATGCGCGTCAGCGCCTGCGCCACCGCCTGCAGGATGTCCGCGTCGCCCACGATGAAGCCGTTCGGCCCGTGGATGGTCATGCGGAAGCCGTCGGGGTAGCCGGCCTCGCGCAGCAGCGCGCGGGCACGGTTCAGGTCGGTCGGCAGCGCGGCCATGCCCGGCGCGCGGTCGGGCAGCGCGCGGGAGGCGATCTGCTCCGCCGGCGTGCCCTGGCCCTGCATCAGCCGTTCCACGATGGCGTCGCGCGGCATGGCCAGGCTGATCGCCTGGCGCACGCGCAGGTCGCGCAGCGGGTTGCGCGGCAGCGGGTTGCCGGCCTTGTCGGTGATGTGCGGCGGGTTGTCGCGCGCCGCGTCGGGGAACATGAAGGCCGTGGTGTTGCTGTCCGTCGCGAACAGCGCGATGCGCGGCTCGGCGGAAAGCCGCGCGACGTCGGTGACGGGCACCGCGTCGATCAGGTCCACGTCGCCGGCCAGCAGCGCGGCGGTGCGGGCGCCGGGGTTGGTGATGAAGCGCGTCACCACGCGGTCCCATGCCGGACGCTCGCCCCAGAAATCGGGGTTGCGCACGATCTCGTGCCGCTCGCCCAGGCTCAGCGAGACATGGCGGTAGGCGCCGGTGCCCACCAGCGCGCGGCCCGCATTGAAGTCGGCGAGCTGGGCGTTCGCGTGGATGGTCCGCGACAGCATCATCACCTGCGCGATGTCGCGTTCCAGGAAGGGTGTCGGCGCGGCTGTGTGCAGGCGCACGGTGCGCGCATCCACGATCTCCACGCGGGAGATCGGGCGGACCTGCGTGGTGAAGGGGCCCGGGCTGTTCGGGATGGTCGGGACCCGGGCGATGGTGAAGGCGATGTCCTCCGGCGAGAAGGGCGTGCCGTCGTGGAAGCGGATGCCCTCGCGCAGGCGGAACTCCCAGGTCAGGTCGTCCACCACGCGCCAGGATTCGGCCAGCACGCCGAAGGGCCGGCCCTGGGTGTCGATGTCGATCAGCGGGTTGAAGATCTGCCGCAGCTGGGCGTTGTTGTTGTTGGTCGAGTGGTAGTGCGGGTCGTAGCCCGTCGGCACCCCGCCCATCCCGATGGTCAGCGTCCGCGATGCGGCCGGCGTGCCTTGCGCGGCCGCGTGGGGAACGAGGGCGGGCAACAGCCCGCAGGCCAGCGCGGTCGCCATCAGGATACGTCGCATCGGTGAACTCCCCGGTCTGCGCCCGGCGGGTCTCGGCCCGCTCGGTGCGTGGCCGGTATGTCGGGCCGCGCGCGGCCGAATGGAAGCCCCCCGCGCCGGTGTGCGCGGCCGCACAGCGGCGCCCCGACCGCTCCCCGAGGATGCCCGGGTCAGCAACGACCCGTCCCCGAGGAGCATCCCATGCCGAACGGCCTGCCCCCCACCAACAGCAAGACCACCGCCGAAGCCGCCCTGGCCATCACGCGCGATGGCGAGAAATGGGGCGGCCCGATCGGCGAGGGCGCGGCCGTCAGCTGGGCGTTCCGCCGCAGCGTGCCGGAGGACTACGAGAGTTTCGACGACCACAACGAGGGCGCGACCTTCGGGCCGCTCAACGCCTGGCAGCGCAGCGCGGTGTTCACCGCGCTCGACCTCTGGTCCGACCTGGCCAATATCCGCTTCGACCTGGTGATGGACCCCGGCGCCATCCAGTCGAACGCCGCGACGATGCTGTTCGGCACCTACTACCACACCTCCGACGGCTCGGGCGCCTTCGCCATCGGGCCCGACGACGCCGACCACGATTCGCGCGACGGCGACGTGTGGCTGAACCGCAACGAGCCCGGCATGGCCACTCCGGTCATCGGCGACCGAAACTTCTGGGTGGTGGTGCACGAGATCGGCCACGCGATCGGCCTGGACCATCCCGGCAACTACAACGCCGCGCCGGTCGTGGACATCGAGTACAACATCCACGCCGAATACAAGGAGGACACCAAGCAGTACACGGTGATGTCCTATTTCGATGTCCCGGGCCAGCCGGAAACCCCGCTGCTGCACGACATCGCGGCGATCCAGCGTCTCTATGGCGCCAATTCCGAGACGCGCCGCGGCGACGACACCTACGGCTTCGGCACCACCATCGGCGGCCGGCAGAAGGCGATCTACGACTTCGCGCTGAACACCGCGCCCAACATCGCGATCTACGATGCCGGCGGCATCGACACGCTGGACGTCTCCGGCTTCACCGGCAACCAGATGGTGGACCTGCGGCCCGGCGCATTCAGCTCTGTCGGCGGCCAGACCAACAACATCGCCATGGCGGAGCTGGTGCCCGACATCACCGGCCGGATCCAGACCTGGATCGAGAACGCCGTGGGCAGCGCCGGCAACGATACGCTGCTGGGCAACGCGGTCGCCAACGTGCTGGAGGGCGGCGCCGGCGCCGACCTGCTGAACGGCCGCGAGGGCTTCGACTACGCCGCCTACGCCCGCGCCGATGCCGGGGTGCGCGTCAGCCTGGCGAACGCCATCGGCAACACCGGCCATGCGCTGGGCGACAGCTTCATCGAGATCGAGGGGCTGATCGGCTCGATGCATGGCGACACGCTGATCGGCGACGAGCGGTTCAACGTGCTGAAGGGCGGCCGCGGCAACGATGTGCTGGATGGCGGCCAGTTCGGCGACTCGCTCTACGGCGAGATCGGCAACGACGTGCTGATCGGCGGCGGCGGCGGCGACTGGCTGCATGGCGGCAATGGCTTCGATATCGCCTCCTACGAGAACGCGACCGCCGGCGTGCGGGTCGACTTCTCCGACAACGGGCTGAGCCAGTCGCTCGGCACCGGGGACGCCTCCGGCGACCGCTACATCGAGATGGAGGGCGTGCGCGGGTCCCGCTTCGGCGACGTGCTGTTCGGCCGCAGCGTCGCCGACCGCTTCGAGGGCGGCGGCGGCAACGACCTGATGCAGGGCTTGGCCGGCAACGACACCATGCTGGGCGAGGACGGCAACGACACCTTCGCCGGCGGCGCCGGGGTGGACAGCATGGATGGCGGCCAGGGCATCGACCTGGTGGACTACGGGCTTTCCGCCACCGCCATCCGCGTCTCCCTGGTGCCGGTCGTCTCGGTGACGGGCGCGGTGGTGCCGAATACCGGCGACGCCTTCGGCGACCGCTTCCGCTCGGTGGAGAACATCCGCGGCAGCAACTTCAACGACACGATCGGCGGCGACAGCGCCGCGAACCGGCTGGAAGGCGGCCTGGGCTGGGACCAGCTCTCCGGCAGCCTGGGCGACGACACCTACGACCTCGGCCAGATCAACTGGGACCCGATGGCCGGGAATGTGTGGGACGGCGTGACGGAGTTCGCGAATGGCGGCTTCGACACGGTGCTGCTGCAGGCCTCCATCGGCCGCTGGAGCGGGCAGCTGACCGCCAGCTACACGCTGGGCGCCCATGTCGAGGCGGCCGAGGCGCAGGGCGAGGGCAGCTTCACCCTGATCGGCAACACGCTGGACAACCGCCTGGCCGGCAGCGTCGGCAACGACCGGCTGGTGGCAGGCGACGGCGCCGACACGCTGGATGGCGGGCTCGGCTGGGACACGCTCTACGGCGAGTTCGGCGACGACACCTATGTGATCGGCGACGTCTTCGACTGGTACTCCGGGCAGATCTACGTCGGCGCCTTCCGCGACGACGTGCTGGAAGCGGCGAACGGCGGCACGGACACGGTCTATCTCACCGCGGCCTGGTCCAACGGGCTGGGGCGCCTGGTCTCGAACTACACCCTCGGCGCCAACATCGAGAACGGCATCGTCGTCGGCCCGAACGACTTCACGCTGGTCGGCAACGTGCTGGACAACGCGCTGACCGGCGGCGGCGGGCGGGATCGGCTGGTGGCCGGCGACGGCGCCGACACCCTCTCCGGCGGGGAGGGCGCGGACACGCTGTTCGGCGAGTTCGGCAACGACACCTACGTGCTGCGCGACGTGGCGAAGCCGGCAGGCTCGGCCGATGCCTTCACCATGGAGCAGTGGGACCGCGTGCTGGAAGCCGAGGGCGGCGGCATCGACACCGTCCTGGTGGAACGCGCCCAGCGGACCGGCTTCTTCGAGGGCTGGCGCGCCGACTACACCCTGGCCGACTTCATCGAGAACGGGATGGTGACGGGCAACGAGGCCTTCACCCTCGCCGGGAACGTGCTGGGCAACGGGCTGGTCGGCAACGGCGCCGCCAACGTCCTCCTCGGCCATGGCGGCAGCGACGTGATCGATGGCCGTGGCGGCAACGACGTTCTGAACGGCGGGGCGGAGGCCGACCGGCTGATCGGCGGGGAGGGGGCCGACACGCTGGATGGCGGCGCCGGTCGCGACGTGCTGATCGGCGGCACCGAGACCGATGCCTTCGTCTTCAGCGCCATCCCCGCCTTCGGCGAGGCGGACCTGGTGCTCGGCTTCGTCCACCTCGAGGATGCGCTGGTGCTGTCTCTGGCCGGCTTCGACCCCACCGGCAGCCGCGGCCTGGCGCCCGGCCTGCTGCTGGACCAGCCCGGCCGCTTCCTCGCCAACGACAGCGGCCTGGCCGACCAGCGCGGCGTGGCGCAGCTGGTCTACGAGACCGACACCGGCCGGCTCTGGTTCGACGGCGACGGCGCCGGCGGCGCGGCGCGGCAGATGGTGGCGACCCTCTCCGGCGCGCCGGAGCTGGGCGCGGGCGACATCCTCTTCGTCTGAGCCGTCACGACCGACCTTCCAGGGAGGGGCCCGGCCATTGCCGGGCCCTTGCGTCCGGCCCCGGGGCGCCGGCCATGCGGGGCTGCCCCCCGGCGGCCGGCCGCTGGACAAGCCGGCCGGATCGCGCGAAGAGGCGGCCCCGTGTGCCGCGCCGCCGGCCCCCCTCCGCCCGGAGCCTGATCCATGACCTCCCCGGTGTTCGACCGTATTGCCGAGATCATCGCCGAGAACAGCGAAGTCCCGCGGGAGAAGATCACGCCGCAGGCGCACGTCATCAACGACCTCGGCATCGACAGCCTGGACTTCCTCGATATCGTCTTCGCCATCGACAAGGCCTTCGGCATCAAGGTGCCGGTCGAGGCCTGGACGCAGGAAGTGAATGCCGGCAAGGCGCCGGCCGAGCAGTATTTCGTCATGGGCAACCTGGCCCAGCGGATCGAGGAGCTGGTCGCGGCGAAGGGCGCCGCCTGACGCGGCGGTCGGGCGCGGCAGATCCCGGGCGGCCATGCGGCTCGAATACTTCCAGATGGTGGACCGGGTGGTGGAGCTCGGTCCCGATTCGATCAGCGTCGCCTCGACCGTGCCCATGGAAAGCCCGGTCTTCGAGGGGCATTTCCCCGGCCACCCGATCCTGCCCGGCGTGCTGATGGTGGAGACGATGGCGCAGACCGGCGGCTGGCTGCTGCTGGCCCTGAACGGGCTGACCCGCATGCCCTTCCTGTCGAAGGTGGGCGAGGCGAAGTTCCGGGGCTTCGTCACGCCGGGGGCGGAGCTGACCGTCGGCGCGAAGCTCGTGCATGACGGCTCGGGCTATGCGGTGGTGGAGGCGCGGATCGAGTCGGCCGGGAAGCGCGTGGCCGATGCCGAGATCACGTATCGCGTGATGCCCTTCCCCGCCCCGGAGCTGGAGCAGATGATGCGCGACACGGCGCGGCGGATCGGCCTGCCGGGACAGGCCTGAGCCATGGCGGACAACGACATCTGGGTGACCGGCGTCGGCCTCGTCTCCTGCGCGGGCGAAGGGCGGGCGGCGCATCTGGCGGCACTGGCGGGCACCGCTCCGCCGCTGGTCGATGCAGCGAGCTTCGCCCCCTACCCCATCCACCCCGGCCCGGCGCTGGAGCTGGATCGCCAGATCCCGAAGAAGGGCGACCAGCGCCAGATGGAGGGCTGGCAGCGCCTGGGCACCTATGCGGCCGGCCTCGCCATCGACGACGCCGGCGCCCGCGGCCTGGTGGGCGAGATGGATCTGATCGTCGCCGCCGGCGGCGGCGAGCGGGACATCGCGCTGGACGATGCCGTGCTGGCCGCGCTGGCGCCGCTGCCGCCGGAGCAGGCCGCGGTGAAGCTGAACGAGATGCTGGCGACCGGGCTTCGCCCCACGCTGTTCCTGGCGCAGCTCTCCAACCTGCTGGCCGGCAACATCTCCATCGTCCATGGCGTCACAGGCGCGTCCCGCACCTTCATGGGCGAGGAATCGGCTGGCGCCGACGCGGTGCGGATCGGCGCCGCGCGCCTGGCCTCCGGCAGCTCGCGCATCGCGCTGGTGGGCGGCGCCTATGTGGCGCCGCGCTGGGACATGCTGCTGCTCTACAACGCCGCCGGCGTGCTGCGCCGCGGTCCCTGGACGCCGGTCTTCTCGCGCGAGGATGCGCCGGGCGCGGTCACCGGCACGCAGGGCGCCTTCCTGGTGCTGGAGACCGCCGAGGGGGCGCGGGCACGCGGCGTGCGCGGCCTGGCCCGGCTCGGCGCCATCGCCACAGGTCAGGCGCGGCGCAGCGCTGCCGATCCGGGGCATGAGGCGATGGCGCAGGCCTATGCCCGCCTCGCGAAGCGGCTGCCCGAGGGGCGGCTGCCCGTGATCTCCGGCTGCACCGGCGCCACGACGGCGACGGTGCTCGAACGCGAGGTGCTGGGCGGCTTCGCGCGCCCGCTGGCGGTGCGCGCCACCGGCAGCCGGATCGGCTGGGGCGTGGAAGCGACCTTCCCGGCCAACATCGCGCTCGCCGCGCTGTGCCTGTCCGAGGGCCGCTTTCCCGCGCCGATGGAGCCGCTGGAGGCGCCCTTCGAGGATGCGCCGACCGACATCCTGGTCACCGGCTTCGCTGCCTGGCGCGGGGAGGCGCTGGCGCATCTCTCGGCGATCCCGGCAGGAGATCAGCCATGAGCGCCGCGCTGCGCGACCACGCCGGGCGGCCGCTGGTGGCGGTGACCGGCATCGGCCTGGTGACGCCGCTCGGCCTCGGCATCGTGGACAACTGGGCGGCGCTGCGCGCCGGGCGTTCCGGCATCCGCCGGATCACCCGCTTCCCGACCGACCACCTGCGCACCACCATCGCCGGCACGGTGGACCTGCCGAACGAGGACACCGGGGCCATGGTCTCCGCGCAGCGCGTCACGCGCTACGCGACGCTGGCGGCGGAGGAGGCGCTGGCGACCGCGGGCTTCGGGCCCAGTGGAACCAGGGGGGGCGGCTTCCCCGGCCCGCTCATGCTCGGCATGCCACCGGTGGAGACGGAGTGGCCCTACCGCTTCGCCCTGGCGCGCCGCGCCGCGCCGAACGCGCCGGCCTATCCGGCCCTGGTCGAGGCGGCGGCGCGCTGGGACGAGCTGTACGAGCTGGCGGCCTTCGCCGGCGTGGGCGAGCGGCTGGCCGAACGCCTCGGCACGCGCGGCGCGCCGATCGCGATCAGCACCGCCTGCGCCACCGGCGCCAGCGCCATCCAGCTGGGCGTGGAGGCGATCCGCCGCGGCGAGGCGGAGGCGGCACTGGCCATCGGCGCCGACGGCACGGTCCAGCCGGAGGCGCTGATCCGCTTCTCCCTGCTCTCCGCCCTCTCCACCCGGAACGATGATCCGGCGCGCGCCGCCCGCCCCTTCGAGAAGACGCGCGACGGCTTCGTGATGAGCGAGGGCGCCGCCTGCCTGGTGCTGGAGAGCCTCGAGCATGCGCGGGCGCGCGGCGCGAAGGTGCTCGGCCTGATCCGCGGCTGCGGCGAGAAGTCCGACAGCTTCCACCGCACGCGCTCCAACCCCGATGGCGGCGCCATCATCCGGGCGATGCGCAACGCCATCGAGGATGCGGGGCTGGAGCCCGGCGCGATCGACTACGTCAACGCGCACGGCACCGGCACGCCGGAGAACGACAAGATGGAGACGCTGGGCATGCGCGCCGTCTTCGGCGAGGGCGCGCCGCCGATCTCCTCCAACAAGTCGATGATCGGCCACACGCTGTCGGCCGCCGGCGCCATCGAGGCGGCATTCAGCCTGCTCGCCCTGCGCGACCAGGTGCTGCCGCCCACCATCAACCACGAGGAGCCGGACCCGGCCATCACGCTGGACGTGGTGCCGAATGCCGCGCGTCCGGCGAAGGTGACCAACGTGCTGTCGAACTCCTTCGGCTTCGGTGGGCAGAATGTCTGCCTGGTGATCAGCGGGGAGCCGGCCTGATGCGGGCGTTGCGACTGCACGGCGACCGCGACCTGCGGCTGGAGGAGATCCCGGACGCGCCGCCGCCCGGCCCGGGCGAGCTGCAGCTGCGCCTCCGCGCCGTCTCGCTGAACCACATCGATGTCTGGGGCTGGCGCGGCATGGCCTTCGCGCAGCGGCAGCTGCCGCTGGTTGTCGGCGCCGAGGCGGCGGGCGAAGTGGTGGCCATCGGCGAAGGCGTCACCGGCTGGAAGATCGGCGACAAGGCGACGCCCTATGGCGCGCGCACCTGCGGCACCTGCGCCGCCTGCCGCGCCGGCCGCGACAACCTGTGCGAGAACGTGCAGGGCGTCGCCGGCTTCCACATCGACGGCTTCGCGCGCGAGGTCGCGAACTGGCCCGCGCGCACGCTGGTGAAGGTGCCGGAGAACGTCAGCTTCGAGGACGCCGCCTGCTCCACCGTCACCTTCGGCACGGTCGAGCACATGCTGTTCGACAACGCGAAGCTGCAGCCCGGCGAGACCATCCTGGTGCAGGCCGCCGGCAGCGGCATCGGCTCCGCCGCGATCCGCATCGCCAAGGCGATGGGCTGCACGGTCATCGCCACCGCCGGCGATGACGAGAAATGCGCCAAGGCGAAGGACCTCGGCGCCGACCATGTGGTGAACTACAGCGAGAAGAATTTCTCCTCCGTCGCGCGGCGCGTGACCAACAAGGTCGGCGTGGACGTGGTGTTCGAGCATGTCGGCGCCGTGACCTGGGCGGCCTCCCTGCTCTCGCTCCGCATGGGCGGGCGGCTGGTGACCTGCGGCTCCACCTCCGGCGTCACGGCCGAGACCAACCTGATGATGCTGTTCCAGCGCCAGCTCCACATCTTCGGCAGCTTCGGCTGCCGTATCGAGAACGTTGCGAACGGCCTGGCGAAGATGGCGGCGGGCATTCGCCCGGTGCTCGACACCGTGGTGCCGCTGGAGCGCTTCGCCGAGGGGCTGGAGCGCCTGGAATCCCGCCGCGTCTTCGGCAAGATCATCGTGACTCTCTAGTATGCCCTCAGACGCGTCACGCCGGAGGCGTGCCGCCGGCACGACGCGCCGCCTCCGGCGGCTTGGCTTCGCGCAGGCCGCTGCCGCGCTGGATGTCACTGGCGGTTTGTGCGCGGCGCGCCTTCGCGCGCTCGGCCCGCGGAACTGCGCGGGCCGACAGTTCTGAGGATGCGCGAAACGCTCCGCAGCCTCGCCGACGAATCCCTCGCCGCGCTGGTGCGCGGTGCCTTCGCGCTGGTGCGCTCGCTCGGGCCGGACCGCGCCTCGAACCTCGGCGCCGCGGGGGCGAAGCTGCTCGGCCCGCTGACCTCCGCCCACCGCATCGCGCGCGAGAACATCGACGCCGCCTTCCCGGAGAAGCCTGCCGCGGAGCGCGCGGCGATCCTGCGCGAGAGTTGGGACAACCTCGGTCGCACCGCCTGCGAATACGTCCACCTGGCGACGCTGTTCGACTTCGATCCGGACAAGCCGAACACCGGCCGCGTGGAGATCCCGCCCGACAGCATCGAGCGCTTCGTGCGGCTGCGCGACGACGGCAAGCCCGCCATCATCTTCGCCGCACACCTGGCGAACTGGGAACTGCCGGCGGTGGCGGCGCAGCGCTACGGCCTGCCCTCCGCGGCGCTCTATCGCACGCCGAACAACCAGGCGATCGCGCGCGACATCCTGCGCATGCGCAGCGGCGTGATGGGGGAGCTGATTCCCGCCGGCGTCTCCGCCCCCGTCCGCATGATGGAGGCGCTGGATGCGGGCCTGCATCTCGGCATGCTGGTGGACCAGCGCTTCGGCCGCGGCCCGCGCATCCGCTTCCTGGGGCGGGAGGCCAGCGCCAATCCGCTGCTGGCGCGGCTGCTGCGGCGCTTCGACGCGCCGGTGCACGGTGCCCGCGCCATCCGCCTGCCCGGCAACCGCTTCCGCCTGGAACTGACGGAGGCGATCGACCCGGTGCGCGACGCGCGCGGCCAAGTGGACGTCACGGCCACGACGCAGGCGATGAACGACGTGGTCGCCGGCTGGGTGCGCGAGTATCCGGGCCAGTGGCTGTGGCAACACCGCCGCTGGCGGCTGTAGCCTTGGCGCATTCTCCGAGTCGCCAAGCGATTCCGCTTGGCTTGAAAATGCTTTAGCGCCGATCAGACGACGCCGGCGCGGCCCATCTCCAGGAACTTCTCGCGGCGGCGGGCGCGCAGCGTGGCGCCGTCCAGCTCGAGCAGCGGCTCCAGGCAGGTCCAGATCCGTTCGCCGACCGCCGCGATGATCGCGGCGGGCTCGCGATGCGCGCCGCCCAGCGGCTCCGGCACCACCTGGTCCACCAGCGCCAGCTTGCGCAAATCCTCGGCCGTCATGCGCAGCGCCTCGGCGGCGGTCGGCGCCTGGGCCGAATCGCGCCACAGGATGCTGGCGCAGCCTTCGGGGCTGATCACCGAGTAGACCGCGTGTTCCAGCATCAGCACGCGGTCCGCCGCGGCCAGCGCGATGGCGCCGCCCGACCCGCCTTCCCCGATGATAGTCGCGATGAAGGGCACCGGCGCGTCGAGACCCGCCTCGATGGAGCGCGCGATCGCCTCCGCCTGGCCGCGTGCCTCGGCCTCGATGCCCGGGAAGGCGCCGGCGGTGTCCACGAAGCTCAGGATCGGCAGGCCGAAGCGGCCGGCGAGGTCCATGACGCGCCGCGCCTTGCGGTAGCCCTCCGGCCGCGCCATGCCGAAATTGTGCTTCACCCGGCTTTCGGTGTCGCGGCCCTTCTCGGTGCCGAGCACCGCGACCGCGTGGCCGCGGAACCGACCGAGCCCGGCCACCACCGCCGCATCGTCGGCATAGGCGCGGTCGCCGGCCAGCGGCGTCCATTCGGTGACCAGCGCGCGCACGTAGTCCAGCGCCTTCGGCCGGTCGGGATGGCGCGCCACCAGCGTCTTCTGCCAGGGCGAGAGCTTGGCGTAGGTCTGCCGTAGCAGCGCCTCCGCCTTGTCGGTGAGCTTGCCGACCTCGTCGGCCACGTCGATGCCGCCCGCGTCGGTGGTCCGGCGCAGTTCCTCGATTTTGCCCTCGAGTTCGGCGATCGGCTTCTCGAATTCCAGGAAGTGGCGCATCGCGGCCGGGCATTACCCCGGAACGGGGGCGGGCGGAAGGCGGGCCGCCGCCCCCGCGGCCGCGCCTATTCCACGGTCGCGCCGCTGGCCCGGATGATCGGTGCCCACTTCGCCGTCTCGTCGCGGATGAAGCGGCCGAGTTCCTCGGGCGTGGAGGGCGTGGGCTCGACGCCGTGGGTCGCCAGGTGGCGGCGCACCTCGGTATCCTCCAGCGTCGCGCGCATGGCCTGGGCCAGCCGGTCCACGATGGGCCGCGGCAGGCCGCGCGGCCCGACCAGCGCGTACCAGTTGCCGACCTCGTAGCCCGGTAGCGTCTCCGCCACCGTCGGCACCTGCGGCAGCAGCGGGGAGCGCGCGAGCGTCGGCACGCCGAGCGCGCGCAGCTTGCCCGCCTCGATCTGCGGGATGGCGGTGGGCGCGGTGGAGAACGCGTAGTCCACCTTGCCGCCCACCAGGTCGGTCATCAGCGGGCCGCCGCCGCGATAGGGCACGTGCACCGTGGTGATGCCCGCCATCTGGTCCAGCAGCGCGCCGGCCAGGTGCCCCGCGCCGCCGACGCCGGAGGAGCCGTAGGTGATGGTGTCCGGCCGCGCCTTCGCCGCGGCGATCAGCTCCGCCACACTCCGCCAGGGGCGGTCCACCGGCACGACCAGCACGTTCAGGATGGAGCCCGCCTGGCTGATCGGCGTCAGGTCGGTCTGCGGGTTGAAGGACAGGTTGCGGTAGAGCGTCGGGTTGATCGCCAGCGCGGCGATGGTGCCCATCAGCAGCGTGTAGCCATCCGGCGCGGCGCGCACCGTCAGGTCGGTGGCCAGGTTGCCGCCGGCGCCCGGGCGGTTGTCGATGACGATGGACTGCCCCAGCAACTGCTGCAGCTTCGGCTGCAGCGTGCGGGCGGTGATGTCGGTGCCACCCCCGGCGGCGAAGCCGACGATCATGCGGATCGGGCGGTTGGGATAGTCCCCCCCGGCCTGCGCGCGCGCAGCCCCGGGGCGGAGCGCGGCCAGGGCAAGGCCGGCGGGCACGGCAAGGCCCAGCGTGCGGCGGCGCATCATTCTTCTCCTCGGACGTTCTTGGCGCCTTACCTAGGCGGGCGCACCGCCTTCCGGAAGGGTGTGGGCGGTCTGCGTCGATGGTCCGGCGCTGCACGCGCTTCGTCGTGTCCACCATCGGTGGACACGACCGGGCCGATCACGGGCTACTGGTCGCGCCAGGGATGCTCGGCCCAGAGCGCCTGGTAGCGCGCCTGCAGGGCGCGCAGCTCCGCCGCATAGGCGTCCGGCGCCAGGAAGCGCAGCGGCAGGTTCTGCTGCACGGCGGCCGCCTGGAATTCCGGGTCCTCCACCGTGCGGCGGATGGACAGCGCCAGCCGCTCGAGCACCGCGGGCGGCATGCCGGCCGGCGCGGCCATGCCGCGCATCGAGCCCTCGACCACGTCGAAGCCGAGTTCCCGCAGCGTCGGCACGTCGCCGAGCGGCGCCCAGCGCGTCTCGCCCATCTGCGCCAGCGGCCGCAGCACGCCCTGCCGCTGCTCGATCACGCCTTCCGCGACGTTCATCACCGCCACCGGGATCGCTCGGGACAGCAGGTTCTGCTTCACCTGGGCGGAGCCGGCGAAGGGCACGTGCAGGAAGCGCGCGCCCGACTTCCGCTCCAGCGCCAGCATCGCCAGGTGGTCGTCGGAGCCGATGCCGGTTGTGCCGTAGCCGATCGTCTCCGGCCGCGCGCGCGCGGCGGCCAGCAGGTCGGCCAGGCTGCGATGCGGGCTGTCCGCCAGCACCCACAGCCCGCCGGGGTCGTCCACGATGTTGGCGATCAGGGTGAAGTCCGAAAGCTGGAAGCGCGTGCGCCGCTCGATCGGCAGGGTGACGATATGCGGCGTGTTGATGAAGCCGATGGTCAGGCCGTCCGGCCGCGCGCGGGCGAGTTCCGTGAAGCCGATCTCGCCGCCGGCGCCGGGCCGGTTCAGCACCACGACGGAGACGCCGAGGTCCTTCTCCATGAAGCGCGCGATGGTCCGCGCGGCGAGGTCCGTGCCGCCGCCGGCGGCGAAGGCGACGACGAGGGTGATGGAGCGATCCGGCGTCCAGGCTCCCTGCCCCAGCGCAGGGGCGGCGAGCGGCGCGGCGGCCAGCAGCCCGGCCAGGCGGCGGCGCGTGATCATGGCATTCTCCCGTGTGACGCTTGCGCGACACCTACCCGCTGCGACGGCACGGGAAAAGCCCGAAGCGCCTGGCCCGATCCCTGATCGGGCCCCGCTCTATTCGGCCGCGGCCTGCAGCCGGGTGGGCAGGCGGAAGGTGACGTCCTCGGTGATGCCGGGCAGGGCAGCCACCTCGGCGGCGCCCAGCGCTTTGAGGGTGGCGATCACCTCCTCCACCAGGCGTTCGGGGGCAGAGGCGCCGGCGGTGATGCCCACGGTCCGGGCGCCGCGCACCATGGCGGCGGTCAGCGCGCCGGCATCGGCGATGAGGAAGGCGCGGGCCCCGCATTCCTCCGCGATCTCGCGCAGGCGGCTGGAGTTGGAGCTGTTCGCCGCGCCTACCACCAGCACCACGTCGCATTCGCTGGCCAGGTCGCGCACCGCGGTCTGGCGGTTCTGGGTGGCGTAGCAGATGTCGCGCGTGCCCGGGCCCACCACGTCCAGGAAGCGCGCCTTGATCGCCTCGATGACTTCCTTGGTGTCATCCACCGAGAGCGTGGTCTGGGTGACGTAGGCGACCTTCCGCGCCGGGTCGATCGGCAGCGCGGCGACGTCCGCCACATCCGCCACCAGGTGAATCTCGCCGTCGATCTGGCCGAGCGTGCCCTCGACCTCCGGGTGGCCGTCATGGCCGATCAGGATCACCGCGCGGCCTTCGCGCGCGTAGCGCCGGCCCTCGACATGGACCTTGGTGACCAGCGGGCAGGTGGCGTCCAGCACGTCCAGGCCGCGCTCGGCGGCGTCCTTCTCCACCGCGCGGGCCACCCCGTGCGCGGAGAAGATGGTCAGCGCGCCCGGCGGCACCTCGCTCAGCTCGTGGACGAAGACGGCGCCCTTCGCGCGCAGGTCCTCCACCACGTGGCGGTTGTGGACGATCTCGTGGCGCACATAGACGGGCGCCCCATGCAGGGCGAGCGCCCGTTCCACGATCTCGATCGCACGCACGACGCCGGCGCAGAAGCCGCGCGGCTCGGCCAGCAGGATGCGCATTCCCACCTGTCCCTTACCTGTCCGACAGGATGTAGGACGCCGGAGCGGATGGGAAGAGGGTTGTCAGGCCCGCTTGACACATCCGGGCCCAGGCAGTCGCCCCGGCGTGACAGCCGGGGCGCATGGCGGTCAGGCCGCGTCCTCGCGCCGGTCGCGGGCCTTCACGTAGGCGACGGCGGCGTGCTCCGGGCAATAGGGCTTCCCGGTGATCGCCTCGGCCGCGCAGAACCGGAAGCCGGGCTGGCCCGGCTCGCCGATCGGCCAGCAGCAGGCGCGCAGGGTGCTGAGCCGCGGGAAGCTGCGCACCACGGCGGCGGGCGGCGGCGGAGGCGGCGCGGCGGCCACGACCACCGGGGCCGGCGCCACCTGCGGCAG
>NZ_JAPSMD010000092.1 GCF_027856955.1 Falsiroseomonas oryzae | reverse complement strand
CCGGCAGCGCCGCGGCGCGCAACGGCACCGCCTGCCTGGACGCGCTGCGCGCCGCGCTGGCCGCCCGGGCGCGGGCCAGCCTGCTGGATTTCCGGCATGACGACCCGATGACCCGCGACCCTGCCATGTTCCGCGACGCCACCCACTACGCCCGCCCGGTCGCGGAGCGCATCGAGGCCGGCATCGCCGCCGCCCTGGCGCGGGCGGCCGCGCGATGACCGGGCCGGGCTTCCCAAGCCGCGCAGGCCGGGCCAACTCAGCGGCCATGCGCGCCCTCCTCCGCTTCGGCGGCCGTCTCCTCGCCCTGCTGCTCGTGCTTGCGGTGATCGGCGTCTCCTTCGCCGTCGCGCTGGTCTACACCTCGCTGCCGCCCGTGCGGGAGGAGTTGCCAATCGCCGGCCTCTCCGCGCCGGTCACCGTGACGCTCGACCAGGACGGCATTCCGCGCATCGCGGCGGAAACCGAGCGCGACGCCGCGGTGGCGCTGGGCTACCTGCACGCGCGCGACCGCATGTTCCAGATGGAGGCGATGCGCCGCGGCGCGGAGGGACGACTGGCCGAGATCGCCGGTCCCACGGCGCTGCGGCTCGACCGCTTCTCCCGCACGCTTGGCCTGTCGCAGCGGGCAAGGGCGGATCTGGAGGCGATCAGCCCGGAGGCGCGCGACCTGCTGCAGGCCTATGCGGACGGCGTGAATGCCTGGATCGCGGTGCGCGGCCGGCTCGCCGCGCCGGAATTCCTGGTGCTGGGCGAGCCGGAGCCCTGGAAGCCGGAGCATTCTCTGCTCTGGGGCAAGGTGATGGGCCTCTGGCTCTCCGGCGCCTGGCGGCGCGACGTGGAGCGCGCGCGGCTGGCGCAGACCATCCCGCCGGAGCGGCTGCGCATGATCTTCCCGGAGGATGACAGCCCCGGCCGACCGGACATCGCTGCGGCCCTCCCGGCCGATGCGCTCGGCCGCGTGCTGGCGCAGGTGCCGCGCTTCGGACAGGACGCGCCGCTGCCGGACAGCGCCTCCAACGCCTGGGCGGTGGCGCCGTCGCGCTCGGCCTCCGGCGCGCCGCTGCTGGCCAGCGACCCGCATCTCGGCTTCCAGGCGCCGATCATCTGGTACCTGGCCCGCATCGAGCTGCCGGGCGGGCGCTTCCGCGCCGGCGCCACGGCGCCCGGCGTGCCGGCCGTGGTGATCGGGCGCAACGAAAAGCTGGCCTGGGGTTTCACCACCACGCATTCCGACACGCAGGACGTCTTCGTCGAGCGCCTGGTCAGCGCCGACCAGTACGCCACCCCCGACGGTCCCCGCCCCTTCGCCCTGCGCGAGGAACGCATCGCCGTGCGCGGCCGCGAGCAGCCGGAGATCCTGCGCGTGCGGGAGACGCGGCACGGCCCGGTGGTGAGCGACCTCGACCCCAACGCGGGGCTGCCGGCGGGCACGGTGCTGGCCGCGGCGATGGCGAACCTGGCGCCGGCCGACACCGCGGCCGACGGGTTGCTCGCGCTGAACCGCGCGACGACGCTGGACCAGGCGCGGGCGGCGGCGGCGCTGCTGACAAGCCCGCCGCAGAACCTGATGGTGGCCGATGCCTCGGGGCGCATCGCGCAATACCTGGTCGGACGCACGCCAGTGCGGCGCTCAGGCGACGGGGCCCTGCCGGTGCCCGGCTGGGACGGGGCGGCGGACTGGCTGGGCTTCGTGCCCTTCGACGCCATGCCGCATGTCGAGGACCCGCCCGGCGGCGTGCTGGCGGCCGCCAACAGCCGGCCCGCGCCGCCCGGGCATCCCGTCTTCCTCGGTCGGGACTGGTTCGGCGACTGGCGCCTTCGCCGCATCGCGGAGCTGCTGGCCGCGCGGCCGCGCCACGATGCCGCGGGTTTCGCGGCCATGCAGAACGACGTCGTCTCGCTCTTCGCGCGGGAGGTCCTGCCCACACTGCGCGCCGTCACGCCGACGACGGACTCGGCGCGGGCCCATGCACTGCTGCGCGACTGGGACGGAACGATGCGGTCCGACGCGCCGCAGCCCCTGATCTTCCATGCCTGGCTGCGCGCCTTCCGCCGGCTGGCGCTCGAAGCCGGCGGTGCCGCGGCGGCCGAGGACGTGGCCGGCCCGGAATTCCTGCGCAGCCTGCTCGGCCCGCGCGGCCGCGCCGGCGACTGGTGCGGGGAGGACCGCTGCGCTGCGTTGCTGGCGCGCTCCCTGGACCAGGCCGTGCGGGGCCTGCGCGACCAGCATGGCAGCGACCCGGCCGCCTGGCGCTGGGGCGCGGCGCATGTCGCCCGCTTCGAGCACCCGCTGCTGCGCTTCGTTCCGGGCGTGAACACGCTGATGCGGCTGGAGGTGCAGACCGGCGGCGACGGCGAGACGATCTCGCGGGGCGGCCTGCGGGGCAGCGACGGGATGCCCTTCGCCAACACGCATGGCGCCGGGCTGCGCGCCGTCTTCGACCTTTCCGATCCCGATGGCGTGCTGGTGATGATCGCGACCGGACAGTCGGGCCATCCCATGTCGGACCATTGGGACAGCCTGCTGCAACGCTGGCGAGACGGGCACGTTCTGCGCCTCGGCCGGGCTGCGGAGCGCGAGACGGGCCTGATCAGCCTGACGCCCTGACATCGTGCATGGTTGATTCGCGGCGGAATTCCGCCGACGTTGATTCGCGGCGCCACAGCGCCGACACTGTGGAAGGAAAGATGCTCCACCGCGCCGCCCGCCGTCCGCAATTCTTCTACACCACCGCGCCCCTGCCCTGCCCCTACCTGCCCGGGCGGACGGAGCGGAAGATCGTGACCGAACTGGCGGGCAGCGAGGCCGAGACGCTGCACGATCGCCTGTCCCGCGCCGGGTTCCGCCGCAGCCACAACATCGCCTATTCGCCGGTCTGCCCGGGATGCCGCGCCTGCATCCCGATTCGCATCGTGGCGGGCGCCTTCCAGCCGGACCGCGCGCAGCGCAAGGTGATGCGGGCCAATACCGACCTGACCGCCTACGAGATGCCGGCCCGTGCCTCGGCCGAGCAGTTCGGCCTGTTCCAGCGCTACCAGGCGGCGCGGCACGGGGATGGCGACATGGCCGCGATGGGCTTCTACGACTACCGCGCGATGGTGGAGGACACCCCGATCACCACGGGGGTGGTGGAGTTCCGCGACGGCCGCGGCAAGCTGCTCGGGGCGTGCCTGACCGACTGGCTCTCCGACGGCCTCTCGGCCGTCTATTCCTTCTACGACCCGGAGGAGCCGAAGCGCAGCCTCGGCACCTATGCGATCCTCTGGCTCGTGGCGCGGGCGCGGGCGGTCTCCCTGCCCTATGTGTATCTGGGCTACTGGGTGCCGGAGAGCCGGAAGATGGCCTACAAGGCCCGCTTCCGGCCCAGCGAGGCGCTGGCGGGCGGCATCTGGCGCGTCCTGCCGGAGCACGATTCCAGCGGACCGGCGGAGGCCGAGGGCCAGGTGAAGGTCAGCGTCACCGGCTGAACCCCGCCTGCGGCCCGGCCGTCACCGGCTTGGCACCTGGCCCGGGATCACGCCGGCAGCTGCATCCCGTGACCGTCCGGCGTGGTGTCGTGGGTGTGGCCGATCGTCGAGGCCGGCCAGTGCGCGCGGATGATCCCCATCATGCCCTGCCCATACGGGCCGGCGAAGTCGGTGCCGAGCTCGGTCAGGGTGTTCAGCCAGCCCGCATTCACCGCGCCGGCGGCGGCCAGCCGCTGCAGCGCCGTGTCCTCGGCGAGCCGGCTGTTGCTGCCCGATACGTCGACCACGACCTGCACCCGGTATCCGGCGCGCAGCAGGTCGAGCGCGGTGTGCAGCGTGCAGTTGTCGATCGAGATGCCGCCGATGATCACGTCGCGCCGCCCGGTGCCGGCCAGCCATTCCATGAAGGCCGGCGTGCAGCCCGAGGGCGTGGAGCGCGGGAAGGTCGCGGCGCCGGCCTCGATCAGGGCGCGGACCTCCGGCAGGAAGGTGCCGTAGTAGTCGTTCTCCTCGCCGAAGACGGCGGTCGGCAGCTTGAACAGGCCCGAGAATTTCGTGAAAGCCTGGATGTTGTTGCGGAACTGGCGCCCCGGAATGGTGGTGATCAGGTTGTCGAGGCCCGTGACGTAGTCGACATAGACGATCGCCGCGCTGTCAGGCGTCATCCGGTGCAGGGCAGGACTGGCGGGATTGGCCATGGAAATTCTCTTTCTTCTGCGTCTCGTGTCGCATGGACCCGCGCATGGCGGCGTCCCGGCGCCGGGCGGTATGGCGTGCCGGGGCAGGCGCCGGCAGTCGCGCGGCGGGAACGGCGCGTTGCAGGACGGGAACGGGGCCAGGCCTTGAACAGCGACGATCTCCGCGCCTTCGTTCGGGTTGCCGGATCGGGCAGTGTCTCGCGCGCTGCCGCCCAGCTCGGCCAGCCGAAATCCACCGTCAGCCGGCAGATCGCGCGCCTGGAGGCGGAAGTCGGCGCGGCCCTGCTGGAACGCGTGCCGGACGGCATGCGGCTGACCGATGCCGGGCGCGTGCTGCTGGACCATGCGACCCGCGTGGTCGAACTGCTGGACGGGGCCGCGGCGTCGGTGCAGGCGGCGCTCGGCACGCCGCGCGGCGTGTTGCGCGCCAACGTGCCGCACCTCTTCGCCGTCGGCTTCCTAGCCCCGCGCCTGCCCGAGTTCCTGGGTGCCTTCCCCGGCGTGGAAGTCGTGCTGGACGTGTCCGCCTCGGCGACCGGCGCGATGGCGCCGGAGACCGATGTGATCGTCCGCGTCGGCGCCCTCGAGGACAGCGCGCTGATCGCACGCCGGCTCGGCACCAGCCAGCTGCGGCTCTACGCGGCGCCCGCGGCGCTCGGGAAGCTTGTCGGCGGAGGAAGCGGTGGCACGGCTGCGCGCGACCGAGCCCGAAACGCTGACGCCGCTCGGCCAGTACCGGGCCGTGACGGCGCTGGATGGCGAGTCCCCGGCGCGCCGTGCCCAGGTTCACGAGCCGCTGGCGCGGCATCGACTGGTGCTGGCCGGGGCCGGCGCGGCCTGGCTGCCCGCCTTCCTCTGCCGCGAGGACGTCGCGCTAGGCCGGTTGCTGGACCTGACGCCGGGCGCCGCCCGCGGCCCGCTTCCGATCCACGCCCTCTATACTGCGCAGGCGGCAACCAGCCCGAAGGTGCGGGCCTTCGTCGGCTTCCTCGTGCGGATCACTGGTGCGCTGACGCCGGCCGGCTGAGGCAGCCCAATGTCTTCACGTCCCTCACGCCGGCACCAGCCGTAGCGAACGGGCCGGGCGACGGCTCGCGCGCTCCGCCATCACGGCGTCCAGCGCGCGGGTGATCTTCTCGCGCAGCGCCGCATCGGGCTCGCCCTCGGCCGGCCCGAACAGCGCGATCAGCAGCTCCAGCGTCTCGGCGCGGGTGCGCAGCAGCGCCTCCCCGGCATCCGGCGCGGCGGCAGCCATGATATCGAGCAGGTCGCGGATCGATGGACGCATCCACATGGGGAACCCTTCACCGTCCCAGGCGGGACGGGTTGGACGGCACCTGGTCTTCCCCAACCTTGCAGCGCCGGCCAGCACGGGCCGCCACTTCCCGGCAGCTAGACACGTCCGGCGCCGCGCCGCAAGCGAAACCGTCGGCGGCGACGCGGGGACGGCCGGCGTCCTCAAGCCCCGAAGCGGCGGTTCCGCGGGAAGCCGGTGGGCGGGGCCTTGCCGGCGCCGGCGCGCTGGCCGCGCCAGGTGCGCAGGTCGGTCTCCACCCGCACGCCGCTGCCGTAGCGCCAGGCCAAGCCCTCCTTCAGCAGGAAGACCTTCGCGTCCTTCAGCTCGCCGTCCTTCAGGGCGATCAGCTGCACGCCGCGGCCGCGCGTCATCTCCGGCACCTGGTCCAGCGGGAAGACCAGCAGCCGCGCATCGGTGGTGACGGCGACGTTGTCGCCTTCGACCGGCGCGCAGACGCAGGCCTCCTTCCCCGCCTCCACCACCAGCACCTGCTTGCCCGTGCGCTTCTCCGCCAGCAGTTCCTCGCCCTTCGCGACGAAGCCCTTGCCGTCGGAGGCGGCGAGCAGCCATTTCGCGCCGTCCTGGTGGACGAACATGGCCACCACCGCATCCTCGTTCGTCATATCCACCATCAGCCGCAGCGGCTGGCCGTCGCCGCGGCCGCGCGGAATGGCATCCGCCTTCAGCGTGAAGGCGCGGCCGTTCGTGGCGAACAGCACGATCCGGTCGGTGGTCATGGCGTGCAGGGCGAGGTGCAGCGAGTCGCCTTCCTTGAAGCGGAGCTCCGCATCGGCCGGCAGGTGGCCCTTCTGCGCGCGGATCCAGCCCTTCTCCGACAGGATGACGGTGATCGGCTCCTTCTCCACGAAGGCCATCTCGTCCACCGCGACCTCCGGCAGGGCGGCGCCGGGCGTGGTGCGCCGTTTGCCGAGCGCGCCGTCGCCGAACTTCGCCTTCGTCGCCGCCAGCTCCTCGGCGATCGCGTCCCACCGCGCCTTCTCGGACTTCAGCAGGCCCTGCAGCTTCTTCTGCTCCGCGCTGAGCTTCTTATGCTCCTTGCGGATCTCCATCTCCTCGAGCTTGCGCAGGGCGCGCAGGCGCATGTCCAGGATCGCGTTCGCCTGCACCTCGGTCAGCGAGAAGGCCGCCATCAGCGCTTCCTTCGGCTTGTCCTCCTCGCGAACGATGCGGATGACCTCGTCGAGGTTCAGGTAGACGATGAGATAGCCGTCAAGGATCTCGAGCCGCCGCGCGATCGCGGCCAGGCGGTGCTCCGTGCGGCGGATGAGCACGACGTGGCGGTGATCCAGCCAGGCGCGCAGCACCTGCTTCAGCCCCATCACCCGCGGCGTGCGATCGGCGTCCAGCACGTTCATGTTCAGCGGGAAGCGGCTTTCCAGCGCGGTGGCGCGGAACAGCGTCTCCATCATCACCGCGGGATCCACGGTGCGCGCCTTCGGCTCCAGCACGAGGCGCACCACGTCGGTGCTCTCGTCGCGGACGTCGCCGAGCAGCGGCAGCTTCTTCTCTTCCATCAGCTGCGCGATCTGCTCGATCAGGCGTGACTTCTGGACCTGGTAGGGGATCTCGGTCACCACGACCTGGAAGGTGCCGTTCTTGAGCTTCTCCACCTCCCACTTCGCGCGGATGCGGAAGCCGCCGCGGCCGGTGGCATAGGCCTCCCGGATGGCGTCCCTGCTCTCCACCAGGATGCCGCCAGTGGGGAAGTCGGGCCCGGGCAGGTGCTTCAGCAGCGTATCGAGCGAGGCGTCGGGGTCGCGCACCAGTTCCAGCGCCGCGGCGCAGAGCTCGCCGGCGTTGTGCGGCGGGATGGAGGTCGCCATGCCCACCGCGATGCCGGCCGCGCCGTTGGCCAGCAGGTTCGGGAAGGCGGCCGGCAGGACGAGCGGCTCCTTCTCCTCCCCGTCATAGGTCGGGCGGAAATCGACCGCGTTCTCCTCGATGCCTTCCAGGAGGGCCTGCGCCACCTCGGTGAGGCGGGCTTCGGTGTAGCGCATGGCCGCGGCGTTATCGCCGTCGATGTTGCCGAAATTGCCCTGCCCTTCCACCAGCGGGTAGCGCGCGGCGAAGTCCTGCGCCTGGCGCACCAGCGCCTCGTAGATGCTGCTGTCGCCATGCGGGTGGTACTTGCCCATCACGTCGCCGACGATGCGCGCGCATTTCTTGAAGCCGGCGGCGGGGTCCAGCTTCAGCTGGTGCATGGCGTAGAGCAGACGCCGATGCACCGGCTTCAGCCCGTCCCGCACATCCGGCAGGGAGCGACTGACGATGGTGGAGAGCGCATAGGCGAGGTAGCGCTCTGACAGGGCGTCGGCGAGGTTCGTGTCGCGGGAGCCGCCATCGTCGGGCGAGGCCGTCGGCGGGGTCCTGATGTCGTCCGGCATGATGCTGTGATTCGCGCTTCGTTCTCGGCCGGCCGTTCTAGACCAGTCGGCCGCGCCTGTTGAGTCGCCAGCGTCGCGCTGGCCGATGGCCGCGCCGGGGCCTATGCCACCAGCGCCGCCACCCGGTCCACCAGCAGGTCCCGCGCGCTCGGCAGCGGGCGGTGATGGGTGCCGAAGACGTCGCGGGCCAGGAAATGCCCGGTCAGGCGCAGGCCGGCCAGCCATTCCGCCGGGCCGGAGGGCCCCTGCCCCAGCAGGAAGGCCGGCAGCGGCAGCAGCCGGTCGCGCCATTCCCCGGCCGCGCCCGCGGAGACGGCCCGGCCCGTGCGCGGCGAGACGAAGGCCAGGTCCTCCGCGGCGCCGGTCAGCGCGCAGCGCGCCAGGTCCAGGCCGTAGCCAAGCTCCGCCAGCAGTTCCGCCTCCCACCGCACCAGTTCCGGCACGGCGGGCTCGCCGCCCCGAGCGAGCGTGGCGACCAGGGCAACCAGGCCCCGGAACAGGCGCGGATGCGGCTCGCGCTCGGGCAGCGCGCCCTCGGCCACGCTGGTGGCGGCCCGCAGCACGGCCAGCGCCAGCGGATCGTCCATCGCCAGCGCCGCGGCGGCATGCACCAACTCGCCGGAGAGGGCGCCGAGCTGGTCCGCCAGGCGGGCGACCCAGCGCGCCTCCACCAGGTTGCCGGGCTGCCACACGGGGGCCTGCGCCCGCGAGGCGCCACCCTTCGCCAGGCCGGCGTGACGGCCATGCTCCTCGGTCAGCAGCGTGACGACCGCGGCGGACTCGCCGTGCGGGCGGACGTCCAGCACGACGGCGGGGGCCTGCCATTCCATGCGCCATGGCTTCCACAGCCCCCGGCCGGGATCAAGCGCGGCTCCTGTTCACCGCTGGGTTTCGTCTGAACGGATCGTGTGGGGATGCGCGTCGCAAGGGCGTGAGGGGCGGTCGAAACAAGAGCAGTCGGAGGTTAGAGCGGCACGATGCGACGCACTCTCCTGTTCGGCGGCGTGGCCGCCTTCGCCACGGTGATCCTGCCGCGCGCCGGCCACGCGAATACTGCGCGGCGGATAGCGCTGCGCCATTCCGGCACCGGGGCGCGCTTCACCGGCGTCTGGCACGACGGACGCCAGCCCGACCGCGCCGCGATGGCCGAGCTGTCCCAGGTGCTGGCCGACCCGGGCTGCACCCCGCCCCGCCCCTTCGATCCCGACGCCATCGCCATCGCCTGGGACGTGCTGGCGCGCACGCGCTTCGACACCGAGATCGAGGTGCATTCCGGCTACCGCACGCCGCAGGTGAACCGCGCGGTGCATGGCGCCGGCGACAGCCAGCACCTCCGGGCCTCGGCGCTCGACATCGGCGTGCCGGCGGGGCGGCTGCCCGCGGTGGTGGACGCGGCGACGCGGCTGGGCCGCGGTGGCGTCGGCGTCTATCGCCAGCGCGGCTTCGTCCACCTGGACAGCGGACCGGTGCGCAGTTGGAGCGACAGTGGCGGGGCGGGAGGGCGCGCATCCGGCGGCCGCGACGACACGCTTGGTCGCATCGCCGCGGAGTGGCGGCGCGGGAACATCCGGCTGGGCCGCTTCTAGACCGGCGTAGCCCTGACTGTGTTCAGGGCTACGCCGGTCTCGCTTCTCTGGCCCGGCGATTCACGCCCTTCGCCGTGCCCACCTTCGGTGTGCACACGCAGGGCGATCGCGGGCTAGCCGCGCATCCGCCGGCCGGCATTGCACTGCCCGGCCGCGTGCCGGACAATGTCGTGCATGCGCGGCGCCCTGCCCCCGCTCGCCCTCTCGACAGCCGCGCTCGTCCTGGCCAATGCGCTGCCGCTGGCCGGTGCGCTGCTGGGCATGTGGTCGGCGTACGAGCTGCTGCTGCTGTTCTGGGCCGAGAACGTGGTCATCGGCGTGTTCCAGGTCCTGCGCATGGCCAGCACGGCGGTGCTGCGGCGGGACGTCGCCGCGGCCGCGCTGATGCCCTTCTTCGTCTTCCACTACGGGATCTTCGCGTTCGTGCACGGGCAGTTCGTGGCCGGCGTTCTGGCGCCGCCGGATGCGCGCGGGCTGGATGCGGCGGTCGCGCTGCTGCTGTCGCCGGATGGGCTGCTCTGGGCACTGCTCGCGCTGGCTGCGAGCCACGGCTTCTCCTTCGTCGTGAACTTCCTCGGTGCCGGCGAGTGGCGCGGGATCGAGCCGCGGGCGCTGATGATGCAGCCCTATACGCGGGTCGTGTTGCTGCACCTCGTGATCCTGGGCGGCGGCGCAGCGACGATGGCGCTCGGCGAGCCGATCGCGGCGGTGGTCGCGCTGGTGGTGATCAAAATCGTGCTGGACATCGCCGCGCACCGGCGCGAGCACGGCGGGGCGCGCCGTGCGGCCTAACCCGGGTCGTCCAGCCCCAGCGCGCGGAGCCGCCCTCGTTCCTCGTCCCAGCCGGCGCGTTCCTTGACGTTCAGGAACAGGTGGATGCGGCGCTCCAGCAGCTTCTCCAGCTCCTGCCGGGCACGCTGGCCGATCTCCTTGATGCGCGCGCCCTTGTCGCCGATCAGGATCGCCTTCTGGCTGGCGCGGCTGACATAGATCGTCACGTCGATCCGCGCGCTGCCATCCGGGCGTTCCTCCCACTGCTCGGTCTCGACCGTGGCGTGGTGCGGCACTTCCTCATGCGTCTGGCGCAGCACCTGCTCGCGCACGATCTCGGCGGCCAGCATCCGCTGCGGCAGGTCGGAGAGGTCGTCGTCCGGGAAGAGGTAGGGGCCTTCGGGCACTGCGGCGGCCAGCACGTCCAGCAGCCGGTCGAGACCATCGCCCTTCAACGCGCTGACCATGAAGGTCTCGCGGAACGGGACCAGGTCGTTCAGTTCCTTGGCCAGCGGCAGCAGCCTCTCGCGCGGGATCAGGTCGGCCTTGGTCAGCGCCAGCATCAGCGGGCGCCGCGACTTCGCCAGGCCGTCGAGGATGCTGCGCACCTCGTCCTTCAGCCCGGCGCGCGCATCCACCAGCAGCAGGGTGAGGTCGGCGTCCTGCGCGCCGCCCCAGGCCGCGCTGACCATCGCCCGGTCCAGACGGCGGCGCGGCGCGAAGATGCCGGGCGTGTCCACCAGGACGATCTGGCTCTGCCCATGCATCACCACCGCGCGGATGCGGAAGCGCGTGGTCTGCGGCTTCGGCGAGACGATGGTGACCTTGCTGCCCGCCAGCGCATTGACCAGCGTGGACTTGCCGGCGTTCGGCGCGCCGACGACGGCGACGAGCCCGCAGCGCGTGCTGCCCGCGGCCTCGCTCATGCGCCGAGCTGGCCCAGCAGCGCCGCCGCCGCGGCCTGCTCCGCGACGCGCTTGCTCTCGCCCGAACCCTCGGCGTGCTGGCCGGCGGCGAGCACGCGCACGACGAAGAGCGGGCTGTGCGACGGGCCGATGGAGGAGACGAGCATGTATTCCGGCAGGCCGAGGCCGCGCCCGAGCGTCCATTCCTGCAGCCGCGTCTTGGGCGAGACAGGCGGGCGTGTCGAAGCCTCAAGCAGCGGCGCCCATTCGCGCCGCACCAGCTCGCGTGCCGGCTCCAAGCCGCCGTCCAGGTAAAGCGCGCCGAGCAGCGCCTCCACCGCATCGGCGAGGACGGAGGCGCGGTTGCGCACGCCGGAGCGTTCCTCGTTCTGAGGAATGCGCAGGGCCGGCGCCACGCCGAGGGTCGCCGCCACCTTCGCCAGGCTATCCTGCGCGACAAGATGCGCCAGGCGCTTGCCCAGGTCGCCCTCGCGCTCCTGCGGGAAGCGTTCGGCCAGCCATTCGGCGATCAGCAGCGCCAGGACCCGGTCCCCGACGAATTCCAGGCGCTCGTTGGAATCCAGCATCTGCCGCCGCGGGTCGGCGGCCGAGCGATGCGTCAGGGCATGCAGCAGAAGATCGGCACGGCTGAAGCGATGCGGCAGTCGCGCGGACAGCGCGGCGACGGCGTCCTGCTGCGCGTCGCTCACCGGACCGCGCTGAACAGGCGCGACCACCGGATCGCCATGGGCCAGGCCCAGACCTCCCAGAGCCGTGCGGAGCCATCGACCGAGAAGAAGATGAACTCGGCGCGGCCCACCAAGTTCTCGAGCGGGATGAAGCCCACGGCGCTCTGCGCGCGGCTATCGAGGCTGTTGTCCCGGTTGTCGCCCATCGCGAAGACATGCCCGGCCGGCACCACCAATTCCGGCGTGTTGTCGTAGGGCTGGTCGTCCGACATCTCCAGGATCTCGTGCGCGTGCGGCTCGATTCCGGGTTGCGGCGGCAGGATCTCCCGGAAGCGACGCACCACCATCCGGGGGCCGTCGCCCTCCACGGTGTAGTTGCCGAGGAACTCGCGCCGGACCGGCTGGCCGTTCAGGTGCAGCACTCCGGCGCGCACCTGGATGCGGTCGCCGGGCAGGCCGATGATGCGCTTGATGTAGTCCGTCGAGTTGTCGCGCGGCAGCTTGAACACCGCGACGTCACCCCGCTCCGGCAGGCGGCCGAAGATGCGGCCCTGGAAGAGGTTCGGGCTGAACGGCATCGAGTGCCGCGAATAGCCATAGGAGAACTTCGAGACGAACAGGTAGTCGCCCACCAGCAGCGTCGGGATCATGCTGCCGGAGGGGATGTTGAACGGCTCGAAGGCGATGGTGCGGATCCCGATCGCGATCAGGCCGGCATAGACGATCGTCTTGATGGACTCGAGCCAGCCGCCCGACTTCTTCTTCGCCATGGAGGAGGTTTTCGCGGGCATCCTATAGGCCGGCGCGCCCGCCGGTTCCGTCGCTGGGAGGCGGGATAGAGCGCGGCGACGCAGGGCCTGTCAAGGAATCCCGCCCCGGCCGCCCAGCGCGGCCGGCAGGGGCACCGCGCTGATGATCACCATGGCCTGCGCATAGGGGTATTCGTCGGTCATGGTCAGGGCAACATGCGCCAGGTGGCCGGCCGGCGTGATGGCCTTCAGCCGCTCCGCCGCGCCGCCGGTCATGCGCAGCGTCGGCTGGCCGGAGGACAGGTTCACCACGCCGAGGTCGCGCCAGAACACGCCGGCGCGGAAGCCGGTGCCGAGCGCCTTGGAGGCCGCCTCCTTCGCCGCGAAGCGCTTGGCGTAGGTGGCGGCCCGGATCTTCTCCGTCCGGCGTTCCGCCTTGGCGCGCTCCAGCGGCGTGAAGACTCGGTCGAGGAAGCGATCGCCGTGCTTCGCGATCACCGCCTCGATCCGGCGGATGTCCATGATGTCGCTGCCGAGCCCGATGATCATCGAGAGGACGTCATCCCTTCGCCCGCTCGGCCTGTGCCACGCCCTGCACGGCGCGGAGCGCGGCGATGATATTGGAGAGGTGGCGCAGATCCTTGACCTCGACGTCGATCGAGATCTCCTGGAAGTCCGGCCCACGGTGGTGGATACGCAGGTTCTCGATCGCGCCGTCCTGCCGGGCGATGGCGTCCGTCACGGCCGAGAGCGAACCCCGGTCGGCCGCGGCCACCACCTCGATGCGGCCGAGATGCGCGCCGCCCGCCCCGCCCTCGTAGTCCCAGTCGATGTCGAGGAAGCGCTCCGGGCTGTCGGCGAAGCCCGAGAGGTTGTTGCAGTCGGCCTTGTGGACGGTGACGCCCTTCCCGGTGGAGACGATGCCCACGATGCGGTCGCCGGGCAGCGGATGGCAGCAGCCCGCGAAGTTCACCTGCATCCCCGCGACCAGGCCGGAGACGCCCATCGCCACGTCGCGGCGCCCGCCCTTGGCGGGAATGGGCGGCACGGCGCGCGGGCGGGACCGCGCGATCGGCATCGGGTCCGCGGCACGCGGCGGGCCCTTCAGCTCGGGATAGACGGCGTGCACCACGTCCTTCGGCGTGAGCCCGCCGGCCTGCACCACCAGGCACAGCTCCTCGAAGCTCGGCTGCTTGAGCTGCCTGAGAACCGGCTCGATGGCCTTCTCGGAGAACTCGACGCCTTCCTGGCGGAAGGCGCGCGCGATGGCGGCGCGGCCTTCCTGGCGCTGCACCTCGCGCTGCTGGGCGTGGACGAAGCGGCGGATGCGCGCCTTCGCCTTGCCGGTGACGACGAAGCGTTCCCATTGCGGGTTCGGCGTGCCGCCGCGCGCGGTGATTATCTCCACCTGGTCGCCGTTCTCGAGCGGCGTGCGCAACGGCTTGATGACGCCATTGATCTTGGCGCCGACGCACTGGTCGCCGACCTGGCTGTGCACCTGGTAGGCGAAGTCCACGCAGGTGGAGCCGCGCGGCAGCGCGATGAGGTCGCCCTTGGGCGTGAAGCAGAAGACCTGGTCGCGGTGCAGCTCCAGCCGCGTCGCATCCAGGAATTCCTGCGGCTCGGCCGCCTGTTCCAGGATGTCGAGCAGCGCCTTCACCCAGGGGAATTTCTGCTGGTCGCGCGCCGCGGCGCCGCCCTGCTTGTAGATCCAGTGCGCGGCGACGCCGAGTTCCGCCACCTCGTGCATCTCGCGCGTGCGGATCTGCACCTCGATCTTGGCGTTGCGCTTCTCCGGCACGGTGACGCCGGTATGCAGGCTCTGGTAGCCGTTCGGCTTGGGCGTCGAGATGTAGTCCTTGAAGCGGCCGGGCACCACGCGATAGGCGCTGTGCACCGCCCCGAGCGCCGCGTAGCAGGCGCCCTTGTCCGGCACGATCACGCGGAAGGCCATGATGTCCGAGAGCTGCTCGAACTCCACCTTCTTGCCGTGCATCTTCATCCAGATGGAGTAGGGCGACTTCTCCCGCCCCGTCAGCTCCAGCACCTCGACGCCGTTCTCCTTCATCACGCGCTCGAGGTCCGCCTTGATCTCGTCGATCAGGTCGGCGCCCTGGCCGTAGAGGAAGGCGCGACGCGCGGCGATGGTCTGGAAGGCGTCGGGGTCGAGCTCGCGGAAGGAGAGCGTCTCCAGCTCCGTCTTCAGCGCGTCCATGCCGATGCGCTCGGCAAGGGGTGCGAAGATCTCCATCGTCTCGCGCGCGGTCTTGCGGCGCCGCGCCTCCTGCGGGACGAAGTGCAAGGTGCGCATGTTGTGCAGCCGGTCCGCGAGCTTCACCAGCAGCACGCGGATGTCCTCGCTCATTGCCAGGACCAGCTTGCGGAAGTTCTCCGCCTGCTTGGTGCGCTCGGACTGCAGTTCGAGGCGGGTGAGCTTGGTGACGCCGTCCACCAGGCGAGCGACTTCCTTGCCGAAGCGCCGCTCGATCTCGGTCAGGCCGGTCTTGGTGTCCTCCGCCACGTCGTGCAGCAGGGCGGTGGCGATGGACGCGGAGTCCAGCCGGTATTGCGCCAGGATCTCCGCGACGGCGACGGGGTGCGTGATGTAGGGGTCGCCGTTCTCGCGCGTCTGGCCGGCATGAGCGGCGTTGGCCACCTCGAAGGCACGCTCGATGAGGGCGGCGTCGGCCCGCTGGTCGTAGCTCGCGACCAACCGGGCGAGGTCATGGCCGGCGGTGGCAGGCACGCCGGCCGCCAGCCCCTCGGGCGCCCGGTGCGGACCGGCGGACAGGCTCACGGGCGGGCCGCC
>NZ_JAPSMD010000091.1 GCF_027856955.1 Falsiroseomonas oryzae | reverse complement strand
GCGCCAGATCCTCGCGCTGCACGGCGCCGAGCGGGGCGGCCGCCACCTGCAGCGGCGGCGCCTCGGCGCTCGGCAATCCGGCGGCCAGCGCGCGGCTCGGGCCGGTGACGACGGCGATGCGCAGCTGCGCGGTACCTCCGGCGGGGATGCCCAGCAGCTCCGCCGCGCGGCGCGAGAGCTCCAGCACCCGGCCGGGATTCGCCGGCCCGCGGTCGTTCACCCGCACCTCCAGCTCCAGCCCGTTCTCCAGGTTGGTCACGCGCAGGATGGCCGGCATCTGCAGCGTGCGGTGCGCGGCGGTCAGCAGCGCCGGGTCATGCACCTCCCCGTTGGCGGTGCGGCGGCCACGGCGCGTGTCGGCCGCCACCGCGGCCAAGCCGGTCTGCAGCAACCCGAAATCCTCGCGCGGGTAGGACCAGACGCCGCCCATCTGGTAGGGCTCGCCGACCAGGTAGCGTGGCTGCGGCGCCGGCCCCTGTGGCGCGCAGCCGGCCAGCCCGGCCAGCAGCAGCAGGGCCGCGCGGCGGGTCACGCCACGCGGTCGGACAGCAGGCCGACGACGAGGGCGTAGAAGTTCGAGGGGTTGTAGCGACGGATCACGTTGAAGTTGGGATAGACCGCGAAGGCCTGCCCCCCAGCCCCGCCCGGCAGCAGGATGGCGGTGTCCAGGTCCAGCGCGGGCAGCGCGCTGCCATCGGGTCGCCGCACGCCCATCCGAACCCAGTCGCGCAGCGGCCGCGTGTTCTCCCGCCGCGCATCCTCGGGGTTGAAGCCGGGCGGCAGCACGACCTCGCGGCCCCACAGCTCCTCCTCCCGCCAGCCGGAGCGGGCGAGGTAGTTGGCGATGGAACCCAGCGCGTCCGGCTTGCTGTCCCAGATGTTCCGCCGACCGTCGCCGTCCATGTCCACGGCCAGCCGGTCGAAGTTGGAGGGCATGAATTGCGGGTGCCCCATCGCCCCCGCCCAGGAGCCGACCATGCGGTCCGGCGCGACATGCCCGCCATCCAGGATCTTCAGAGCCGCCAGAAGCTCATTCCGGAAATAGGCGCTGCGGCGCCCGTCCCAGGCCAGGGTGGCCAGGCTCTGCACCACGTTGAAGTTGCCGGTGAAGCCGCCGTAGTTGGTCTCCAGCCCCCAGATCGCGACGACCACGCGCGGCGAGACGCGGAAGCGGCCCTGCACCGCCTCCAGCGTCGCGCGGTTCTCCGCGAAGGCGCGGCGCCCCCCGTCGATCCGCGACTGGGAGAGGCGGGCGTCGCGGTACTGCTCCCAGGTCTGGGTGAATTCGGGCTGGCGGCGGTCGAGTTCCAGCACGCGGTCGTTCGGCCGGATGCCCGAGAGCGCCCGCTGCAGGGTCGCGGCCGACACGCCTTGGCGCCGCGCCTCGGTGCGCACGCCGTCGAGGAAGGCCTCGAAGCTCTGGGTGGCGGCCATGGCCGGGGCGGCAGGCAGGGCCATGGTGGCCGCGAGGATCAGGCGCCGGTTGAACAGCATGGCCGCTGGATGCCACAGCCGCGCGCGCCGGCGCAACGCGGCGCTTCGCCGCGCCGTCCCCGGTTCCGTGGGCGTCCGCCCTGCGGTAGAGCGGAAGGCGCGGGATGGGTGGCCGAGTGGTTTAAGGCAGCGGTCTTGAAAACCGCCGTGGGTGCAAGCCCACCGTGGGTTCGAATCCCACCCCATCCGCCACTCCGCGCCGATTGCGCGAGGCACCGCGGATTGTCCCGCGAGGCGGGGCTGCGCGCCGGCGAAACCGGTCTCCCGCCTCCCGACTGGGTTGAGAACCAAGATGTGATACCACCAGAGGTGGTATTCCTTGGAGGTATACTCTAATGGACGCGGCATGCGGAAACGCACTCTGCGCACCATGCTCTGGATCAGCCTCGCCACGATCCTCGTGACCGCCGCCGCGGGCTTCGCCCTGACGCACCGGACGGAGCGTGACGACCCGCCCATGCCCCGCCCCTACGATCCACTTCAGAACTGGTGAGCGGCACGCGGCGCCCGCAATATCAGAAACACCAGGGCCGCGGTCACGACATCCATCGGAAACCCTGCGGATGGCAGGTTCGGCCGGACAGCAGGAGCCCCGGACCATGACCCCGGACCAGACCACCCTCGTCCAGGACAGCTTCCGTCTGATCCCGCCGATCGCCGAGCCGGCGGCGGCGATCTTCTACGAGAAGCTCTTCGCCCTGGACCCCGGCCTCCGCCCGCTCTTCGCGGGTGCGGATATGCATGCGCAGGGACGCAAGCTGATGGCGGCGATCGGCTTCGTGGTGGCAAATCTCCGCACCCCCGAGTCGCTGCTGCCAGCCGTGGCCGAACTGGGTCGCCGCCATGCGGCCTATGGCGTGCGGGCCGCGCATTACGCCACCGTCGGCACGGCGCTGCTGGCCACGCTGGAGGAAGGGCTCGGCCCGCACTTCACACCGGCCGTGCGGAACGCTTGGGCCGCCGCCTACGGCCTGCTGGCGGAGGTCATGCAGCACGCCGCCGAGGCACCGGCCCGCGCTGCCTGACGCGGCTGCGCGAGGGAACGTTCACGCCGGACCGCCCGGCCTGCTATCCTGTCCGTGTGAACGTCCTCGCCCCGCCGCGGGCCCGGCTGCAGATCGAGGTGGTCTACGACCTGGTCTGCCCCTGGTGCTATCTCGGCACGCACCGACTGCGCCGCACCCTCCGTGCCCGGCCCGACCTGGCCGCCGACATCGTCTGGCGGCCCTTCCTGCTGAACCCGGACATCGCGCCGGGCGGCGTGCCGCGCCAGGACTACCTGCTGCGGAAGTTCGGCGGCGAGGACCGCGCCCGCCGCCTGCACGCCACCATCGCCGAACTCGGCCGCGCCGAGGGGCTGCGCTTCGCCTTCGACAAGATCCGCCGCATCCCGCCCTCGCTCGACGCCCACCGGCTGGTGCGGCTGGCGGACCGCCAGGGCTTGGCGGATGCCGCCGTGCCCGCGCTGTTCGAGGCCTATTTCCGCGACGGCATGGATATCGGCGACCAGGCGACGCTGGCCGCCATCGCCGGCTCGCTCGGCCTGGATGCGGCCGCGACGCGGCGCGCCCTGGCCGGCACGCAGGAAGCCGAGGCGGTGCACGCCGACAACCTCCGCGCCCACCGGCTCGGCATCAACGGCGTCCCCTGCTTCGTGGTCCAGGGCCGCCACGCCATCGCCGGCGCGCAGGAGCCCGAGGTGCTGGAACGCCTGCTGGACGTGGCGCTGGTGGAGGGCTGAGCGCCCGCTACCGCTTCCACCGCCCCGGGAACGGGATCGGCTTCGTCGCGGCACCCTTCGGCGCCGGGGGCACGACCGGCCGGAACACGCTCTTCTTCGCCGCCGAAACCGCGGGCCTGGGCGGCGGCGCGGCGGGCTTCGCGGGTTTCGGCGTTCCACCTCCGCGCGCCTCCGGCGCCTCCGGCACCCGCCCCTGCGCCACCTCCGCCAGCGCCGCCAGCAGCTTGCGCGCTTCCCGGATGCGCGCCTCGTACGGCATCTCCTGCGCCAGGGCGAGCTTGTGGTCCGGCCGCAGCTTCACCGCACCGCCTTGCCCCGCCACCCACTGCACCAGCGACGCCGGGTCGGCAAAGCGGTTGCCGCGGAAGCCGAGCACGATGCCCTTCGGCCCCACATCCAGCTTCTCCACGCCTGCCCGCCGGCACAGCTGCTTGAGGAACACCACCTGCAGCAGCGTCTCGGCCTCGGGCGGCAGCGGGCCGAACCGGTCGGCGAGCTCGGCCGCCATCGCCTCGATCTCCGCCTCGCCCTGCAGGCCGCCGATGCGGCGATAAAGGCCGAGGCGCACAGGAAGGTCGCGCACATAGGCCTCCGGCAGCATCACCGGCAGGCCGAGATTGATCTGCGGCGTCCATTCGCGGTCCTCGACCGCGCCGGCCTCGCCGCCATGCTTCAGCTCGTTGACCGCCTCCTCCAGCATCTGCTGGTAGAGCTCGATGCCGACCTCGCGGATGTGGCCGCTCTGCTCGTCGCCCAGCAGGTTGCCGGCGCCCCGGATGTCCAGGTCGTGCGAGGCCAGCGTGAAGCCAGCGCCGAGGTTGTCCAGCGTCTGCATCACCTCGAGCCGCTTCTCCGCCGCGGCGGAGAGCCGGTGCGTCTGCGGCCAGGTCAGGTAGGCATAGCCGCGCTGCTTGCCGCGCCCGACCCGCCCGCGCAGCTGGTACAGCTGCGCCAGGCCGAACATGTCGGCGCGGTGGATCACCAGCGTATTCACCGCCGCCATGTCGAGCCCGCTCTCCACGATGTTGGTGGACAGCAGGATGTCGTGCTTCTGGTCGCCGAACTCCGTCATCACCCGTTCGAGCTCGGTCGGCGAAAGGCGGCCATGCGCTTCGGCCACGCGCGCTTCCGGCACGATCTCCGCCAGGCGCTCGCGTACCTTCGGCAGGTCCTCCAGGCGCGGGACGACGCAGAACACCTGGCCGCCGCGGAACCGCTCGCGCTGGATCGCCTCCCGCAGCACCACGCCGTCCCAGGGCATGATGAAGGTGCGCACGGCCAGCCGGTCCACCGGCGGCGTCGCGATCACGCTCATCTCCCGCACGCCGGTCAGCGCCAGCTGCAGCGTGCGCGGGATGGGCGTCGCCGTTAGCGTCAGCACATGCACGTCGGACTTGAGCGACTTCAGGCGTTCCTTGTGGGCGACGCCGAAATGCTGCTCCTCGTCCACGATCACCAGGCCGAGGTCGGCGAACTCGATGCCCTTGGCCAGCAGCGCATGAGTGCCGACGACGATGTTGATGGAGCCGTCCTTCAGGCCCTCCTTCACCGCCGCCGCTTCCTTCGGCGTGACCATGCGCGACAGCTGCGCGATCGTCACCGGCAGGCCCTCGAAGCGGCGGGTGAAGGTGCGGGTGTGCTGGCGCGACAGCAGCGTGGTCGGCACGACGACCGCGACCTGCGATCCGCTCATCGCCACGCAGAACGCGGCGCGCAGCGCCACCTCGGTCTTGCCGAAGCCGACATCGCCGCAGATCAGACGGTCCATCGGCTTGCCGGCCGAGAGGTCCTCCAGCACGTCGGCGATGGCGCGCTGCTGGTCGTCGGTTTCGGCGAAGGGGAAGCGGGCGCAGAACTCGTCCCAGGCGCCCTCGGGCGGGATCGCGGCGATGGCCTGCCGCGTCGCGCGCTCCGCGGCGACCTTGATCAGCGCCGCCGCCATGTCGGCGATGCGCTGCTTCGCCTTGGCCTTGCGCGCCTGCCAGGACCCGCCGCCGAGCTTGTCGAGCGCGACGCCTGCCGTCTCGCTGCCGAAGCGCGAGAGGATCTCGATGTTCTCGACGGGCAGGAACAGCTTGTCGCCGCCGTCATAGACCAGCCGCAGGCATTCATGCGGCGCGCCGGAGACCTCGATCGTCTCCAGCCCGTCATAGCGGCCGATGCCGTGGTCCTGGTGCACCACCAGGTCGCCCTCCGCGATCTCCGTCGCGTCGGCGATGAACTGGTCGGCCCGGCGCCGGCGGCGCGGCGGGCGGGCGATGCGTTCGCCGAGCAGGTCCTGCTCGCCGGTGACAACCAGATCGGGAGAGATGAAGCCGCGCTCCACGCCGAGGACGGCGAGGCCCACCGCGCCCTTGGCCAGCTTCTGCAGCTGGAGCAGGTCCTCGACGGGCTCGCAGGCCACGCCGTTCTCGCGCAGCAGGTTGCCGAGCCGCTCGCGGCTGCCGCGCGTCCAGGCCGCGAGCACGGGCCGATGCCCGCGCGCGGCCAGCGCCTTCGCATGCTCGCCATAGGCGGCGAAGACGTTCCTCCCCTCCGCCCGCACGTCGCTGAACAGCCGCCCGGGACGGCCGCCCGCATCCACCACGCCCGGCAGGTCGGACGCCGGCGCGAAGGGCACGAAGCGCATCACCGTCGGCTCGGCCAGCATCGCCTCCCAGGCGTCGAGGTCGAGGTAGAGCCGGTCCGGCGGCGCCGGCCGGTAGGGCACCTCCCCTTCCCGCGTGCCGCCGCGCCGCGCTTCGTAGTGGTCGGCGATCATCTCCATCCGCACCGCCAGCGCGTCCTCCGCCTGGTGGTCGAAGCTGACCGTGGCGTGGTCGCCCAGATGATCCAGCAGCGTCTCCATGCTGTCGTGGAACAGCCCGGCCCAGTGCTCCATCCCCGGATGCTTCCGGCCGGCGCTGACCGAGACGTAGAGCGGGTCCTCCGCCGCCGCCGCGCCGAACAGCTCGCGATAGGCGGTGCGGAAGCGGGAGATCGACGCCGCATCCAGAAACATCTCCCCCACCGGGCGCAGCGTCAGCCCGTCCAGCCTGTCGCCGCTGCGCTGCGTGGCGGTGTCGAAGCGGCGGATGTCCTCGATCTCATCGCCGAACAGGTCGAGGCGGACGGGGTCGGACTCCCCAGCGGGGAACAGGTCCACGATGCCGCCGCGCACGGCGTATTCGCCATGCTCCATCACCGTCCCGGTGCGGTGGTAGCCGTTGGCCTCCAGGAACTCCGCCAGCTTCACCGGATCCTGCCGGCCGCCGCGCCTGAGGGGCAGCGTCGCGCCGGAGAAGGCCGCGCGCGGCGGCACCTTCTGCACCAGCGCGTTCACCGTGGTCAGCAGGATGCGCGGCGTCGGCGTGCGCTCCGCCAGGCGCGTCAGCGTGGCCACGCGCTCCGCCACGATCTCCGGGTTCGGCGAGGCGCGGTCATAGGGCAGGCAGTCCCAGGCCGGGAAGCGCAGCACCTCGAAGTTCGGTGCGAAGAAGGAAAGCGCCTCCTCCAGGCGCGCCATGCGCGCGTCGTCGCGGCAGACATGCAGGATGGGGTTGCGCGTCTCCGCCCGGCGCCGCGCGATCAGCAGCGCGTCGAAGCCCTCGGGCGCGCCATGAACCAGGATGGTGTCCATCAGGCTTTCAGGTCCGGCGGCACGCCCGCGCCCGTCCCGCCGCATTCCAGCGCCATGCGTTCCAGCATCGGCGTGGTGACATGCGCCGGAATGGACCGCCTGCCGGACAGCCAGTCCGCCAGGTCCACATCGGGCAGCTCCAGCACCGCCTCGAGCTCGTCCAGCTCGCGCTCCGTGAAGGCGGCGATGTTGCGCTTCACGAAGCCGCCGATCATCAGGTCGGCTTCCTTCGTGCCGCGGTGCCAGGCCCGGAACATCAGGCGGCGACGGCGGGGAGAGAGGGACTCGGTTTCGGTCTCGTCGGGCATGTCGGCTTTGCGGCTCGGCCCTGCCATATAGGGGTGCATGGGAATCCTGTCAGCCCGACCCGCGACATGGCTGCCTTGACCGACTCTCCGGTGCAGGACGCGCCCGGGCTGGCCGGGTTGCTCGCGCCGCTCGAGGAGCTGCACGGCGTCGGCCCGACGCTCGCGAAGCTGCTGGAGGAGGCGACTGGCGGCGACCGCGTGCTCGACCTGCTGCTGCACCTGCCGGAGCGCGTCATCATCCGCAAGCGCGTGGCCAGTCCGGAGGAAGCGCCGCTCGACCAGGACTGCATCCTGGAGGTGGAGGTGAGGGCGTTGCGCGCCGCGCGCTCCCGCTCCACCGGCCGCCCCTATGTGGAGGTGAAGGCGACCTCCGGCGGCTGGCCGCTGACCATCCGCTACATGAATGGCCGCCTGCCCTGGATCCAGAAGCTGCTGCCCCCCGGCTCCTTCCGCTTCCTCGCCGGCCGCGTGCTGGCCGAGGGCAGCCGCGGCTGGGCGATGCTGAACCCGCTCTCGGCCGAGCGGCCGGAGGCGCTGCCGGTGGTGGAGCCGGTCTGGCCGCTGGTCCGCGACCTGACACCGAAGCGCCTGCGCCAGGCCATGGACGCCGCCCTGGAGCGCCTGAAGCCGCTGCCCGAATGGGCCGACCTGCCCCTTGTGCGCAAGGAAGGCTGGCCCGCCTTCGACGTCGCCATCCGCACGCTGCAACGGCCTGAGGGCCCCTTGTCCCAGGCCCCGCGCCGTCGCCTGGCCTATGATGAGCTGCTGGCCAGCCAGGTGGCCGTCGCCCTGGTGCGGCGCCGCCAGCGCAACCGCCCCGGCCGCGCCCTGCCCGGCACCGGCGCCCTGCAGGACAAGGCCCTGGCCGCCTTCGGCCTCCCGCTCACCCCCGGGCAGGCCCAGGCCCTGGCGGAGATCGGCGCCGACATGGCCTCGCCCCGGCGCATGCTGCGCCTGCTGCAGGGCGATGTCGGCGCCGGCAAGACGCTGGTCGCCGTGCTGGCCATGCTGCGCGCCGTCGAATCCGGCGCCCAGGGCGCGCTGATGGCGCCCACGGAGCTTCTCGCGCGCCAGCACCTGCGCACCCTGGTCCGGCTCTGCCACCCCGCCGGCGTCGAGGTCCGCCTGCTCACCGGCAACATCAAGGGGTCGGAGCGGAAGGAGGTGCTGCGCGGCCTCGCCTCCGGCCGCATCGGCATCGTCGTCGGCACCCATGCGCTGTTCCAGGACGCCGTCGCCTTCCACGACCTCGGCCTGGCGGTGGTGGACGAGCAGCACCGCTTCGGCGTCGCGCAGCGGCTGATGCTGGCCAACAAGGGCAAGGACGCGGACATGCTGGTGATGACCGCGACCCCCATCCCGCGCACCCTGCTGCTGACCCAATGGGGCGAGATGGCCGTCAGCCGGCTCGAAGGCAAACCCGCCGGCCGCCAGCCCATCGCCACCCGCGTGGTCAGCCAGGAACGCCTGCCCGAGGTGATCGACCGCCTGGGCGAGGCGCTGGCCCGCGGCGAGCGCGCCTATTGGGTGGTGCGCGCCATCTCCGGCGGCGAGAGCGACGACAGCGTCGCCGCCGAGGACCGCTTCGCCGAGCTCTCCCAGCGCTTCCCCGGCCAGGTCGGCATGGCGCACGGCCTGCAGGAGATGCCGGTGCGCGAGCAGGCGCTCGCCGATTTCGCCGCCGGCCGCACGAAGCTGCTGGTCGCCACCACCGTGGTCGAGGTCGGCGTGGACGTGCCGGAAGCCACCATCATGCTGATCGAGCAGGCCGAGCGCTTCGGCCTGGCCGCCCTGCACCAGTTGCGTGGCCGCGTGGGCCGCGGGTCGAAGCCCTCCTCCTGCCTGCTGATCCATTCCGAGGGCCTGTCCGAGGGCGAGAAGCGCCGCCTGCTGGTGCTGCGCGACACCGAGGACGGCTTCCTGATCGCCGAGGAGGACCTCCGCACCCGCGGCGGCGGCGACGTGCTGCGGGAGAGGCAATCCGGCATGCAGGCCGGCCGGCTGCTGGACCCGCGCGAGGAGCCGGAGGAGTTCGACCGCCTGACCCACACCGCGCACCGCGACGCGCAGAACCTGCTGGAACGCGACCCCGCGCTGTCCACCCCGCGCGGCCAGGCGGCGCTGGCCCTGCTCGCGCTGTTCGGCCACGACCCGACGCTGGCGCGTCTGGATGCGGGGTGATCCTCCCTCCCCCGCATGCGGGGGAGGGTCGGGGTGGGGGCGCGAGGACCAGCGCCCACCCATCCCCCAACGCCCACCCAACCCGCCCGACCCGGCACCGCACCGTAACCCCGGGGTCTTGCGCCCTGCCCCCCGCCTCCTTAATCGCCACCCCCGGGGAAGCCTTGGGGACCTGCCTTGTCCGCCTTGATCGAGATCGAGCGCCTGACCAAGCGCTTCGGCGCCTTCACGGCCGTGGACGATGTCTCCTTCACCGTGTCGCGCGGGGAAGTGCTCGGCTTCCTCGGGCCGAACGGCGCCGGCAAGTCCACCACCATGCGCATGCTGGCCGGCTTCATGACGCCCACCGCCGGCACCGCCCGCATCTGCGGCGACGACGTCGTGGAACGCCCCGTCGCCGCCAAGCGCCATCTCGGCTTCCTGCCCGAAGGCGCGCCGACCTATCCCGAGATGACCGTCACCGGCTTCCTCGGCTTCTGCGGCCGCGCCCGCGGCTTCCGCGGCAGCGCGCTGGATGACCGGGTGGCCAACGCCATGCACCTGACCCAGCTGGAAAGCGTCCGGCTCCAGCCGGTCGAGACGCTGTCCAAGGGCTTCAAGCGCCGCGTCGGCCTGGCCGCGGCACTGCTGCAC
The DNA here is from genome assembly GCF_027856955.1 of Falsiroseomonas oryzae. Classification (GTDB taxonomy): domain Bacteria; phylum Pseudomonadota; class Alphaproteobacteria; order Acetobacterales; family Acetobacteraceae; genus Falsiroseomonas; species Falsiroseomonas oryzae. The sequence goes on along the minus strand of NZ_JAPSMD010000091.1, from coordinate 5,641 downwards.
GACCCGCCGGTGCTGGTGCTGGACGAGCCGACGGATGGCCTCGACCCCAACCAGAAGCACGAGGTGCGCAACCTCATACGCGCGATGGCGCCGGAGAAGGCGATCGTCATCTCCACGCACATCCTGGAGGAGGTCGCGGCCGTCTGCACCCGCGCGGTGATCATCGCCCGCGGTCGCGTGGTGGCGGACGAGACGCCCGCCGCGCTCGCCGCCCGCGGCCCCAGCATGGACGCGGTGTTCCGCAGCCTGACGCTCGGCGACGCGGCGCCCGAGCCCGAACGCGAGACCGCACGGGAGGTCGCGTGATGGGCGGCGTGCTCACTGTCTTCCGGCGCGAGCTGGCGGGCTACTTCGCGACGCCCGTCGCGTACGTCTTCATCGTCATCTTCCTGGTCCTGGCCGGCGCGCTGACCTTCACGCTGGGCAACTTCTTCGCCCGCGGCCAGGCCGACCTGCAGCCCTTCTTCTCCTTCGTGCCCTGGCTGTTCCTGTTCCTGGTGCCGGCGCTGACCATGCGCCTCTGGGCCGAGGAACGCCGGCTCGGCACGATCGAGCTGCTGCTGACGCTGCCCATCGCGCAGTGGCAGGCGGTGGTCGGCAAGTTCCTCGCCGCCTGGGCCTTCTGCGGCATCGCGCTCGCCCTGACCTTTCCGCTGGTCGTCACCGTCAACGCGCTGGGCGAGCCGGACAACGGCGTGATCGCCACCGGCTACATCGGCTGCCTGATGGTGGCCGGCGCCTTCCTGGCCGTGGGGGCCGCGATCTCCGCGATGACCAAGAACCAGGTCATCGCCTTCGTCCTCGCCGTCGCCGCCTGCTTCTTCCTCACCGCCGCCGGCAGCCCCGTGGTGACCGAGTTCCTCTCGAAGCGCATCCCCGAACTGGCCGAGGTCGCGCGCGCCATCAGCGTGACGGACCGCCTGGCCGGCTTCTCGCGCGGCGTGATCGCGGCGCGCGACGTGGTCTTCTTCGCCTCCTTCATCGGCTTCTTCCTCTTCGCCAACACCATCGCGGTGGACCAGAGGAAGGCGGACTGACCCCATGAGCGCCACCACCGCCCCCGTCGTCCGCGGCAAGCGCGGCCTCGCCGCCAGCGTCGCGCTGCTCCTCGCCGCCATCCTCGCCGTCGGCGTCAACATGCTGGCCGACCGCCTGCTGTCGCGCGCGCGCATCGACCTGACCGAGCACCGGCTCTACACGCTGTCGGACGGAACGCGGCAGGTGCTGCAGGGGCTGCAGGACCCGGTCACGCTCCGCCTGTTCTATTCGCGCCGCCTGGGTGCCGCGATCCCGCAATACGGCGCCTATGCCGACCGCGTGCGCGCCATGCTGGACGAATACGTCGCCGTCGGCGGCGGCAGGCTGCGGCTCGAGGTCCTGGACCCCGAGCCCTTCAGCGAGACCGAGGACCGCGCCCAGGCGCTCGGCCTGCAGGGCGTGCCGGTGGACCAGTCCGGCGAGCAGGTCTGGTTCGGCCTGGTCGGCGTGAACCTGCTGGACGACGAGCGCACCATCCCCTTCTTCCAGCCGGAGCGCGAGCGCTTCCTGGAATACGACCTCACCCGGATGATCTGGGAGCTGTCGAACCCGCGCCGCCCGGTGCTGGGCGTGATGTCCTCGCTGCCGCTCAACGGCGATCCGCGCGCGATGATGATGCGCCAGCCCGGCGTCGGGCAGCCCTATGTCATCATGAACCAGCTGCGCCAGTTCTACACCGTGCGCGACGTGCCGCTGGACGCGCAGGTGATCGAGCCCGACGTGCAGGTGCTGCTGGTCGCGCAGGCGCAGCACCTGCCCGACGCCACGCTTTACGCCATCGACCAGTTCGTCATGCGCGGCGGGCGGCTGATCGCGATGGTGGACCCGCACAGCGAGAGCCAGGCATCCCGCCCCTCCCCCGGCCAGCCGCCGGCGCGCGACACCTCCTCCAACCTGGCGCGGCTGTTCGATGCCTGGGGCATCGTCGCGCCGTCGGACAAGGTGGTGCTGGACCAGCGCGGCGCCTGGCGCGTGCGCGCCGATCCGCGCGACCGCGTGCAGGCGGTGGACTACCTGGCCTGGTTCAACGTGCCCCAGGCCGGGCTGAACCGCAGCGAGATCGCCACCGCCGAGCTCGCCCAGGTCACCCTCGCCTCCGCCGGCGAGGTCGCGCGACGGGAGGGCGCGGCGATCGAGTTCACGCCGCTCGTCACCAGCAGCGAGCGGTCGCAGCTGGTCGATGTCGCGCGCGTCCGGCAGGAGCCCAACCCGGCCCGCCTGCTGGCCGAGTTCCGCCCGGACAACCAGGCGCGCGTGATCGTGGCCCGCATCCGCGGCCAGCTGAACTCCGCCTTCGCCGAGCCGCCACCGGTGCCCGAGGGGGCCGAGCGCCCGGCCGACTTCCCGGCGCACCGCGCCCGCACCGAAGGCGCGGCCAACCTCATCGTCGCCAACGACACCGACATCCTGGAGGACCGCTTCTGGGTGCGCGTCCAGGATTTCTTCGGCCAGCAGGTCACAACGCCCTTCAGCGACAACGGCGCGCTGATGATCAACCTGGCCGACACGATGGCCGGCGGCGAGGCGCTGATCGGCCTGCGGTCTCGCGGTGAATCGCTGCGCCCCTTCGAGATGGTGGAGGACATCCGCCGCAGCGCGGAGGCGCAGTTCCGCCAGACCGAGCGCGGCCTGCAGGAACGGCTGGACGCCACCGAGCGCCGCCTGCGCGAGCTGCGCCAGGGCCCCACAGGACCGGGCGCGCAGGGCCAGGCCGCCAGCACGGTGATCACCCCCGAGCAGCGCGCCGAGATCGACCGCGCGCGGGAGGAGATCCGTCGCACCCGCGGCGAGCTGCGCCAGGTGCAACTGGAGCTGCGCCGCGACATCGAGGGGCTGGAGGCGCGGCTGCGCGTCCTGAACATCGTGCTGGTGCCCGCCCTGCTGACCGTCTTCGCCATCGGCCTCGGCATCGTGCGCGCGCGGCGCCGCGCCGCGGCGCGGGGCTGAGGAGGCGCGCATGAAACGCCGCACCATCCTCCTGCTCGGCACCGCGGCCGCCGTGACTGTCGGCGCCGCCATCGTGCTGACGCCCGACCGCACGGAGCCGCCGCTCTCCACCGCGACGCCGCTCGCCTTTCCCGGCCTCGCGCCGCGGCTGGCCAATGCCGCGCGCATCGAGGTGACGCGCCACGACGGCACGCTCACCGTCAATCGCGCCGGCCCCGACCTCTGGGTGCTGCCGGCCAAGGCCGACCACCCGGTGCGGCCGGAGCGCGTGCGCGAGCTGCTGGTTGGCCTGACCGAGCTGCGCCTGACGGAGCCGCGCACCGCCAACCCGGAGATGCTGGAACGCCTCGGCGTCGAGGATCCGCGCCGCGAGGGCGCCACCTCCTCCCTGCTGCGGGTGCTGGATGCCCAGGGCAACCCGATCGCGGAGCTGGTGGTCGGACGGCGCCGGATGCGCGTGCAGGGCAACGTGCCGGAAAGCGTCTATGTGCGCCGCCCCGGCGAGACCCAGGCCTGGCTGGCGGAAGGCCGGCTGCCGCTCGATTCCGATCCCAACCTCTGGATCGACCGCGACATCGCCAACATCCCGCGCGAGCGCGTGCGTGCCGCAGAGATCGCACGTGAGGGCGAGCCCCGCCTGGTGCTGCGCCGCGGGCCGGAGCCCGACGCGCCGCTTTCCGTCGTGGAGCCCACCGATACGCCGGAGCTCGACGAGATCAGCCTCGACGAGGTCGCCCGCGCCTTCGAGTTCCTCACCTTCCTCGACGTCGCGCGCGCCGATGCGATCCCTGGCGAGAAGCTGGGCGAGGCGCGCTTCGAGCTGACCGACAACCTCCGCATCGCCGTCGTCGCGCACAAGGACGGCGAGACGGTCTGGGCGCGCCTCACGGCGGAGGGCGACACGGAGGCCGAGCGGCTGAACGCCCGCTGGCGCGGCTGGGCCTACCAGGTCGGCCAGTGGAAGGAACGCGCCTTCGTCCCGCGCCTCTCGGACTTGGCGAAGCAGCAGCGGAACTGAGTGACGACTCCCTCCCCGCATGCGGGGGAGGGTCGGGGTGGGGGTACGAGAATGCGCGCATCCCGCATCGGCAGGCTCGGCTTCCGCCACGGTGGCCCGCCGCCATGAATCCCCGCGAACACCCCACCCGCCCCTGGGTCGGCATCGGCGTGCTGGCCTTCCGCGGCGAACAGGTGCTGCTGATCCGCCGCGGCCGTCCGCCGCGCCTCGGCGAATGGTCGCTGCCCGGCGGCGCGCAGCGCCTGGGCGAGCGCGCGGAGGACTGCGCCCGCCGCGAGCTGCGCGAGGAGACAGGCATCGAGGTCGGCGCGCTCGAACTGCTCGCCGTGGTGGACGCGATCACGCCCGGCGAGGCGGGCGCCGGGCCGCGCTTCCACTACACAATCATCGACTACCTCGCCCGCTGGGAGAGCGGCGAGCCGCGCCCGGGGGGCGATGTCACCGAGGTCGCGTGGTGCGATTCGGCCGATCCCGTCGCCTGGGGGTTGTGGCCCGAGGCGCTGCGGGTGATCGCCTTGGCTCGCCGCCGGCTTGGTTTCCCGCGCTGATCGCCACGCGGATATTTTAATATACAATCCTGGGTCGCTGGCGCATCCCGGCCTGGTGCGGACCGACACCCTCCCCGCGCCGGCCGGCGGCTTCGCCGCTCCGGCACCCGATCGGCATCGGCGCAACCGCGGCTTCGCCCTGCTCTGGATCGCGGCCGTCCTGGTTCCGCTGCTCGGCATCGCCGGCGCGGGGCTCACCTCCTGGCGGGCGGTCGAGCAGGAAGCCGCGCAGCGGCTGGAACGGACCGTGGAACTGCTGCGCCAGAACGCGCTGCGCGCCTTCGGCACGCAGGAGGCGATCCTGGCTGCGACCTTCCGCGCGCTGGCCGGCCGCGACCCGGACACGCTGCGCGGCGACCTCGGGCTGCATGCCTTGCTCGCCGACCTCGCCGCCTCCGGCGCGCCGGTGATCAGCGGGGTGCTCGTGACCGACGAGGACTGGCGGATCGTCAGCGCATCCTGGGAATTCCCGGCCCGGCCCGCCGACCTCTCCGACCGCGACTACGTCCGCCTGCTGGCCGAGGGCAGCGAGCGCCGGGCGGTCGGCGAGCCGACGGCGTCGCGCCCCATGGGCTGGGCGATCATCCCGGTCGCGCGGCGCGCACCGCCGCCGCCCGGCCGGATCGACGGCGCGGGCATGGTGGTCTCCTCCTTCAGCCCGGCGGCGCTGTCCGATTTCTACGCGACGATCGTGGAGACGCCGGCGGACGTCGTCGCGATGCTGCGCGAGGACGGGACGATCCTGGCGCGCTACCCGCCGCCGGCCGACCCTGCCCAGGCACTCCGCGCGGCCAGCGGAGAGCTGATCGGCGCGCTGGCCGATGGCGACGGCAGGCCGCGCTGGCTGGTCACGCCGCTCGACGGCGTGCGCCGGCTGTTCGTCGCCCGGCGGGTCGGCGACTGGCCGGTCGTCGTCTCCTATGGCCTGGATGGCGCGGCGCTGAGCGCCGCGTGGCGGCAGCGCATGCTCGCGCCGGCGGCTGGCGGCCTCGCCGCGATGGCACTGCTGCTGGCACTGACGGCCAGAGCGCAGCGCGGGGCGCGGCTGCAGAGCGAAGGTGCCGAGCGGCGCGCGGAAGCCGAGGCCCAG
>NZ_JAPSMD010000090.1 GCF_027856955.1 Falsiroseomonas oryzae | reverse complement strand
CACCACATCGCCCGAGCAGGCCGAGCTCGCCGAGACCGAGGCCGCCGCAGCCGCGGCCGACCTCGCCGTGGCCCGCGCCGATCTCGAGGTGGCGCGCGCGCAGCTCGCCGATGCGCGCGCCGTGCTGCTGGCGGAGCGCACGGCGCTTGCCAAGCACACGCTCGTTGCACCCTTCGACGCGCTGGTGATCGCGCGACACCGCGAACTCGGCGCCGCCCTGGCCCCGAACGAGGCGGTGTTCACCCTGGTGGCCCCCGACAGCCTCTGGGCGCTCGCCCATGTGGACGAGGCGCGCGCCGGGGCGATCGCGGAGGGCCAGCCGGCCGAAGTCCGGCTGCGATCATTGCCCGGCGAGGTCTTCCCAGCGCGCGTGGTGCGCATCGGGCTCGAGAGCGATCGTGTGACGGAGGAGCGGCGCGTGCATGTCCGCTGCGAGCGCTGCCCGGCGCGCCCAGTGATCGGCGAGCAGGTGACCGTCGAGATCGAGACCGCCCGCCTGCCCTCCGCGCGCCTCGTGCCGGAGGCCGCCGTGGAGGGCTTCGACGGCGCCTCCGGCCGCATCTGGACCATCGAGGCCGGCATTCTGCGCCAGCGCGACGTGCGCTTCGTCGCGCGCACGCTCGATGCCCGGCTCGCGGTCGATCCTGCCCTGCCGGCGGAGCTTGCCGTCGTCACTGCATTGCCGGCGGGGGCGGTGGAGGGGCGGGCGGCGAAGCCTTCGCCATGAACCTGGCTTTCCGCGACATCCGGCACGACCTTGGCCGCTTCCTGCTCACCTGCCTCGGGCTTGGTCTGCTGCTCGGAGTGGCGCTCGCGATGGTCGGGATCTATCGCGGCGTGGTGGACGAGGCGCTCTCGCTTGCGCGCGCACTGCGTGCCGATCTCTGGGTGGTGGAGACCGGCACGCGGGGCCCCTTCGCCGAGGCGAGCCGCATCCCGGGCGACGTGCGCGAGGCCGTGGCACGCCTGCCCGGCGTCGTCGCCGCGGGCGGCGTCACCTTCCAGACCGTCGAGGCGCGCCATGCCGGCTCGCCCGGCGGCAACGCGGCGCCCGAGGGCGATCCCTGGCGGCCCCGGATCGGACGCGTGCTTCGGCTGCAGGTGGTCGGCTACGAGCTCGACCGGCCCGGCGGGCCGCCGGCCCTCGTCGCCGGTCGGCCGATCGCGCGCGGTCGCGGAGAGATGGTTGCCGACCGCAGCAGCGGTCTTCCCATCGGCGCCATCGTCGAGATGGGCGGCGAGCGCTTCCGCGTGGTGGGGCTCAGCGAACGCACCGTCTCGACCGGCGGCGATCCGCTCGCCTGGATCACGCTGCGCGACGCGCAGGAACTGCAGTTCCGCCTCGCTCCGCCCGCGGCGCGCCGGGCCGAGGCGGCGGGCGGGGGCATTCAGCCGCAGGACACGCTGAACGCTGTCGTCGCCCGCCTCTCGCCGCATGCGCGCATCGAGGATGTCGCCCTCCAGGCCCGGCGCTGGAAGCACCTGGCGGCATTGACTGCGGCCGAGCAGGAAGCGGTGCTGACCCGCAGCGTGGTGGAGCGCGCGCGGCGCCAGCTCGGCATGTTCACCGCCGTCCTGCTGCTGGTCTCGGCGGTGATCGTCGCCCTGATCGTCTACACGCTGACCATGGACAAGATGCGCGAGATAGCGACGCTGAAGCTGATCGGCGCGCCGGACCGGACCATCGTCGCCCTGGTCATGCAGCAGGCCGTCGCGCTCGGAATGGTCGGCTTCGCCGGCGGGGCGGCGCTGCTGCTGTCGGTCAAGGACGTGTTTCCCCGGCGTGTCCTGCTGGGGCCCGGGGAGATCGCGGGCTTCGGACTCGTGGTGCTCGGGATCTGCCTGGTCGCGAGCCTGCTCGGCGTGCGCTACGCGCTCCGTGTCGAGCCGGCGCAGGCGCTGGGGGGCTGATGCCCGCGCTGGTCGAGCTCTCCGGCATCTCGAAGGGCTTCGGCAGCGGCGAGGCGCGCGTGCAGGCTCTGAGCGACATCCGGCTCTCCGTGGGGGCCGGTGAGGTCGTCGGCCTGCGCGGACCCTCGGGCAGCGGAAAGTCCACGCTGCTGAACCTCGTTGCCTGCATCCTGGAGCCTGATGCGGGCCTGATGCGCCTGGCGGGCGAGCCCGTCTGGCGAGGACGCTGGCTGCGAGGCGATCTGCGCGCGCTGAGGCGCGAGAGTATCGGGTTCATATTCCAGTTCCACAACCTGCTGCCGTTCCTTGACGCGACCGACAACGTGGCGCTGGCCATGACCCTGAACGGCCGCCCCCTGCCCGAGGCGCGGCGGCGCGCACGGGAGTTGCTGGACTACCTGCAGGTGGGCCGGCGCGCCGCGGCGATGCCCGCGAAGCTCTCGGGCGGGGAGGCGCAGCGCGTCGCGATCGCGCGCGCGCTCGCCAACAGTCCGCGCATCATCCTGGCCGACGAGCCGACGGCGGCACTCGATTCGGAGCGAGCGCAGGTGGTGATGGACCTGCTCCGCCGCGTCGCCCAGGAGCACGCGGCCGCCGTGCTGGTCGTGACGCATGACGACAAGATCTTCTCCCGGTTCGACCGCCTGGTCAGCCTGCGCGACGGCAGGATCGAGGCAGAGGAACGAGCCGCGGCCTGAGGTCCGGCAGGGTCCAACCGAGCCTCGGCGCGGGTGATCTCGGCGCGGAGCCGCAGGAACCGGTCAAAGTCGCCGCGCATCGCCTTCAGCGCAAGCCCGCCGGCTCCGACCCGGATCACGGCGGGCCGGAGGAGCGGCGCACCACCAGTTCGATCGGCAACTCGGTCACGCGCGGTGCGTCCTGCCCCGCGAGCCGGTCCAGCACCCGTTGCGCGGCGATCTCGCCGATCCGCGCCGTCGGGATGTGCACCGTGGTCAGAGCCGGCGAGAGATGCGCCGCCATTTCGAGATTGTCGATGCCGACGACGGACAGGTCGCCGGGCACCGACAATCCGCGCGACTGGGCTTCGACAAGGCAGCCGACCGCAAGGTGGTCGATGCCGCAGACGATCGCGGTCGGCGGTTCCGCGAGGGCGAGCAGCGCCGAGCAGCCGCCTCGACCGCCTGCCAGCGTGAAGTGCTGCTCGCTCACCCGCCACTCCGGCAGGTCGAGGCCGCGAGCCGCGAGCGCCTCGCGCACGCCATCGAGACGCGCGCGCTGGCGGTCGTTGAAGCGCGTCGCCCCGCAGACCACGCCGAGACGCGTGTGCCCAAGGCCGAGCAGGTGCTCGGCGGCCAGACGCCCCGCCGCGCGGCTGTCCACAACCACCGCATCGAAGCGCGGATCACTGCACCAGGTCAGGACGACCGGCACGCCGGCGCCCTCGAGCAGCGACCACGCCTCGGCGGGGCGCTGCGCGCCGACCAGGATCAGACCATCCACGCCGCGCGCAAGCAGGCCACGGATGACCGTCGTCTCCGTGTCGGGATGGTAGTCCGAGGAGGCGACGAGCAGGTGCCGCCCGGCCTCCGCCAGCGTCGCCTGCATGGCCTGGAGGCAGCGGGAGAAGATGGCGTTGTCGAGGGTCGGCACCACGGCGGCGATGCCTGAATCGCCAGCCGCCCGCGTCCCGGCACCGGGCCAGGCGCCGCCGAGTTCCGCCACCGCCGCACGCACCCGGCTGCGCGTGTCCGGGCTGACGATGCCGGGCTGGGACAGCGTGCGGGAGGCGGTGGCGAGCGAGACGCCCGCCCGCGCTGCGATGTCGGCCAGCCGGGGCCGCTTATGACGGGACATGCTGGCACGATCACCGTCCATGAAAAAACTTTCAAGCCGCAATCTTAGCTCTGGACGGCACAAATCCTTTGACAGCCCAGAACTCGCATGAAAGCGTCATGAAAATTTTTCGATGCTCAGGCGTCGAGAGAGGGACGGTCCATTGCAGAGCCTGGCGCGGTCATCTCGCGGCTTCGGCCCGTGGCGCATTCCGCGCCGTGCATTGGTCGGCGTCGCGACGATCGGCGTCGCGCTGCTGCTCTGGTGGCTCGCGACCAGCGGGCTGCGGTTGCTCAACCCGCTTCGCCTGCCGAGCCCCCAGGAGGTGTGGGCCGCCTTCACCCAGATCAGTTCGGGCCAGGGCTATGGCGGCGCGACGCTGTGGCAGCATGCCGCGCAGAGCCTCTGGCTGGTCGCGAAGGGCTTCACCGTCGCTGTGATCACCGGCGTCCCGCTCGGCCTGCTGATGGGCTGGAGCCGCCGGGCCGAGACGCTGATCAACCCGATCTTCCTGCTGCTGCGCCCGATCCCCGCGCTCGCCTGGATTCCGCTGGCGATCGTCTGGTTCGGGCTCGGCGACACCGGCAAGGTCTTCGTCATCTGGCTGACCGCCTTCGTCCCCTCCGTCATCAACGCCTTCACCGGCGTTCGGAACGTGGATCCCGTGCTGATTGCGGCCGCCCGGACGCAGGGCGCCTCGACGGCGCAGGTCATCCGCCACGTCGTGATCCCGGGCGCCATGCCGCTGATCTTCACCGGGCTTCGCCTGTCGCTGCAGGCGAGCTGGACGACGCTGGTCGCGGCCGAGCTGGTCGGCGCCTTCTTCGGCCTGGGCCGCGTGCTGAACGTGGCAGGGCAGGACATCTTCCCCGGCATGATCCTGGTGGGGATGGCAGCGGTGGCGGTCTGCGGGGCCGTGACCACCTGGCTGCTCGGCCGCGTCGAGCGACGCGTGCTGGCCTGGCGCCCAGCGGTCTGAGCAGGGGCGCAGCGATGGCGAAGCGGCGCGACCGCAACTTCCTCGGCCCGTCCGGCACCTCGCTGGGCCTGGGCGAATTCTGGGCGTTGACGCTGGCCGGCTTCACCCTGTTCTTTGCGGTCTGGGCGGGTGTCGCAGCCTCAGGCTGGCTGCCGCCGAACCTGCTCCCCTCCCCGGCCGCTGTCTGGGACACGCTGGTGCGGCTATGGCACCAGCCCTTCGCCGGCCATGTCTATGCCGAGCACCTCACCGCATCGATCGGCCGCTTCCTGATGGGCTGGGCGCTCGCGGTCGGAATCGGCATCCCGCTCGGGCTGCTGATGGGCTGGTACAGGCTGCTGGACGAGATCGTCACGCCGCTCTTCGACGCGATGCGCTTCGTGGCGCCGCTCGCCTGGGTTCCGCTGGCCGCGCTCTGGTTCGGCACCGGCATCGGCGGGCCGCTGCTGATCATCTTCGTCGGTGCCTTCGCCCCATGCGTCATCAGCGCCTACCGCGGCGCGCGGCTGGTGGAGACGCGGCTGGTGGAGGCGGCGCAGACGCTCGGCGCCTCCTCCCGCCAGATCATGACGCATGTGCTGATCCCTGGCGCCCTGCCCTCGATCATCGCAGGGCTGCGCGTCTCGGCGGGGCTCGGCTGGCAGTCGCTGGTGGGCTCGGAACTGATCGTGGTGGGCGCCGGCCTCGGCTACCTGATGGTGCAGGGCCAGGGGAACCTCAACACCTCGGTCGTCATCGCCGGGATGATCGGCATCGGCGTCGTCGGCTTCGCCATCGACGTGGTGCTGCGCGCCATCGAGGCGGCGTTCAGGAAGCGCTGGGGGCAGGCATGACGGCAGGCGTGGAGGTGCGCGGCATGCGGCCCGCAGCAGGCGCGACGCAGCCAAGACCGCGGCTGCGGCCACCTCGCGCCCCCCTCGTGCGCGCGGCACGACACACCCCCCGCGTGCCCGCGGTACGACACGCCTGAAGGTCCGGACCGATGAGCGAGATCGTCTTCGAGGGCGTCACGCGGCGCTTCCCGCTGCCGAAGGGCGGCGACTTCCTGGCCATCGACCGCATCGACCTCACGATCGAGGAGAAGGAGTTCGTCGCGATCGTCGGCCCCTCCGGCTGCGGCAAGACGACGCTGATGCGCATGGCCGCCGGCCTCGACTTCCCCACCGATGGGCGCGTGCTGGTCGGCGGCAAGGAGGTGAAGGGACCTGGCCCGGAACGCGCCGTGGTCTTCCAGCAATTCGCCCTGCTGCCCTGGAAGACCGTGCGCGAGAACATCGGCTTCGGCCTGATGTGCAAGGGCACGCCAAAGGCCGAGGCCGAGGCCGCCATCGCCCGCTACGTGGACCTGATGGGCCTCACCGGACACGAGGACAGCTTCCCTCACCAGCTTTCGGGCGGGATGCAGCAGCGCGTCGCGATCGCGCGCGCCTATGTCATGCAGCCCGCGGCGCTGCTGATGGACGAGCCCTTCGGCGCGCTGGACGCCCAGACGCGCATCGTCATGCAGGAGGAGCTGGTGCGGCTCGCGCGGCGCAACCCGCGCACCGTCATCTTCATCACCCATGCAGTGGACGAGGCGATCTACCTCGCCGACCGGGTCGTGGTGATGGGTCGCAAGCCCGGCCGCATCATCGAGACGATCGACATCCGCCCGCTGCGCGAGGATGGCGGCTGGGAAGCGCTGCCGATCGAGGAGGTGATGGACACGCCCGACTTCACCCACATGCGCAGCCGCATCTGGAAGCTCCTGAAGGCACGCGAGCAGGAACGCCCCGCGGTGCCCGCCCCGACCCCGGCGCCCGTGCCGGCCAAGTGAAACGAGAAGCAGGACAGGAGAGAGCCATGTTCCGAAGGAGTCTGGTCGCCGCGACGCTCGCGGCCACGGTGGTCGCGGCGCCGGCGATGGTCCACGCGCAGCAGCCCACGCGGCTCAACATCTCGATGCAGCCGGCGCTCTACTCGATGCTGCCGCTGCACCTGGCGACCGAGCAGGGCTGGTGGCGCCAGATGGGCATCGAGCCGAGCTTCTCCTCCTTCCCTGCCGGCCCACCGCAGATCGCCGCCGCCGCCGCGGGCACCTGGGATGTCGGCATCACGGGCTCCGCGCCCGGCGTGCTGGGCGCCGCACGATTCAACATCCGCACCATCGCCATCTCGAATGACGAGAGCGCGACCAACGTGCTGATGGCCCGCCGCAGCGAGGTGGAGGCGATCCGCGCCAATCCTGCGAGCCTGCGCGGCCAGCGCGTGCTGGCCACCGTCAACACCACGGTGGACTACGTGCTGCAGAACTGTCTGCGCCGCTGGAACCTCCAGCGCAGCGACCTGCAGGTGGTGAACCTGAACCAGGCGCAGATCCTCTCGGCCTTCTCCACCGGCGAGGGTCGGCTGGCGGGCCTGTGGGCGCCCAACATCTACACCGCCGAGGAGCGGATGAACGCCGTGCCGCTGTGCAGCGGCAAGGACGCCGAGGCCATCGTGCCGGGCAACGTGATCGTCCGCGACGAATTCCTGCGCGCCAACCCGGACATGGTGGCGCGCTACCTCGCGGTCTTCCTGCGCGGCATCGCCTTCATGAAGGCAAATCGCGAGCAGACGATCCAGGCGATGGGCCGCTTCTACCAGGCCGGCGGCGTGACCGTCAGCGAGGCCGCGCTGCGCGCCGAGATCGACCGCCGCCCGATCTTCGGCCTCGAGGAGCAGATGCAGCTCATGTCGCGCGCCGGCGGCCCATCGCAGGCGGATCGCTGGTACGAGGGGCTGAGCGCCTTCCTCGCGCAGGTCGGCACGGTGCAGAACCCGCCGGCGCCCTCCGCCTACCTGACGGACGAGGTGTTGCGCCGCATCGCCGCCGATCCGCGCCTGCGCGCCTTCGCGCTCGGGCAGTAGGACGCAGGCGAACGGGGCGGGGCGCCGGCGCCCCGCCCGGCCGCGCGCCGCACCGGACCGAACGGGGCTGAGAGCCCGCAGGGAATGCAGTCATGGCGATCGAGCATCTCAAGCGCGCGACGCGCTCCGCGGAGGACACCACCGCCGAGGCCCGCCCCGTGGTCGAGGGGATGCTGGCCGAGATCGCCGCGCGCGGCGACGCCGCGGTGCGCGACTACGCCGCGAAGCTCGACGGCTGGCACGGCGACATCCTCGTCACCGCCGAGGCTGCGGACCGCCGCGCCGCCGAGGTGCCGGCCGCGCTGCGCCGCGACATCGACTTCGCCGTGGATCGCGTGCGCCGCTTCGCGGAAGCGCAGCGCGCCAGCGTGCGCGACTTCGAGGTGGAGCTCTCGCCCGGCGTCGTCGCCGGGCAGAAGCTGGTGCCGATGGCGGTGGCGGGCTGCTACGTGCCGGCCGGGCGCTACGCCCACATCGCCTCGGCCTATATGGGCGTCGCGACCGCCAAGGCCGCCGGCGTGCCCACCGTGATCGCCTGTTCCGGGCCGCGCGGCGGCGCGGGCATCCATCCGGCCGTGCTCTACGCGCTGCGCCGCGCCGGGGCGGACGCGATCCTCACCCTCGGCGGCGTGCAGGCGATCGCCACCCTCGCCCACGGGCTGTTCACCGGCAATCCGGCCGACATCGTGGTCGGCCCCGGCAACAAGTTCGTCGCGGAGGCGAAGCGGCAGATCTACGGCAAGGTCGGCATCGACGTCTTCGCCGGCCCCTCCGAGGTCGCGGTGATCGCGGACGCGACCGCCGACCCGGAGGTCGTCGCGGTCGATCTGGTGGCGCAGATGGAGCACGGCCATGAGAGCCCGGGCTGGCTGATCGCGACCGACCGCGCGCTGGCCGAGGCGGTGATGCGCCGCGTGCCGGAGCTCGTGGCCGACCTTCCGCCCACCGCGCGCGACGCCGCCGGCGCCGCCTGGCGCGACTTCGGCGAGGTGGTGCTGTGCTCAACGCGGGAGGAGGCGGTAGAGGTCTCCGACCGCTATTGCTGCGAGCACCTGCAGGTGCAGGCCGCCGATCCCGCCTGGTGGCTCGCGAGGCTTCGCAACTACGGCTCGCTCTTCCTCGGCGAAGAGACGACGGTGGCCTTCGGCGACAAGGCAACGGGGCCGAACCACATCCTGCCGACCAAGGCCGCCGGTCGCTATTCCGCCGGGCTCTCGGTGCACAAGTTCCTCAAGCCGCTTTCCTGGCAGCGCATGACGCGCGAAGGATCGCGCGAGGTCGCGCTCGCCACGGCGCGAATCAGCCGCGCGGAGGGGATGGAGGCGCATGCGCGCTCCGCCGACATCCGCCTCGCCCGCTACTTCCCGGCCGAGCGCTTCGACCTGGGCGAGCCGGTGACAGGCTGATGCCGGACGACCCTGGCAACCCACGGCTCGCCCTCGACCTCAGCGCACCGCCACCGGTCCCGGAGGCGGGAATCGCCGCGGCCGAGACGGTACTGCGTTCCGGCTGGACGCACCGCTACGGCGAGACGCTGGGCGACGCCTCGGAAGCCGCGCTGCTCGAGGCGGAGTTCGCCGCGCAGCTCGGCAGGCGGTTCTGCGTCGCAGTGAACTCCTGCGGCAGCGCGATGTTCCTCGCCCTGCTCTGCACGGGCGTCCGGCCAGGCGACAAGGTGCTGATGAACGCCTTCACCCTCGCCCCAGTGCCCGGCGCCATCGCGCATGCCGGGGCCGAGCATGTCCTGGTCGAGATCACGCCGGACCTCGTCATCGACCTCGACGACCTCGCGCGGAAGGCGCGGGCGAGCGGCGCGCGACACCTGATGCTCTCGCACATGCGCGGGCACATCGCCGACATGAACCGGCTCATGGCGCTCTGCGAGGATCTCGGCGTGACCGTCATCGAGGACTGCGCGCACACCATGGGCGCCGGCTGGGCGGGCCGGCCCACCGGCACCTTCGGCAAGGTGGGCTGCTTCTCCCTGCAGGCCTACAAGCACGTCAATGGCGGCGAGGGCGGGTTGATCGCGACCGACGACGAGGACGTCGCGGCGCGCGCCATCCTGCATTCCGGCAGCTACATGCTCTACCGCCAGCATCGCGCACGGCCTGCCGACGACGTCTTCGCGCGCTGGAAGGACGTGACGCCGAACTTCTCCATGCGCATGTCGAACCTTGCCGCCGCGGTGGCGCGCCCGCAGCTCACGCTTCTCGCCGAGCGGGCGCGGATCTGGAACGACCGCTACGGCCAGCTTGCCGTGCGGCTCGGCGCGATCCCCGGCATCCGTCTGCCGCACCGGCCGCAGGAGGAGGAGTTCGTGCAGAGCTCCATCCAGTTCGCGGTCACGGGCCTGGATGAGCCGGCCTTCGCCCGCTTCCTCAAGGGCTGCCGCGCACGCGGCGTGTACCTCAAATGGTTCGGCGCGCGAGAGGCGGAGGGCTACACGAGCGTCTCCGGCCAGTGGCGCTTCCTTGCCGATCCGCACACGCCGCCGGGGACGGAGAAGGTGCTGGAACGCCTCTGCGACATGCGTATCCCGCTGACGCTGACCGAAGCCGATTGCGACACGATCGGACGCATCGTGGCGGCGGAACTGGCCACGGCGGGGAGCCGCTGAGATGTTCGATCTGCTGATCCGCGGCGGCGAGATCCTGGACGGCACCGGCGCGCCCGCCTATCGCGGCGACGTCGGGGTGCGCAACGGCCGCGTCGTGGCAATCGACTCCGACCTGTCGCAGGGCGCGGCGCGGGACGTGCTTGAGGCCGAGGGACTGGCCGTGGCGCCCGGCTTCATCGACATCCATACCCATTCCGACTTCGTGCTGCTGGTGGACGGCCGCGCCAACAGCCAGGTGCACCAGGGCGTCACGCTGGAGGTGATCGGGCAGTGCGGCTTCTCCTGTGCGCCCTTCACCGGCGCGATGTCGCCGCGCCAGTTGATCGGGTTCCATGACGCGGGCGTGGACGTGAACTGGCGAAGCTTCGGCGAGTATCTCGACCGGCTGGACCGTGTGGGGCTTGGCGTCAACGTCGCGGCCATGGTCGGGCACGGCGCGATCCGGCAGGCAGTCAAATGCGACGCCGTCGATCCGACGACGCCGGACGAGCTGCGAGCCATGCAGCGTCTTGCGGAGGACGCTTTCGAAGCGGGCGCCTTCGGCCTCACCACCGGCCTCGAGTATTTCCCGGGCAACGTCGCGCCGATCGAGGAGGTGATCGGGCTGTGCGAGGTCTGCGCACGGCGCGGCGGGCTCTATGCCACGCATGTGCGCAATCGCGACGTCCACTACGACCTCGGCTTCACCGAGGCAGTGGCGACGGCCCGGACCGCCGGCGCGCGGCTGCAGATATCCCACATCCAGCCGAAGTACGGCGCCCCCCCGCACGCCATGGCGCATACGCTGGAACTGCTCGACCGCGCGAAGCGCGAGGGCGTCGATGCCGCCTTCGACGTGATCCCGCATGGCTGGAACCACACCTCCGTCGTCTCCTCCCTGCCGGCCTGGGCGCGGGAGGGCGGGCCGGCGAGGCTGCTGGAGCGGCTGCGCGATCCGGCGCAGCGCGAGGCGATGAAGCACAACCCGCGGCCGATGTGGCGACTGGTCGCCGAACGGCGCTGGGAACGCATCGCACTGCTGCGATCTAACGCGAACCCCGATCTCGTCGGCATGACCTTCCGCGAGATCGGGCTCCAGCGGAACGCCGATCCGATGGACGCCGTCCTCGACCTTCTGGCCGAGGAGGGTGACGCGCTCGGCAACCTGATGTGGACGTCCTCCGGCTTCGACGAGGCCGATATCCGGCTCTGCCTCGAGCAGCCCGATTGCGCGGTGATGTCGGACACCAAGGCCCTGAACCGCGACGGTCCGCTCGCCGACACGATCGGCTCCCTGTCGGGCTATGGATGGGTGGCGCGGCTGCTGGGCCATTATGTGCGCGAGGCCGGCGTGCTGACCCTGCCCGAGGCGATACGTCGCATCACCTCGCTGCCGGCCGCGCGGCTGGGACTGGCGGATCGCGGACGGATCAGGCCCGGCGCGACCGGCGACCTCGTCGTCTTCGATCCCGCCGCCGTGCGCGACATGAGCGATGTCCACGATCCGCGCCGGCACCCCTCGGGCTTCCGGCACGTCGTGCTCGGCGGGGTTCCCACCCTTCGGGACGGCCACCGCACCGACGCCAATCCCGGCCGTGTGATCCGTCGCGCCGGCTGAGCCGCAGAGGAGGAACGCCATGGACAGGATCGCATTCGGGCGCCGTGCCGCGCTGGCCCTGCCGGCGCTCGCCGCGCTGCCCGCCCGCGCGCAGGGCGCGACGCTGACCATCGGCGTCGGCGCGCCCGTCACCTCCATCGACCCGCATTTCTTCAACGCCTCCTTCAACAGCGCCGTGGCGTCCCACATCTTCGACCGCCTGACGGAGCGGACGCCGGATGCACGACTTGTGCCGGGGCTGGCGGAGAGCTGGCGCGCCGTGTCCGACACGGTCTGGGAGTTCCGCCTGCGAGACGGCGTGCGCTGGCACGACGGCCGGCCCTTCACGGCCGACGACGTCGCCTTCACCATCGAGCGTGCTCCCCAGGTGCCGAACAGCCCGGGCGGCTTCGGCGTGTACCTGCGCGCGATCGTGCGGACCGAGGTCGTGGATGAACGCACCATCCGCCTGCACAGCGCGCGACCGCACCCGATCATGCCGAGCGACCTCGCCTTCATCCCGATCGTCGCACGGCATGCCGCGACGGGTGCCTCCACGGAGGACTTCAACACGGGCCGGGCGGCGATCGGCACCGGACCCTACCGCTTCGTCTCCTTCCGTGCCGGAGACCGCATCGAACTGGTCCGGAACGACGCCTACTGGCGCGGTGCCGAGCCCTGGTCGCGCGTGTCCTACCGGATGATCACCAATGACAGCGCGCGCCTCGCCGCCGTGCTTGCGGGCGATGTCGACGTGATCGACCAGGTGCCGTCCGCCGACGTGGAGCGGGTGCGACGAGAGCGGCGCGTTGAGCTGGCCGAGACCCTTGGTGCCCGGTTGATCTTCCTTGCTCCCGATTTCTCCCGTCGCGAGGCGCCGGTCTTCACCACCGACCACGAGGGTCGACCGCTCGCCAGCAACCCGCTGCTGGATCGGCGCGTGCGCCTGGCCCTCTCCCTGGCGATCGACCGCGCGGCGCTGGCCGAGCGCGTGATGGAGGGAACTGCACGCCCGGCAGGTCAGTGGCTGCCCCCCGGGCCGCCGGGCCACAATCCCGCGGTGCCGCCACCGCCCCACGAACCCGAGACGGCTCGCCGCCTGCTCGCCGAGGCCGGGTTCCCGAACGGCTTCCGCATCACGCTGCACACGCCGAACGACCGCTATCCGAACGACGGACGCACCGCCCAGGCGATCGCGCAGATGTGGACCCGCGTCGGCGTGCGGACAGAGGTGGCGCCGCTGCCCTGGGCCGCATTCCCTGGCCGCGCTGCGCGCCAGGAGTTCGCGGTGCACCTGATCGGCTGGGGTTCTTCGGCAGGCGATCCGATCGGCGCGCTGATGAACGTGGTCGGCACCTTCGACCGTGCGCGCTTCCTTGGCGCGGTCAACCATCACCGCTACTCCAATCCCGCGCTGGACGCGCTCGTGGAACGCGCACTGGTGACGATGGATGATGCGGCGCGTGACGCCCTCCTGCGCGATGCGGTGCGCATGGCGGCCGAGGACGTCGCCGTGATCCCGCTCTACAACCTGGTGAATGTGTGGGCGACGCGGCGCGGCCTGCGCATCGCCCCGCGACTCGACGAGCGGACGCTGGCGATGGATGTCCGCCCGGCATGAGTGGACTGGCCTCCCTGTTCTCCCTTGGTGGACGCGCCGCGCTGGTCACCGGAGGAAACTCGGGACTGGGACTCGCCATCGCGCGCGCGCTCGGCCTGGCGGGCGCGCGGGTCGTGCTCTGCGCGCGCCGCGCGACGGAACTCAAGGAGGCGGCGAGTTCGCTGCACGCCGAGGCCATCGTCGCGGAGACCCTTGCCGCCGATCTCGCTGCACCGGATGCGGCCGGGCATGTGGCGGCGCGGCTGGGGGCGCTCGGCTCGTCGCCCGACATCCTGGTCAACGCCGCCGGTGTGAACCTGCGTCAGCCCTTCGGGCAGGTCACCGCCGAGGCCTTCGACCTGCACATGGCGCTGCACGTTCGCGCGCCCTTCCTGCTGGTGCAGAAGCTCGCCCCCGCCATGGCAGAGCGAGGCTGGGGGCGCGTGATCAACATCGCCTCCCTGCAATCCTTTCGAGCCTTTCCGGACAGCGCGCCCTATGGCGCCGCCAAGGGCGCCATCGCCCAGCTGACGCGCGCCATGGCGGAGGCCTGGTCGCGCCACGGCATCACCTGCAATGCCATCGCGCCAGGCTTCTTCCCGACGCCGCTGACCGCGCCCGTCTTCTCCGACTCCGAGCGAGCGGCCCGGCTTGCCGCGCAGACCTGCATCGGCCGCAACGGCCGGCTCGAGGATCTGTACGGCGCCGCCGTCTTTCTCGCCTCCGACGCCTCCGCCTACGTCACCGGGCAGGTGCTGGCGGTGGATGGCGGCTTCCTCGCGAAGTGAGAGCCCACGCGTGAAAGCCCTGGTCCAGACCGCCCCCAACACCCTCGTCCACCGCGACGAGCCGGACCCCGCGCCGATGACCGGCGAGGCGATCATCCGTGTCGAGGCAGTCGGCATCTGCGGATCCGACATGCACGCGATCCACGGCCATGACGCGCGCCGTCCCACGCCGATCATCCTGGGGCACGAAGCGGCGGGGCTTGTGCTGACCGGGCGGCTCGCGGGACGGCGCGTGGCGGTGAACCCGCTGGTCGTGCCCGCCGATTGTGCGTTCGCGCAGCAGGGGCGCCCGCATCTCTCGCCACGGCGGGAGATCCTCTCCATGCCGCCGCGCCCCGGCGCCTTTGCCGAGTTGGTGCGCGTGCCGGAAGAGAATCTCGTCGAGATTCCGGACGACATGCAGGCCGCGAAGGCCGCACTGGCCGAGCCGGTCGCGGTCAGCTTCCACGCCGTGCATCACGGCGCGCGGCTGCTCGGCCGTCCGTTGCCCACCGCGCGATGCCTGGTGCTGGGCGGCGGCGCGATCGGCCTCGCCGCGGCGCTGGTGCTGATCCAGGCCGGCGCCGGAGAGGTCTGGCTGCTCGAGCCGAATGCCGACCGCCGCGCGACGGCGGAGCGTGCGGGCGTGCCCTTCGTGCGCGCCCCGGCGGATGGGCCCGAGGACGGCTCGTGCGATCTCATCCTCGATGCCGTAGGTGCCACCGCGACGCGCGCGAGCGCCAGCCGCCTGGCACGGCCTGGCGGCGTGATCGTGCATGCCGGCCTGCTGCCCGGCACGGAGGGGCTCGATGTGCGGCGGCTCACGCTGCAGGAGATCACCTTCACGGGCACCTATTGCTACACGCCGGAGGAGTTCGGCACGGTCGTGCGCCTGCTCGCGTCCGGAAGGCTCGGCGCGCTCGACTGGCTTGAGGCACGCCCGCTTGCCGAAGGCGCGCGCGCGGTGTCCGACATCGACGCGGGCGCGGTCGCCGCCGCCAAGCTCGTGCTGATCCCTTGAGGATCCCGACCGTTCCGTGAGTGGACCGCGCCAGGGCGAGGCGGAGCGCAGGAACCACGGCACCGCTCCCACGAACATCCGTCGGTCGCGCCCGGACGTGCCGCAGTCCTGCTCTTCGCCGAGGATGGGCCGGTCCACCATGTCCATCCGCAGTCTGCAAGAGGCAGCCTCGAACCAGGCCGGACGGGCCACGGGAAGCCCCGGACTCGACAGGACCTAGTAGTAGTTGTTCACCACCGTCGGCGGCTGGCTGTAGTAGTGGGCCGTGGCCGCTGCCGCGCTGGCGCCGACCGCGGCGCCAGCGACGGCGCCGGCGGCGAAGGTGCCGGCCGGGTGGTACCACGGCGTCACCGGCACCGGCGCGCGGTAGTAGCCGCCGTAATGCACGCCGCCATAGCCGTGCACGACGGTCGCGGTGCCGGCGCCGTAGTGGTAGGCCCCGCCCCATCGATAGCCGCCGCCCGTGCCGGCGGCGTGCCAGGCCGTGCCGCCGGGCGTGAC
>NZ_JAPSMD010000089.1 GCF_027856955.1 Falsiroseomonas oryzae | reverse complement strand
CGGGCCCTCGGCTTCCGGCGCGGCGGCGACAGCCACCGGGGCGGCTGCGGCCGGCGCCGCCGCGGCCGGGGCGGCGACCTGCGCCACCGCCTGCATGGTGATCTGCCGCGCCACCCGGATCCGGCTGTCGTTCTCGACCAGCTCGATCTCGGTCAGGTCCGTCTCGCGCAGGATCTTGGCCAGCTCGCGGATCGCGGCGGCGTCGAAGGTCACGCCCGCCATCAGGGCTCTCCTCGTTCGGCCAGCAGCTCCGCCATGGCGCGCAGCGCCAGCGCGTAGCCCTGGATCCCAAGCCCCGCGATCACCCCGGTCGCGGCCTTGGAGACATAGCTCAGGTGCCGGAATTCCTCCCGGCGGTGGATGTTGCTGATGTGGACCTCGACGATCGGCAGGTCCACCGCCTTCAGCGAGTCCATCAGTGCGATGGAGGTGTGGCTGTAGCCGGCGGGGTTGATGATGATGCCCGCCGCGCGCCCGCGGCATTCCTGCACCCAGGTGATCAGCTCGCCCTCGCCGTTGGTCTGGCGGAAGTCGATGGCCAGCCCGAGCGCCTCCGCCGTCTCGGCGCAGAGCGCCTCCACGTCGTCGAGCGTCGCGCGGCCGTACACCTCCGGCTGGCGCGTTCCGAGCAGGTTCAGGTTGGGGCCGTTCAGGACGGCGATCAGCGGGGGCGTCAAGGGGTTGGACCCGTTCCGGGACAGGGCGGGCCGCCTAGCACGCCCATGTGAGGGGGGGCAAGCGCGGCGGTCCCGCGCGGCGCTGGCCGGCTTGCCCGCGCCCCGCCCCCTCGCCATGTTCGGCCGATGAGCCTGCACGCCACCGCCACGCTCCGCATCGAGGTGAACGGCGAGCCGCGCGAGGTGCCCGACGGCGCTTCGGTGGCCGACCTGCTCGCCCTGCTGAACCTCGCCGCGCCCAAGGTCGCGGTGGAGCGCAACCTGGAGATCGTGCCGCGCTCCGCCTGGGCCGCCACCCGCCTCGCCGCCGGCGACCGGCTGGAGGTCGTGCACTTCATCGGGGGCGGCTGAGGCCCCGGAGGACGCCGAGATGAACGATGGCATCCCGCAGTCCGACGACGGCTGGACCGTCGCCGGCCGCCGCTTCCGCTCCCGCCTGGTGGTCGGCACCGGCCGCTACAAGGACCTGGAGGAGACCGCCCGCGCCATCGAGGCGTCGGGGGCGGAGATGGTCACCGTCGCGGTGCGGCGCGTGAACCTCTCCGACGCCTCGGCGCCGATGCTGCAGGACTACGTGCCGCCCGACCGCTACACCTACCTGCCCAATACCGCGGGCTGCCACACCGCGCAGGACGCCGTGCGCACGCTGCGGCTGGCGCGCGAGGCCGGCGGGTGGAACCTGGTGAAGCTCGAGGTGCTCGGGCCGCCGCCCTTTCTCTACCCCGACATGGCCGCGACCTTCGAGGCCGCGGAGGCGCTGATCCGGGACGGCTTCGAGGTGATGGTCTACTGCGCCGACGACCCGGTGGCGGCGAAGCGGCTGGAGGAGATGGGCTGCGTCGCCATCATGCCGCTCGGCGCGCCGATCGGCAGCGGGCTGGGCGTGGCGAACCCCTTCATGATCCGCGCCATCATCGCGCAGGCGAAGGTGCCGGTGCTGGTGGATGCGGGGATCGGCACCGCGTCCGACGCGGCGCTGGCGATGGAACTGGGCTGCGACGCGGTGCTCCTGAACTCCGCCATTGCCCATGCGCGCGACCCCGTGCGGATGGCGGTCGCGATGAAGCATGCGGTGATCGCCGGGCGGGCGGCCTTCCTCGCCGGAAGGATGCCGCGCAGCGCGTCGGCCGACCCGTCCTCGCCGGTCGGAGGCCTGATCCGGTAAGGGGTGCGCCCCGCGACTCCGGCGGATTCGCGTGCGGAGGGCGGGGACGGCAGGAGTCCCTGCCGGCGCTTGCCCGCCCTTCCGGGCGCCTTTCCGGCGCCTTCTACATAGGTCGGGAAAAAATCTGTCCCTGGAGCCGCTTTTTCCCTTGTCCCCCGGGGACGGGGGCTCTAGATGCGCGGTCAGACGCAGTACGCACGTGCCTCTGGCCCCAGGCCCACGGAACCCCACCCGCCACAAAGGCGGCAATACCGGGTCACCGCGGCGCAAGGTTTACGCAACGACGTCAAGCGTTCCGGCACCCCGGCGGTGGCCCGAAAGGGCGATCGGCGGGGTCATTTGTCGCTGGTTCGTTGGACCGTTTCGTCAACTCTGGGGCCGCCGCCTGGATCAGGCGGCCTCCGCTGTCCGAAGGGGAGTGGGGCGCGATGAACCCGAAGATCGCTGCCTTCCTGCGTGCGCATGAGCCGGCGACCCCGTGCCTCGTGCTCGACGTCGATACCGTGGAGGCGAATTATCGCCGCCTGCTCGCCGCCATGCCGCTCGCGCGCGTCTACTACGCCGTGAAGGCGAACCCGGCCACGCCGATCCTGCAGCGCCTGACCGGCCTGGGTTCGTCCTTCGACGCGGCCTCCTTCGCGGAGATCGAGGCGTGCCTGGCCGTCGGCGCGGATCCCGCGCGGATCTCCTACGGCAACACGGTGAAGAAGGAGAGCGACATCAAGGCCGCCTTCGCGCGCGGCGTGACGATGTTCGCCTTCGACAGCGAGCCGGAACTGCGCAAGCTCGCCCGCTCCGCCCCCGGCGCGCGCGTCTATTGCCGCATCCTGGTGGAGAACAAGGGCGCCGAATGGCCGCTCAGCCGGAAGTTCGGCTGCGAGGCGAAGATGGCCGTGGACCTGATGCGCAAGGCCGGCGAGTGGGGGCTCGACCCCTACGGCATCTCCTTCCACGTCGGCTCCCAGCAGACCCGCACCGACGCCTACCAGGCGGCGATCGGCCAGGTCGCGATGATCTTCAGCGACCTGCGCGACGCCGGCGTGACGCTGCGCATGGTGAACCTGGGCGGCGGCTATCCCGTGCGCTACCGGCAGGAGGTGCCGGGCATCGACGATTTCGGCGCCGCCATCATGGGCGCGATGGCCGAGCATTTCGGCAACGCCCTGCCGGAGATGGTCATCGAGCCCGGCCGCTTCATCGTCGGCGATGCCGGCGTGGTGGAGAGCGAGGTCGTGCTCGTCTCCCGCAAGGGCGAGGAGGATCCGGTCCGCTGGGTCTATCTCGACATCGGCCGCTTCGGCGGGCTTGCGGAGACGGAGGGCGAGGCGATCCGCTACGCCATCCGCACCCCGCATGACGGGCTGGCGGACGGCCCGGTGACCATCGCCGGCCCGACCTGCGACAGCACGGACACGCTCTACGAGAAGTCCAACTACCGCCTGCCGCTGGCGCTGGCGGACGGGGACCGGGTGCAGCTGATGGCGACGGGGGCCTATGTGACCACCTATGCCAGCCAGTCCTTCAACGGCTTCCGCCCGCTGGCCGAGCACTACATCTGAGCGGGTCTCCCTCCCCCGCGCCGCCGGGGGAGGGGGATCATGGCGCCGGCGGCCCGACGGGCCGGACCTACGCCTGGCCGCCCTGCGCCGCCGCGGCACCTTCCGCCCGCGTGCCGCGCATGTAGTGCCGCTCCGGCCGGTAGCGCAGCGCCGCGAGCCACACGCCGACATGTCGCGCCCAGAGCGACGCCGGGACATGCGCATCGCGCGCCGCCTGACGCCGCCTGTCGAAGCCGTCCTCGCCGTTCTGCCGTGTCGTGCCCATCGCCGGGCGCTCCCTCGCCGGATCGCGTTGCCGCAAGGCCGTTATGCCGAGGCCCGGTTTCGCCGTTGTGCTGCGCCGGCCGGATTCGTGTTTCGTCTGTGGCGCGCGCGGGCCTGCCCGGCGCGAGTCCTCCCGCTTTTTCCGGTTGATGGCGCTTGGCGCCGTTGCTTTTCCGGCGCTAAGCTGCGCATCGCCATGGACGAGATCGACCGCAACCTCATCCTCGCCCTGCAGCAGGACAGCGCCGCGGGCCTCGCCGAGCTGTCCAAGGCGGCCGGCCTGTCGGTGTCCGCCACGGCGGAGCGCGTGAAGCGCCTGGAGGAGCGCGGCGTGATCCGCGGCTGGCGGATCGAGCTGGATCCCGTCGCCGCCGGCTGCCCGCTCCTCGCCTTCGTCTTCGTCGCCATGCGTCCGGGCCGCGACGACGCCGCCTTCCTGAAGGCGATGAAGCGGCAGGAAGCGGTGCTGGAGTGCCACACCGTCACCGGCCCATGGTGCTACCTGGTGAAGCTGCGCCTGCCCGACATCGCCGCGCTGGAGAGCTTCGTCTCGGAGGAGGTGCGCGGCCTGCCGGGCGTGGAACGCACCGAGACGATCCTGGCGCTGGCCAGCCCGAAGGAGACGGCGATCCTGCCGGTGGCGCCGGCGGTGGAGGAGTAGCGCGCGCGCGGGCGCGACTTCTACCGCGCCGGCCGCACGCCCATCGCCAGCGTGCGTTCGTCCATCCGCGGCGCGTGCTCCAGGCCGCGGCGCAGCGCCCAGACATTCGTCAGGTGCACCAGCGGGAACATCGGCACGTTCTCCGCCGACCAGCGCACCAGGCCGCGGAGCGCCGCCTCGCGCCGCTCGTCGTCCATGATGGTCTCGGCCTCCGCCAGCAGCGAGTCGAAGGCGGGCGCGGAGAAGCGGCGCTGGTTCGAACTGCCGGTCCGCCGCTCCCGGTCGAAGGTCGCCAGCACCGACTTGGCGAAGGACAGGCCCTCCCCGGTGGTGCTGCCCCAGCTGCCGAGCGACATGGAGAAGTCCTGCCGCGCCGCCCGCGCCGAATAGGTCGCCCAGGGCATCGCCACCACCGCGGTCTGCACGCCGACCCGGCTCCACATCTGCGCCACCGCCTGGGACAGCCGGGCATCGTTCGGGAACCGGTCGTTCATGGTGTGCAGCGTCATGCGGAAGCCGTTCGGGAAGCCGGCCTCCGCCAGCAGGCGGCGCGCGCCCTCGGGGTCGAAGGCGGGTGCGGGCGTCGCCGGGTCGTGGCCGAAGGCGCCGGCGGGCATCCATTGCCCGGCGGGCGTGGCCAGCCCGTCCATCGCGTGTTCCGCCAGCGCGTCGCGGTTGATCGCCATGTTCAGCGCCCGGCGCACCCGCAGATCCAGGAAGGGGTTCGACGGCAGGGGCTGGCCCGCATTGTCCGTCACCAGCGGCAGCGGGCCGCTGCGTGAGAAGTCCGGCCCCATATGCGCCAGCCGCAGCGAGGCGATGCGCGAGACGACCACGCGCGGGTCGCGCGCCAGCCGCGGCAGGTCGTTCGGCGCCACCTGGTCGATGATGTCCACGTCGCCTGCCAGCAGGGCCGCGGTGCGCGCGGGATCGGCCGCGACGAAGCGGTAGGAGACGCGCGCCCAGTTCGGGCGCTCCCCGGCGTAAGCGTCGAAGCGGGCGAGCTCCGTCCGGTCGCCCTGGCGGTGGGACGCCACGCGGAACGGGCCGGTGCCGATCGCGGCGCGCCCGGCATTGTAGTCCTCCGTGGCGGCGCCGGTGCCGGCATGGCGGGAGATGACGAAGACGCTGGCCAGCTCGGTCAGGAGGACCGGGTTCGGCCAGTGCGTGACGATGCGCAGCGTGTACGGGTCCACCGCCGCGGCGGCCTTCACGCTGCGCAGCGTGGCGCCGAAGCCGCCCGGGCTGTTCGGCACGTTGGGCGCGCGTTCCAGCGTGAACAGCACGTCGTCCGCCGTGAAGGGCCGGCCGTCGTGCCAGGTCACGTCGCGGCGCAGCGTGAACTCCCATTCCGTGTCCGACAGCAGGCGCCAGGACTCCGCCAGTTGCGGGCGGATGCGCGCGCGCTCGTCGCGGTCCACCAGGCGGCCGAAGACGTGCTCCGCGATGGCGTTGTTGGGCGCGGCGTTGAAGAAGTGCGGGTCGAGCGAGGTGATGGCGCCGCCCGTCGCGATGGTCAGCGTCTGGCCCAGGGCCGGGGTGGCGGCCAAAGCGAGCAGAATGGCAAAGACGGGTCGACGCATCCGGCTGCTCCCTTTGCCAGGCGCCTGGGGCCGCAAAGCGGCCCCGCGCGCAGACCGACAGTCCCGCCGGCGTATCAGTGCGCCGGCGCGCAAGGCAAGCGCGCGGAGCGCGCGCCCGCCGTCCGAGGGCCTCTAGTTCGGCCTGGCGCCCATGGCCGTGGTGCGCTCGTCCATGCGTGCCTCATAGGTGACGCCGCGCCGCGTCGCCCAGAAGTTCACGAGCTGGTAGAGGGGGATCATCGCCGTCTCGCGGTCCACCATCGCCACCGCCTCGCGCAGCATCTGCTCGCGGCGCGCGTCGTCCAGCGTGGCGGCGGCGCGCTCGGTCAGCGCGTCGAGTGCCGGGTTGGAGTGGCGGGAGTTGTTCGACCCGCCGCGCCGCCGTTCCCGGTCGAAGGTACCGAAGATGTTGACGAGCATGTAGCTCGCCTCGCCGGTCACGCTGCCCCAGCCCACCAGGCGCATGTTGAACTCCTGCCGCGAGGCGCGGGTGGAGTAGCTGGCCCAGGGCAGCGCCTCCACCGCGGTGCGCACGCCGATGCGCGACCACATCTGCGCGACTGCCTGCGCGGTGCGCGCGTCGTTGGGGTAGCGGTCGTTCGGCGTGGTCAGCGTCATGCGGAAGCCGTTCGGGAACCCGGCCTCCGCCAGCAGGCGGCGCGCGCCATCCGGGTCCGGCCGCGGCACCTGCACCTCCGGGTTGTAGGAGAAGGAGCCGGGCGGCAGCCACTGCGCGGTCGGCTTCGCCGTGCCCTCCATCACGCGGTCCGACAGCGCGTCGCGGTCGATCGCGATGGACAGCGCGCGGCGGACGCGCGCGTCCTGGAACGGGTTGCGCGGCAGCGGGCGGCCGTCGTTGTCGCTGACGAAGACCGGGTTCTCGGTACGGGAGTAGTCGGGGATCAGGTAGATCACCCGCAGGCCCTGGATCTCCGAGACGGTGATGTTCGGGTTCTGCCGCAGCCGCGCCAGGTCGTTGGACGGCACCTGGTCGATCAGGTCCACGTCGCGCGCCAGCAGCGCGGCCGTGCGGGAGGCGTCGTTGGGCATGAACCGGTAGGAGACGCGCTGCCAGGGCTCCGCGCCCTTCCAGTAGGCGTCGTTGCGCTGGAACTCCGTGCGGTCGCCGGAGCGGTAGGAGACCAGGCGGTAGGGCCCGGTGCCGATCGCGGCGCGGCCGGCATTGTAGTCCTCGGTGTTGGCGCCCTGGCCGACATGGCGGGAGATCAGCTGGATCGAGGCCAGTTCGGTCGGCAGCAGCGGGTGCGGCGCGGCGGTGTGGAAGCGGATGGTGAGCGGATCGACGATCTCGACGCGCTGGATGGCCCGCACGAAGCCGGCGAAGCTGCCCGGGCTGTTCTGCACGTTCGGCACGCGCTCGATCGTGAAGGCGACGTCGTCGGCCGTGAAGTCGCGGCCGTCGTGCCACTTCACGCCGGCGCGCAGCTTGAACTCCCACACCGTGTCCGACAGCGCCCGCCAGCTTTCCGCCAGCGAGGGCTGGATGCGCGCCTGGGCGTCCTGCTCCACCAGCCGGTCGAAGAGGTGCATGGTCAGGCTGATGTTGGGCGAGGCGTTGTAGAAATGCGGGTCGAGCGAGGTGGGCGACCCGCCGATGCCGATGGTGAGGTTCTGCGCCAGCGCCGCGGCCGGCAGCGAGGCCGCCAGAGGGATCGCCAGAGGGGCTGCCAGCAGGGCCCGGCGGGCGGGGCGGGACAGGAACATTCGTGGACGTCTCCCGGTTTCGCTGCGAAGCCGTGCAAACTAGCCTCGCCTGCGTTGGACTGCTACAGGACACGATACGGGGGCTGATGGGACCGGAGGGAAAGCGATGCGCAAGGGCATCCGTGCTGCCAAGGGCGTGACCCTTGGGGCGGTCGTTTCGGCGTGGGCGCTGGCCATCGGCCCTGCGCCGCAGGGTGCCGCCGCGCAGACCCTGACGATGGGCGTCGGCGCGCCGGTCACCTCCCTCGATCCGCACTACCACCAGTTGTCACCGAACAACGCGGTGGCCGACATGATCTTCGAAAAGCTGACCCACACTGACGGACAGGCGCGGCTGCAGCCGGGACTGGCCACCGAGTGGCGCGCCGTCGCGCCCACGGTGTGGGAGTTCAAGCTGCGGGCCGGCGTGCGCTTCCACAACGGCAGCGCCTTCACGGCCGAGGACGTCGCCTTCACGCTGCAGCGCCTGCCGAACGTGCCGAACTCGCCCTCCTCCTTCGCGATCTACGCCCGCTCGATCCAGCGCGTCGAGATCGTCGATCCGCTGACCATCCGCTTCCACACCGCCGCGCCGTACCCGCTGCTGCCTCTCGACATGTTCAATGTGCGGATCATCGACGCGGAGACCCATGCGAACGCGACCACCGAGGGCTTCAACTCCGGCCAGCTGGCGGTCGGCACCGGGCCTTGGCGCGTGGTGCAGCACCGCAGCGGCGACCGGATCGAGTTCGAGCGCAACGACACCTACTGGGGCGACGCGCCGGCCTTCCAGCGCGTCAGCTACCGGATGGTCACCAACGACGCGGCGCGCACGGCGGCGCTGCTTGCCGGCGACCTGGACTTCATTGACCAGGTGCCGACCAGCGATCTCGCCCGGCTGCGCGGCGACCAGCGGCTGGCGATCAGCGAGACGGTCGGCCTGCGGCTGATCTTCCTCGGCCTCGATCACGCCCGCGGCGAGAACGAGAACAGCCCGCACATCACCGACAACGACGGCCGCCCGCTGGGCCGCAACCCGCTGAAGGACGTGCGGGTGCGCCGGGCGCTGAACATGGCGATCGACCGCGAGGCGATCACCCAGCGCATCATGGAGGGTGCGGCGACGCCCACCGCGCAGTTCCTGCCGCCCGGCACCTTCAGCCACGTGCCTGATCTGCGGCCGACCAGGTTCGATCCGGACGGCGCGCGGCGCCTGCTGGCGGAGGCCGGCTACCCGAACGGCTTCCGCATCCAGCTCAACTCGCCGAACGACCGCTACATCAACGATGCCCGCATCGCGCAGGCGATCGGCCAGATGTGGACGCGCATCGGCGTGCGCACGGCGGTGGAGGCGCAGACCTGGGCCACCTTCATCGGCCGCGCGAGCCGCGCCGAATACTCCGCGCACCTCATCGGCTGGGGCTCCGATCCCGATGCCAGCCACCCGATGCGCAACATCATCGCCAGCCCGAGCCGGGAGCGCGGCTGGGGCGCCTCCAACCGGGGCCGCTACGCCAACCCCGCCTTCGACGCCGCGCTCGAGCGCTCGCTCCGCGAGCTCGACGAGCCGACGCGGGAGCGGATGCTGATGGACATCCAGCGGATGGCGGCCGAGGATGTCGCCATCATCCCGCTGCACATCCAGACCAATATCTGGGCCATGCGGCGGACGCTGCAGCACACGGCGCGCGCCGACGAGCTGACCCGGGCGCAGGACGTGCGCCCGGCGACGATGCGCTGATGTCCGTCTACCTTCTGCGGCGGCTCATCCAGGCCGTCGGCGTCGTCTTCGCGATGTCGCTGATCGTCTTCATCGGCGTCTTCGCGATCGGCGACCCGGTCGAGATCCTGATCAGCCCCGACGCGGACCAGATCGAGCGGGAGCGCGCGATCCGCGCCCTCGGCCTCGACCTGCCGCTGTGGGAGCAATACCTGATCTTCCTCGGCAAGGCGCTGCAGGGCGACCTGGGCCGCAGCTTCGTCTTCAACGAACCCGCGCTGCAGCTGATCCTGCAGCGCATGCCCGCGACGCTGGAACTGGCGATCGCGGCGACCCTCGGCGCCATCGTCATCGGCCTGCCGCTCGGCCTCTACGCCGGCCTGCGGCCGCACAGCCTGGGCTCGAAGGCGATCATGGCCGGGTCGATCCTCGGCTTCTCGCTGCCGACCTTCTGGGTCGGGCTGATGCTCATCATGGTCTTCGCCGTGCAGCTCGGCTGGCTGCCTTCCACCGGCCGGGGCGACACGGTGGAGATCCTGGGCATGCGGTGGTCCTTCCTGACCGCGGACGGGCTGGCCCACCTGGTGATGCCGGCGCTGAACCTCGCGCTGTTCAAGATCAGCCTGGTGATCCGCCTGACCCGCGCCGGCGTGCGCGAGACGATGCTGATGGACTACGTGAAGTTTGCCCGCGCCAAGGGCCTCAGCCCCTTCCGCGTCACCTTCGTGCACGTCTTCAAGAACATCCTGATCCCCGTCGTCACCGTCACGGGGCTGGAGTTCGGCTCCACCATCGCCTTCAGCGTGGTGACGGAGAGCATCTTCGCCTGGCCTGGCATGGGCAAGCTGATCATCGACAGCATCAACGTGCTCGACCGTCCGGTGATCGTCGCCTACCTCATGATCATCGTGCTGATGTTCATCACCATCAACCTGATCGTGGACCTGACCTACTCCGTGCTCGATCCGCGCGTCCGGCTGGAGGGCAAGTGACATGAGCGTCGCGCTCCAGACCGCGCCGGCGGCGCCCGCGAAGGACCGCGTCGAGACGCCGTTCCAGCGCTTCGTCTCGGAGTTCTGCGAGAGCAAGCTGGCACTGCTCGGCCTCGCGGTGTTCACCGTCATCGCGCTCGTGGCGATCCTGGCGCCCTGGATCGCGCCGCAGGATCCCTACGACCTTGCCGTGCTGGACATCATGGACGGACGGCTGGAGCCGGGCAGCAAGTCCGGCGACGGCAGCATCACCTATTGGCTCGGCACCGACGACCAGGGTCGCGACATGCTGTCCGGCATCATGTACGGGTTGCGCATCTCCCTCACCGTCGGCGCGGGTTCGGCGCTGCTGGCCTGCATAGTCGGCGCGTCGCTTGGCCTGCTGGCGGCCTATGCCGGCGGCAAGACGGACAGCGCGATCATGCGCGTGGTGGACCTGCAGCTGTCCTTCCCCGCCATCCTCGTCGCGCTGATGATCCTCGCCTTCCTGGGCAAGTCGGTGATGAACGTCGTCATCGCCATCGTCGTGGTCGAGTGGGCCTACTACGCGCGCACCGTGCGCGGCACCGCGCTGGTGGAGCGCCGGCGCGAATACATCGAGGCCGCGCAGTGCCTGGCGCTGCCGACCCATCGCATCCTGTTCCGCCACCTGCTGCCGAACTGCCTGCCGCCGCTGATCGTCATCGGCACGATGCAGGTGGCGCGCGCCATCGCGCTGGAGGCGACGCTGTCCTTCCTCGGCCTCGGCGTGCCCATCACGGAACCCTCGCTCGGCCTGCTGATCGCCAACGGCTACGAGTACATGCTCAGCGGGAAGTACTGGATCAGCTTCTACCCGGGCATCGCGCTGCTGATCACCATCGTCGCCATCAACCTGGTCGGCGACCACCTGCGCGACGTCCTGAACCCCAGGCTGAAGAAGTAGCGCGCGTGGCCGACGCCCCGACCCCCGCCGCGCCGCAAGGCGCGCCCACCCTCGAGGTGCGCAACCTCCGCACCCACTTCTTCACCCGCGCCGGCGTGGTGAAGGCGGTGGACGACGTATCCTTCACCGTGGGCCGCGGCAAGGTGCTGGGGCTGGTCGGCGAATCCGGCTCGGGCAAGTCGGTCACCGGCTTCTCCGTCATGGGCCTGGTCGATCCGCCCGGCCGCGTCGTTTCCGGCCAGATCCTGTTCAAGGGCCAGGACCTCGCGAAGCTCTCCGACGAGGAGATGCGGAAGCTCCGGGGCAACCGGATCGCGATGATCTTCCAGGACCCGATGATGACGCTCAATCCGGTCCTGCGCGTGGACACGCAGATGATCGAGACGGTGCTGGCGCATGAGAAGGTGCCGGAGGAGGAGGCCCGCCGCCGCGCCCGCGACGCGCTCGGCATGGTCGGCATCCCCTCCCCGGAGGAGCGGCTGAAGTCCTATCCGCACCAGTTCTCCGGCGGCATGCGCCAGCGCGTCGCCATCGCCATCGCGCTGCTGCACCGCCCCGACCTGATCGTGGCCGACGAGCCGACCACGGCGCTCGACGTGACGATCCAGGGCCAGATCCTGGCGGAGGTGCAGAAGCTCGCCGCCACCACCGGCACCTCGTTGATCTGGATCACCCACGACCTCTCCGTGGTCGCCGGCCTCGCCGACGACATCGCCGTGATGTACGCCGGCAAGATCGTCGAGCATGGCGACGTGGGTGAGGTGCTGGACAAGCCGCTGCATCCCTACACCCACGGCCTGATCGGCAGCGTCCCCTCGCGCAACCGCCGCGGCGAGCCGCTGCGCCAGATCCCCGGCATGACGCCCTCGCTGCTCAGCCTCGCGCCGGGCTGCGCCTTCCGCGCGCGCTGCCCGCGCGCCGCCGCCGATTGCGTGGAGATGCCGGAGCTGCATCCCTGGCGGCCCGACAGGCTCGCCCGCTGCCACCACCCGCATCTCGAGAATGTGGAGCAGGTGGCATGAGCGACGCGATGGAATTCGCCCCGCGCAGCTTCACCGAGGCGGAGACGCCGATGGTGGAGCTGAAGGGCGTCAGCCGCCGCTTCTCCAAGAAGTTGGACATCGCCGCCAAGCTCGCCCGCCGGCTCGGCGTGGACGTGAAGGAGGAGATCGTCCACGCGGTGGACAAGGTGGATCTCCGCGTCCGCAAGGGCGAGGTGGTCGGCCTGGTCGGCGAGAGCGGCTGCGGCAAATCCACCCTCGGCCGCATCGTCGCGGGCATCCTGCCGCAATCCGACGGGCACGTCTTCTGGAACGGCCAGGACGTCGAGAGCCTGCCGGGGGAGGCGGCGCGCAACGCCAAGCTGAAGCGGCAGATGATCTTCCAGGATCCCTACGCCTCGCTGAACCCGCGCATGCGCGTGGCCGACATCGTGGGCGAGGCGCCGCTGGTGCACGGCCTGGTGCGGCGCGGCGACTTCGACGACTACGTGGACGAGCAGATGCGGCGCGCGGGCCTCGACCCGAACTTCAAGCGCCGCTACCCGCACCAGTTCTCCGGCGGCCAGCGCCAGCGCATCGGCATCGCGCGCGCGCTGGCGGTGCAGCCCGAATTCATCGTCTGCGACGAGGCGGTGGCCGCCCTCGACGTCTCGATCCAGGCGCAGATCCTGAACCTGTTCATGCGGCTGCGGCGCGAGCTGGACCTGACCTACCTCTTCATCAGCCACGACCTCGGCGTGGTGGAGCATCTCAGCGACCGCGTGGTGATCATGTATCTCGGCCGCGTGGTCGAGGAAGCGCCGACCGAGACCATCTTCCGCCGCGCCAACCACCCCTACACGCGCAGCCTGCTGGACAGCGTGCCGCGGATCGAGAACCGCAAGCGCGCCTTCGCCGTGGTGAAGGGCGAGATCCCCTCGCCGCTGAACCCGCCCTCCGGCTGCCACTTCCACCCGCGCTGCCCGCTGGCCTTCGACCGCTGCCGGGTGGAGGTGCCGAAGCTGAAGGACGTCTCCGCCGGCCACCGCAGCGCGTGCCACCTGAACGACGCGGCCTGAGGCCCGGTCGCCGCCGCGCAGCGACGGGCGTGCGATGACGCCGCCCTATCGCGCCCAGTGGGAATCCGCCGATCTCGTGGCGGAGTTCCTCGCCGGCCGCGACGCCGCCACGGACCCGCTGTGGCGCGCCTCCGGCGCCGAGCACCTCGCGGAATACGCGCGCTGGGCCTCGCATCTCTGCGGCTGCGCCTGCCTGCAGATGGCGCTCGGCGCGCGCGGCCGCGACATCCTGCCGATCCATGCCGTACGCCGCGGCGTGCAGGCGCGCGGCGGCTATGTCGAGCAGCCCGATGGCGGCATACGCGGCCTGGTCTATGCCGGCGCCGTGGACTGGCTGGCCGCGCAGGGCATTCCCGCCCGCATCGTGCTGGACCTCGCCGCGGAGGACATCCCGGCGCTGCTGGCGCCGGGTGCGCTGTTCATCGCCTCCGTCCATGGCGCGATCCGCTGGCCGGACCGCGATCCGCCCGCGCGCGGCGGACATCTCGTGCTGGTCTTCGGCGTCGCCGCGGACGGCGCGCTGCGCTTCCACAACCCATCCGGCGACACGCCCGCATCGCGCGTGGATGCGCGCCTGGCCCCACGCGACTTCGACCGCTTCTTCGCCGGGCGCGGAATCCTGCTGGTGTGACGTCGATCCGCCGGACCACGACCCCGAACAGCTCTGTCGCCGCAGTCCTGCATTCGCATCAGGCGCCGGTCCGGCGGCGCCCGCTCGCAACGCCGATCTCGACGTCGATGTCCAGCGGGCCACCTGTGTCGCCGAGTTCGCGCCGGACATCCTCGCGCACCGTGCGGCGCACCGGCTCGGGCAGGCTCATGTAGGCCTGCCCCGTGGCGCCGCCGCCCCGCTCGACGGGCTCGAAATAGGCGTCGAACGACGGGAAGGCGAGGCGCTTGGTGTGGGTGGCGAACTCCACGTCCTGGAAACCCGCCTCCTCGAACAGCATGCGAAGCCGCGCCGCGTCGCCGAGGGCGAACAACCGGGCAGCTGCCTCGGCCAGTGCGGGCACGTGGCGGCCGATAGCAAGGTTGATCCGCTGGACGTTCGAGCGTTCCGGCGTGGTGTTGACCGAGACGGCGGCGCTGCCGCCATGCCGCAGCACGCGATGGAACTCGGCCAGGCCACGCGCCGGATCGGGGAAGTACATCAGCCCCATGCTGCAGAGCACCGCATCGAAGCTGCAATCCGCGAAGGAGAGGGCCTGGCCGTCCTCGATCGCCACGGAGACATTCGGCAGCCCGGCGAGGCGGTGCCGCGCCTGCTCGATCATGTCGGCCGAGAGGTCCGCCGCGACGATGCCGCCGGACGGGCCGACCACGGCAGCGGCGGCCTCGGCAGCAACGCCGGTCCCCGTGGCGATGTCGAGCACCCGCTGGCCGGGAGCGAGGCGGGCCGCCTGCATCAACATCGGCACGGATTGCGCCGTCGAGTGCCCGACGGCCCTGTCATAGCCGGCTGCAGCCGCGCCACCGAACGCGAGTTCGCTCATGGCCCCGCCTCTGCACCTGCGCCGGATTGTATACCGGACGCGGGCAGAGGTCGTCGCACGGAATCGACAGGCCGGCCCGGTCAGTGCCGCGCGCGTGACGAGCGCACCGCGAGCGCGTCCCGGGGTGGCGCCGCCGTCAGCGGCCCGACCGATCAGGTCGATTTCAGTTCCGGCCCGCGACCACGGCCACGTCCGGGTGGGTCCGACGGATCCTGGTCGGTCGGGCCGGCGGGCTGCTGCGGCCGGTTGCCGCCACGGCCCCGGCCCGGCGGGTCGGAGGGGTCGGAATCGCTCTGCCCGGTCTGCGGCCCGCGATTGCCGCCGCGGCCCTGGCCGGGCGGATCCGAGGGGTCGGAATCGTTCAGCCCGGTCTGCGGCCCGCGATTGCCGCCGCGGCCCTGGCCGGGCGGGTCGGAGGGGTCGGAATCGCTCTGACCGGTCTGCGGCCCGCGGTTGCCGCCGCGCCCCTGGCCTGGCGGATCCGAGGGGTCGGAGTCGTTCAGTCCGGTCTGCGGGCCGCGATTGCCGCCGCGCCCCTGGCCCGGCGGATCGGAGGGGTCGGAATCGCTCTGGCCGGTCTGCGGCCCGCGATTGCCGCCGCGGCCCTGGCCGGGCGGGTCGCTGGGATCGGAATCGTTCAGCCCGGTCTGCGGGCCCCGATTGCCGCCGCGCCCCTGGCCCGGCGGGTCGGAGGGATCGGAATCGCTCGGCCCCTGCGCCTGCGGGGGGCGTTGGTTGCCCGTGCGGCCGTTGCCGGGTTCGTCGGACGGATCGGTGTCGGTCAGGCCGCTGCGCGCCGGCGGCGGGGCGCTGCCACCCTTGGCGCCACCGCGATCCGGCACGCCGCCGCCACCCGATTTCGCGCCCTGCGCCGCGGCCTGGCCGGGCAGCGCCGC
>NZ_JAPSMD010000088.1 GCF_027856955.1 Falsiroseomonas oryzae | reverse complement strand
ATGCACGGCGTCGTCGAGCCGCGTGGCGCCAGTCACCGTGGCGGGCGCGGCCAGGGGCAGCACGCAGGCCGTGCCGGGCGGCAGCAGCAGCAGCCGCGCCGCGCGCAGCACAAGGTGCGTCGCGCGTGCCGGCGCACCCGGCGGCAATGGCAGGGCCGGGAGGCCCTCGGGCTGGAAGCTTCCGCCCTCCACCCGGCCGGGCAGGACGGCGCGCGCGCCGAGGAAGCGGGCGGTGAAGAGATGGCGAGGCCGTTCGGTGAGCTCGGCCGGCGGCGCGCATTCCACGATGCGCCCGTGGTCCATCACGGCCACGCGGTCGGCCAGGGCCAGCGCCTCCTCCTGGTCGTGCGTCACGAACAGCGTGGTGATGCCCGCCGCGCTGCGCAGCCGCGCGATCTCCTCGCGCATCTCCACGCGCAACCCGGCATCGAGGTTGGAGAGCGGCTCGTCCAGCAACAGCAATTCGGGCCGGATGACGAGCGCGCGGGCCAGCGCGACGCGCTGCTGCTGGCCGCCGGACATGCGCGCGGGGTAGCGGTCGGCAAGGCGGCCCAGCCCTACCGTCTCCAGCGCCTGCGCCACGCGCGCCTCGCGCTCGGCGCGTGGCAGGTTGCGCATCTCGAGGCCGAACGCGACGTTGCCGGCGGCGGTCAGGTGCGGGAACAGGGCGTAGTTCTGGAACACCATGCCGATCTGGCGGCGATGCGGCGGGTCGCGTTCCACTGCGCGGCCGCCGATCAGGATGTGCCCGGAATCGGGGGCGACGAAGCCGGCTACCAGACGTAGCGTGGTGGTCTTGCCGCAACCGGAGGGACCGAGCAGCGCGATGCACTCGCCGCGCGCCACGTCAAGCGAGACACCATCCACCGCCGCTGCTGCGCCGTAACGCTTCACCAGGGCATCCAGTCGGAGGTGCGGGGCGGGGGTCACGCGCGGCAGGTTAGGCAGGCGGCGGGGCTGCCGCTACGGGGTGGTGGCGGTGCTTCGATGTCGCCAGACCGCGCGGTGCACAAAAATCTCGCGAATGCCCGCTTTCGCGGCGCCCCCGGCCCGCGCTATGCCGGCGCCGTGCCGGGCTGCCTTGGCACGCGCCTTGCTCCGAAGGCGGAGACTGCCCGCGGGCAGCGGCGCCGCCGGCCGGGCGGTGCGCCGGACGGATTTGGAGGGACGAGGACGATGGCCAGCAACGGCGACAGCCAGGACATGACCGGGCGCACGCGCTATCGCGTGCAGCGCCGTGCCCTGCTCGGCGGCGGCGCCGCCTTTGCGCTGGCCGCGGTGCCGGGAGCACGGGTGCCGGTGGCGCAGAGCCTCGACCGTGTCTCCTTCCAGACCAACTGGCGGGCGCAGGCGGAGCATGGCGGCTACTACCATGCGGTGGCGTCGGGCATCTATCGGCGCCACGGGCTGGAGGTGGACCTGCGCATGGGCGGTCCGCAGCAGAACCCGGCGCAGCTACTGCTGGCGGGTCGCGTGGACATGATCATGTCGAACGGCTTCCAGGCGCTGAACTACGTGCGCGAGGGCCTGCCCTTCCTGACCATCGGCGCCATCATGCAGAAGGATCCGCAGATCCTGATGACGCATGAGGGCAACGGCATCAATTCCTTCGAGGACATGCGCGGCCGCCCCATCCTGGTCGGCGCCTCCGGCCGCGTGACCTACTGGCCGTTCCTCCGTGCCCGCTTCGGCTTCACGGACGAGCAGATCCGCCCCTACACCTTCAATGTCGGCCCCTTCCTGCAGGACCGCATGGCGATCCAGCAGGGCTTCCTCTCCTCCGAGCCCTTCTCGGCCATTGCGGGCGGCGCGCGGCCGCGGGTGTTCCTGATCGCCGATGCCGGCTACAACAACTACAACACCACCATCGACATCTCCCAGCGCATGGTGAACGAGCGCCGCGACGTGGTGCAGCGCTTCGTCAACGCCACGATCGAGGGCTGGACGCAGTACATGACCGGCCAGGGGATCGAGGCGGCGAACGCGCTGATCATGCGCGACAACCCCGAGATGACGCTGGAGCGCATCAACTACGCCATCCCGAAGATGAACGAATACGGCATCGTCCGCTCCGGCGACGCGCTGTCGCTCGGCATCGGCGCGATGACGCATGAGCGCTGGCAGTCCTTCTACGAGACGATGCGCGACGCCGGCCTCTACCCCGCCAACATGGATTTCCGCCGCGCCTACAGCCTGGACTTCGTGAACAAGCGGGTCGGCGTGTCCTGATCCGGGCGTGCACGGAGGACGCGTGATGGACGGCAGCGTCATGCCGGCGCCGGTGGCGGTGGGGCAGCCCGTCGTCACCCTCTCCGGCGTGGGCAAGCGCTACGCCAACGGCACGCTGGCCGTGCAGGGGGTGGAGCTGGCGATCGGGCAGGGGGACTTCGTCTCCCTGCTCGGGCCCTCGGGCTGCGGCAAGTCCACGGTGCTGCGCATGGTGGCGGGCCTGATGGCCCCGACCACTGGCCACATCGACATGGCGGCCGG
This sequence comes from Falsiroseomonas oryzae, assembly GCF_027856955.1. GTDB lineage: Bacteria > Pseudomonadota > Alphaproteobacteria > Acetobacterales > Acetobacteraceae > Falsiroseomonas > Falsiroseomonas oryzae. The sequence goes on along the minus strand of NZ_JAPSMD010000088.1, from coordinate 13,239 downwards.
CGGCCAGACCACGGGCGACATCGGCTTCGTCTTCCAGGAGCCGACGCTGATGCCCTGGTCGAACGCGCTGAAGAACGTGATGCTGCCGCTGCGCCTGGCGGGCGTGAACCGCGGCGAGGCGGCGGACCGCGCCGCGGACGCCCTGGCCTCCGTCGGCCTTGCCGGCTTCGAGAAGGCATACCCCCGCGCGCTGTCGGGCGGGATGAAGATGCGCGTCTCCATCGCGCGCGCCCTGGTGACGCGGCCGCGCCTGCTGCTGATGGACGAGCCCTTCGCGGCGCTGGACGAGATCACGCGCCACCGCCTCAACAACGACCTGCTGACGCTGTGGCAGGCGGAGCGCTTCACCGCCATCTTCGTCACCCATTCGGTGTTCGAAAGCGTCTACCTCTCCCGTCGCATCGTCGTGATGGCCGCGCGCCCGGGCCGGGTGGTGGAGGACATCGAGGTGAAGGCGCCCTATCCGCGCGACGAGGTGTTCCGCACCTCGGCCGACTACGCCGCCCATTGCCGCGAGGTGTCGCAGGCCTTGCACAACGCGATGGGAGAGTGAGGACAGGCCGATGAGCGTCACCCTTTCCGCCAACGAGGCCGCGACCGCGCCCGTCGAGATCCAGGAGCGGCGGATCCTCGGCCTGACCCCGGAAGGCTGGGCGCGGATCCTGATGCCGCTGCTGATCGGCCTGCTCGCACTCGGTGCCTGGGAGTGGGCGGTGCGTGCCAACGAGGTGCCGAGCTACATCCTGCCCGGCCCCATCGAGATCGGGCGGACGCTGATCCGCGACTGGCACACCCTGCAGGTCTCGCTGTGGATCACGCTGCAGATCACCTTCGCGGCGCTGTCGGTGGCCGCGCTGCTCGGCCTTGCGCTGGCGGTGCTGTTCGCGCAGTCGCGCGTGATCGAGATGTCGCTGTTCCCTTACGCCGTCATCCTGCAGGTCACGCCGATCGTCGCCATCGCGCCGCTGATCATCATCTGGGTGGACGACGTCCGCATCGCGCTGCTGATCTGCGCCTGGATCGTCGCCTTCTTCCCGATCCTGTCCAACACCACGCTCGGGCTGAACAGCGCCGACCACAACCTGCAGGACATGTTCCGCCTCTACCGCGCCAGCCGCTGGCAGGTGCTGATGCGGCTGCGCCTGCCGACGGCCATGCCCTTCTTCCTGGCGGGGCTCAAGATCTCGGGCGGGCTCGCCCTCATCGGGGCGATCGTGGCGGAATTCGTAGCGGGCACCGGCGGGCGTGCCTCCGGCCTCGCCTACCGGATCCTGGAAGCGGGCTTCAACCTGCAGATTCCGCGGATGTTCGCGGCCCTGGTGCTGATCTCGGTCACAGGCATCGCGATCTTCCTGGTGATGTCGCTGATCTCCCACCTGGCGCTGCGGCACTGGCACGAGAGCGCGATGAAGGAGCGCAAGTGAAGGATGCGTTGAAGGCGGCGGGCAGCCGCTTCTGGCTGCGCAACGCGCGCGCGCCCGGCGTGCTGGTGCCGGGCTTCGAGGCGGAGCGGGATGCGGATGGTCTGGTGCGGCTCGACATCCGCATCGAGGATGGCCGCATCGCGGGCGTTGCCCCCGCAGGCAGCGCCCCGGAAGGCGTGGACATGCAGGGCGGCCAGATCTGGCCGGCGCCGGTGGATGCGCACACCCATCTCGACAAGGGCCATATCTGGCCGCGCGCGCGCAACCCTCGCGGCGACTTCGCGGGCGCCATCGAGACGGTGATGGCCGACCGCACCGCCGCCTGGTCGGAGGCGGACGTGGAGGCGCGGGCGGATTTCGCGATCCGCTGCGCCTATGCGCATGGCACGGTGGCCATCCGCACGCATATCGACACCTACCTGCCGCGCGCCCATGGCAGCTGGCGCGTGATGACCAAGCTGCGGGATCGCTGGGCGGGTAGGGTCGCGCTGCAGATGTCCTCCATCGCACCGCTGGACCGCTTCGTCGGACCGGATGGCGAGGTGCTGGCGGATCTGGTGGCGGAGTCGGGCGGCGTGCTCGGCATGGTGACGCGGCACTCCGGGCACATCCACGACGACCTGCCCGCCGGCTTCCAGGAGGAGCTGGACCATTTCTTCGCCCTGGCCGAGGCGCGCGGCCTCGACATCGACCTGCATGTGGACGAGAGCGGCGAAACCGGCGCCCGCGCTCTGCGGGAGATCGCGCTGACCGCGTTGCGCCGCCGCTTCAAGGGCCGGATCCAGTGCGGCCATTGCTGCTCGCTGTCGATCCAGCCGGAGGAGTTCGCGCGCGAGACCATCGCGCGTGTCGCGGAGGCCGGCATCAGCATCGTCGTGCTGCCGATGTGCAACATGTACCTGCAGGACCGCGTGCCCGGCCGCACGCCCCGCTGGCGCGGCGTGACGCTGGTGCACGAGATGCGCGCCGCCGGCATCCGAGTCTCAGTCGCCTCCGACAACACGCGCGATCCCTTCTACGCCTATGGCGACCTCGACATGGTCGAGGTGTTCCGGGAGGCGACGCGCATCCTGCACCTGGACCACCCCTTCGGGGACTGGTTCCGCGCCGGCACCGCCAACCCGGCCGAGGCGATGGGCCTCGCGGGCCGCGGCGCGATCGCCGCCGGCGCGGCAGCCGACCTGGTGCTGTTCAGCGCACGCTTCATGACGGAACTGCTGTCCCGCCCTCAATCCGATCGCGTGGTGCTGCGCGAGGGCCGCGTGCTGGACGCGACGGCGCCGCATTGGCGCGAGCTGGATGCGGTGGTGGGTGTCTCTGGCTAGCTCACCATCGGGCAAGGCGTTCGCGCACGCGCGTGACGAAGGCCGCGCATTCGGCGCGCGTGCGCTGGTCCATGCGGGTGAGGGTCAGCCATTCCACCTTGCAGTCGCGCGCGCAGAGCCGGCGAAGCCCGCGGCCGATCAGCTTGCGGTCGATGCGGCCGATGTACCAGAGCAGCCAGGTCGGCGAGCCGTAGGTGGTGACCACGCCGATCCGGCGGATATTGGTCAGCGCCGGCTCGATGGCGCCGGATCCCAGGTGGAAGGCGACGCCCGGCGACCAAACCCGGTCGAACCAGCCCTTCAGGATGGCCGGCATGCCGTACCACCAGGTCGGATGCACCAGCAGAAGGGCGTCGGCGCGGCGCAGCGAGGCCACATGGTCCTCGATGCCTTCCAGGTTCGCCGGCACGTCGTGGTAGCGCCCGCGCTCCGCCGCGCTCAGCACGGGATCGAAGCCCTCCGCATAGAGGTCACGCAGCTCCACCGCATGGCCGGCGGATTCCAGCGCGGCCTTCGCGGCATCCCGCAGCGCCGCGGCCAGGCTGTCCTCCCGCGGGTGGGCATAGATCATCAGCACCTGCATGGCGCCCGCGTAGCAACCCGCGTGCCGCCTGCGCAACAGAGGAAGGATCCACGGCGATGATGACCGCCCCCGTGATCGGCAAGCGCGCCGGCGAGCTGCGCGGCTTCCGCATCGCGCCGACCGACACGAACTACTTCGCCTGCCTCTTCGACCCGCTGGAGGACGGCGTCTCCTTCACGCTGGTCGTCGAGATCTTCGAGCCAGGTGGCCGCACGCCGCCCAACAGCCATCAGGTGGCCGAGGAATGCTTCTTCGTCCTAACCGGCTCAGGCAAGGCCTATGCCGACGGCAAGGAGATGTCGATCGGGCCGGGCGATGCCTTCGTGCTGAAGCCGGGCGTCGAGCATGTCGTGGTGAACGACACCGACGCGAAGCTCTATTGCCTGACGCTGATGGCGCCGAACGAGGGTTTCGCGGAGCTGATCCGCAACGGCACCCCGGTGGAGCTGGCGCCGGAGGACATCGCGGTCCTGATGGGCCGCGGCGCCGCCTGAGATGCGCGTCCTCTACCTCTACGCCCATCCGCTGCCCGAGAGCTTCCACGCGGCGATCCGGGAGGAGGTGCGCGCCGGCCTGCGGGAGGGCGGGCACGAGGTGGACCTCTGCGATCTCTATGCGGAGGGCTTCGACCCGGTGCTGAGCGCCGAGGAACGGCGCGGCTACCATGCCATCCCGTCCAACCGCGCCCCGGTGGAGGCCTATATCCAGCGGGTCGAGCGGGCGGAGGCGCTGGTGCTGTCCTTTCCCACCTGGTCCTTCGGCCTGCCGGCGATCCTGAAGGGCTTCTTCGACCGCGTCTTCGTCCCTGGCGTCTCCTTCGTGCTGCAGGACGGCGTGGCGCGGCCGAACCTCACGCAGATCCGTCGCATCGCCGGCATCAGCACCTACGGCCGGCCGCGCTGGAACGCTGTGCTGGTGGCCGACCCGCCGCGGATGGCCGTGACGCGCTACCTGCGTGCGCTGACCGGGTGGCGGGCCAGCGTGGACTACCACGCGCTCTACGACATGAACCGGGCGACCGACCGGCGCTGTTCCGCCTTCCTGGCGAAGGTGCGGCGGGAGATGGCCCGGTTCTGAGCGGGTGTCTTGCCGCGCCGGCCGAATGTGCCGATCCTCCGCCGGATCGGCGCGGCCGCGCGAGCCGGCTGCGCCACGGGAGGAAACGGCCATGTCACGCATCACCCGCCGGGCGGCGCTCGGCGCCCTCGCCGTCACGCTGGCGCTGCCTCGCACGCTGCGCGCGCAGGGCCAGGCGATCCGCATCATCGTGCCCTTCGCGCCTGGCGGATCGACCGATGCCGTCGCCCGGCTCGTCTCCCCGGGGCTGACGCAGCGCCTGGGCGCGCCGGTGGTGGTGGAGAACCGCTCCGGCGCGGCCGGATCCATCGGCGCCGATGCGGTGGCGAAGGCGCGGCCGGACGGCCAGACCTGGCTGCTGACCTTCGACAGCCACGCCACCATTCCCGCGCTGCTGCGCGCCCCGCCCTTCGACGTGCTGACGGATCTCGACCCCGTGATGCTGATCGGCGGCTCGCCCTATGCCGTGGCGACGAAGGCGGACAAGCCCTTCCGCTCCATCGCGGACGTGGTCGCGGCGGCGCGGGCGCGGCCGGACGCGGTCTCCTACGGCTCCACCGGCAACGGCACCATCGGGCATCTGACCATGATCCTGCTGGGCGAGCGCGCGAATGCCCGCATGACGCACATCCCTTATCGCAGCGGCGGGCTGGCGGTGAACGACACGGTCGCGGGCACGGTGGACATGATGATCGGCAGCTCCGCGCTGCTGCTGCCGCACATCACCGGCGGCACGTTGCGCCCGCTGCTGCAGTTCGGCCCGCAGCGCCTGCCCGGCCTGCCGGACACCCAGACCTCGGCCGAGGCCGGCTTCCCCGGCCTGACCGCGGAGGCCTGGTGGGGCGTCTTCGCGCCACGCGGCACGCCGGCCGAGCAGGTGGCGCGGATGAACACGGCGCTGCGCGAGACGCTGAGCGAGGAGCGCGTGCGCCGCACCATGACCGAGACGCAGCAGGCACGCCTGGTGCTGTCCTCGCCGGAAGAGTTGCGGACCTTCTTCGCCGCCGAGGTGGAGAAGTGGGGCGGCGTCGTCCGGGCCAACGGCATCCAGCCGGACTGACGCGCCCCGATGACCGCAGGGCCGTCAGGCCCGGAGGTCTGAATCGGGTCGCTCGCCGTACGAGGGACGCTTTCAGGCTTCCGTCGCGCGCCGCAGCAGCGAGGCGAACAGCGCGGCGCGCGCCTCCGTCCGCGCCGGGAAATGGCGCGCGCTGTCGGCGGCCAGCGCCGCCGGATCCACCAGCCCGGGCGGCGTGAAGCGCTCGGCCCAGCCCTGCAGGATCTCGGGCGTCGCTTCCGGATGGAACTGCACGCCGATGGCGCGGGGCAGGGCGATGGCCTGCACGGTGCCGGCATCCTCGGCCAGCACCGCCGCGCCGGGCGGGGCGGTGATGGCGTCGCCGTGCCAGCGCGGCCAGGGGCCGGCGAGCACCGGGTCGGCCACGCGCTCCACGCCGAACCAGCCGCGGAAGAAGCGCCCATCGGACATGCGCGCGCTGTCGCCGCCCGCCGCCGCCGCGATCATCTGCGCGCCGAAGCAGATGCCGATGGTCGGCCGCCGCGCCGCCAGCCGTGCCGCCACCAGCGCGCGCTGCCGCGCCACCCAGGGGATGTGCGTGTCATAGACGCCATGCGGCGAGCCGAGGACCACCACGGCCTCCGCCGCGTCCATCGCCGCCTGGTCCAGCGCCTCGCCGGAGGTAACCGCCAGCGCATGGCCCTGCTGCGCCAGCCACTCGCCGAAGGCGCCCTCCGGCGCGTTCTCGCTGTTGCGGACGATCAGCAGCTTCATGCGTTGCGCCCCGCATAGGCCTGCCAGCCGCGCGCGCGCAGCTCGCAGGCCGGGCAGGTGCCGCAGCCCGCGCCCCATTCCTGCGGTGTGCGGTGGCCGAGGTAGCAGGAATGCGTGTCGCGGCGGATCGCCTCCACCAGCGCGGCGCCGCCCAGCTGCTCCGCCAGCTCCCAGGTCGCGCGCTTGTCGCGCCACATCAGCGGCGTGTGCAGCACGAAGCGTGACTCCATCCCGAGGTTCAGCGCGACCTGCAGCGCCTTGATGGTGTCGTCGCGACAATCCGGATAGCCGGAATAGTCCGTCTCGCAGACGCCGGTGACGATGTGCTTCAGGCCGCGCCGGAAGGCGAGGGCGGCGGCGAAGGTCAGGAAGATGAGGTTGCGGCCAGGCACGAAGGTGTTGGGCAGGCCGCCGGTCTCCATCTCGATGGCGACGTCGCGCGTCAGCGACGTCTCACTGATGGCGCCGAGCGCATCGAGCTTGAGCAGGTGGTCGGCGCCGAGCCGCGCGCGCCACGTCGGATGCCTTGCGATCCATGCGCGGAAGCTCTCCCGGACCTCAAGCTCCACGCGATGCCGCTGCCCGTAGTCGAAGCCGATGGTCTCGACCTGCGCGAAGCGGTCCAGCGCCCAGGCCAGGCAGGTGGCGGAATCCTGCCCGCCGGAGAACAGCACGAGCGCCGTGTCGGTCATGCCGGAAGTCGCTCCGTCGCCCAGCGCGCGCACTCCGCCACCACGGGGTCAGGATCCTCGCACAGCCCCTGGGCCACCGTGCGCAACGCGCCGTCGCCGCTGTTGCCGATGGCGACCAGCACGTTGCGCACGAAGCGGTCTCGGCCGATCCGCTTGATCGGGCTGCCGGCGAACAGCGCGCGGAAGCCTGGATCGTCGAGCGCCGCGAAATCCGCCAGCCGCGGCGCCGCCAGCTCGGCGCGCGGGGCGAAGGCGGGCTCGCTGTGGGCGCGGGCGAACTTGTTCCAGGGGCAGACGGCCAGGCAGTCGTCGCAGCCATAGATGCGGTTGCCCATCCGCGCGCGCAGCTCCTCCGGGATCGGGCCGCGATGCTCGATCGTCAGGTAGGAGATGCAGCGCCTGGCATCCAGGCGATAGGGCGCCGGGAAGGCGTCGGTCGGGCACACGCGCAGGCAGGCGTCGCAGGACCCGCAGTGATCCGTCTCCGCCTCGTCCGGCGCGAGGTCCAGCGTGGTGAAGACCTCGCCGAGGAACAGCCAGGACCCATGCCGGCGCGAGACGAGGTTGGTGTGCTTGCCCTGCCAGCCGAGCCCGGCCGCCTGCGCCAGCGGCTTCTCCATCACCGGCGCGGTGTCCACGAAGACCTTGAGGTCGCTGCCCTTGAACCGCTGCACCATCCACTGGCCCAGCGCCTTCAGTCGCTTCTTCACCACGTTGTGGTAGTCGCGGTTGCGGGCGTAGACGCTGACGGTCGCGCGGTCGCGCTGCGCCAGCGTCGCCAGCGGATCGTCCTCCGGCGCGTAGGACAACCCGAGCGAGATCACGCTCGCCGCCTCGGGCCAGAGTGCACGGGGATGGGCCCGCTGCTCCGCGCGCGCCTCCATCCAGCCCATGCCGCCATGCATGCCGTCCGCCAGGAAGCGCGCCAGCCGTGCCCGCGCCTCCTCCGCCAGATGCGCGCGGGCGAAGCCGACCGCGTCGAAGCCGAGCTCGAGCGCCCTGGCGCGGATCAGGTCGCGGGCGTCACCCGCGGCCGCGGTAGCTCGGGACATCCTGGTTCGGGATCCAGACGCCCTCGGGCGGCGTGCCGGTCTGGAAGAAGACGTCGATCGGGATGCCGCCGCGCGGATACCAGTAGCCGCCGATGCGCAGCCATTCCGGCTCCAGCAGTTCCTCGATGCGCTTCGCGATGCCCACGGTGCAGGCTTCGTGGAAGCTGCCGTGGTTGCGGAAGCTGGTCAGGAACAGCTTGAGCGACTTGCTCTCCACCAGCCAGTCGCGTGGCACGTAGTCGATGACCAGGTGCGCGAAGTCCGGCTGGCCGGTGAGCGGGCAGAGCGAGGTGAATTCCGGCGCCACGAAGCGCACGCAGTAGCGCGTGCCGGGGTGCGGGTTGGGCACGCGCTCCAGCACCGCCTCGTCGGGCGATTGCGGCTGCCGCGCGTGCTGGCCGAGTAGCGTCAGGCCGGAGACGTCGGTCTTGATGCTCATGCCGCCTTCCTCTCCGCCTCGCCCTCGGCCCATCCGGCCTCGATCGCCGCCGCCTCCGCCTCGAAGCGGCCTTCCAGGATCGCCCGGCGCAGCCTGGCCATCAGGGCCTGGTAGTAGCGGATGTTGTGCCAGGTCAGCAGCATCGGCCCGAGCATCTCCTCCGCCTTGATCAGGTGGTGGAGATAGGCCCGGGAGTGCTTCGTGCAGGCCGGGCAGTCGCAATCCGGATCGAGCGGCGAGGGGTCGTCCGCATGGCGCGCGTTGCGCAGGTTCAGCACGCCGCGGCTGGTATAGGCGCGGCCGGTGCGCCCGCTGCGCGTCGGGATGACGCAGTCGAACATGTCCACGCCGCGCCGCACCGCGCCGATCAGGTCGGCGGGCGTGCCCACACCCATCAGGTAGCGCGGCGCCTCCGCCGGCAGCAGCGGCACCGTCGCGTTCAGCACGCGGAACATCTCCGCCTGGCCCTCGCCCACGGCCAGGCCGCCGATCGCATAGCCTTCGAAGCCGATGGCGGTCAGCGCGCCGACGCTCTCGGCGCGCAGCTCGTCGAAGGTGCTGCCCTGCACGATCCCGAACAGCCCATGCCCCTCGCGCGGGATGAAGGCCTCGCGGCAGCGCGCCGCCCACGCCATCGACAGCCGCATGGACTGCGCGGCCTGCTCATGCGTGGCAGGGTAGGGTGTGCATTCGTCGAAGCACATGGTGACGTCGGCGCCCAGCAGGTGCTGGATCTGCACGCTGCGCTCCGGCGTCAGGCGGTGGTAGCTGCCGTCCACATGGCTGCGGAAGGTCACGCCGTCGGCGTCCATCTTCCGCAGCTCGGTCAGGCTCATCACCTGGAAGCCGCCGGAATCGGTCAGGATGGGGCCGTGCCAGTCCATCATCCGGTGCAGCCCGCCGAGCCGCGCCACACGCTCCGCCGTAGGGCGCAGCATCAGGTGGTAGGTATTGCCGAGCACCATGCGCGCGCCTGTCGAGCGCACGGCGTCCGCCGTCATCGCCTTCACCGTGCCCGCCGTACCGACGGGCATGAAGACCGGCGTCGGCACCTCGCCATGCGCCGTCACCAGCGTGCCGGCGCGGGCCGCACCATCGGTGGTGGTGGGCTTCCAGTGCAGCGTCATGCCCCGTCGCCCTCGCCCAGGTCCCGTTCGCAGCGGAACAGCAGGCTGCCGTCGCCGTAGGAGAAGAAGCGGTACTCGCGGGCGATGGCATGCGCATAGGCCGCGCGCATCCGCCGCGTGCCAGCGAAGGCGGAGACCAGCATCAGCAGCGTGGAGCGCGGCAGGTGGAAGTTGGTCAGCAGCGCATCCACCGCCTTGAACCGGTAGCCCGGCAGGATGAACAGGTCGGTCAGGCCGCGGAATGGTGCGACGGTCCCGTCCTCCCGCGCCGCGGTCTCCGTCACCCGCATCGCCGTGGTGCCGATGGCGACCACGCGCTTCCCGGCGGCGCGCGCTGCGTTGATCTCCGCCGCCGCACCCGCGTCCATCTCGCCCCATTCGCGATGCAGGCGGTGGCGCCGCGGGTCGTCGTCGCGGACCGGCAGGAAGGTGCCGGCGCCGACATGCAGCGTCACGGTGGCACGCTTGACTCCACGTGCGTCCAGCGCCGCCAGCAGGCGGTCGGTGAAGTGCAGGCTGGCTGTGGGCGCGGCGACAGCGCCGGGGCGGCGGGCGAAGATCGTCTGGTAGTCCGCCGCATCCTCGGCGCGCGGGCCGGCATCCCGGTGGATGTAGGGCGGCAGCGGCACCTCGCCTGCCTTCTCCAGCGCCGCTGCCAGCGCGGCTTGGTCGGGGCCGAAGTCGAACAGGACGGCGCCGCCCTCCTGCCGTTCCACCACGCGGGCGGCGCAGCCCTCCGCGCCCTCGATCGACACCATGTCGCCGGGGCGCAGCCGCCTGGCGTTCTTCACCAGCGCCTGCCAGAGGCCGCCGCCTTCCGCACGGTTCAGCATGATCTCGACGCGCGCCTCGCCCCGTCGGCCATGCAGCCGGGCCGGGATCACGCGCGTGTCGTTCACCACCAGCACATCGCCCGGATCCAGCAGCGCCGGCAGGTCCAGCACGCCGCGATCCTCCAGCGCGTCCTCCCGCACCACAAGAAGCCGCGCGGAATCGCGCGGCCGCGCGGGCGCCTGCGCGATCAGGCGCTCGGGCAGGTCATAGTCGAACTCCTCGGTCCGGAGCGCCGGAGCGTCTGGAACCGGGAGCGGGGGAGGGGCCTCCGGCATGGCCGCGGCATGTGGCGCGCCGCCGGGGGCTTGTCCAGCGCCGCGCGACACCGATCGGTCATGCGCCCGGCCCGCGGCTGGCGCTAGGATCGGTGCCGTCGCCTCAACCAGCCTATCGGAGCCTGCATGCGCCTGCCCGTCGCCCTGCTCGCCGTCGCCGCCCTGCTCGGCCTGTCTCCCGCCGCGGCGCAGGCGCCAGCGCCATTCAGCTTCATCGCCTTCGGCGACATGCCCTATTGCCAGCCGACCGCGCCGCAGGACTGCCCTGCGGAGGAAGGCCGCGTCGCCCGGCTGATGGGCGCCATCAACCAGGCGGAGCCAGCCTTCGCCATCTTCGTCGGCGACACCAAGGGCGGCAGCGACGTCTGCACCGATGCCAGGGTGCTCGGCCCCTTCGCCTGGATGAGCCTGTCCAACGCCCCGCTGGTCTATACCCCCGGCGACAACGAATGGACGGATTGCTGGCAGGACCGCGGCGGCCGCTACGACCCGCTGGAGCGCCTGGCGCTGATCCGCAGCCGGTTCTTCGCGGATTCCAACAGCCTCGGCCGCCGCCCCATGCCGCTGCTCCGCCAGGCCGACACGGACCCGGCGCACCGCCCCTTCGTGGAGAACGCGCGCTGGACGCGCAACGGGGTTGTCTTCGCGACGCTGCATGTCGTCGGCAGCAACAACAACCGCCCGACCGAACCCGAGGAACGCCCCGCCATCCGCCCGCCGCAGGGTGCCATGGCCGAGTTCCAGGCGCGCGACGCCGCCAACATCGCCTGGATGGAGGCCACCTTCGCCGAGGCGGGCCGCACCGACGCGCGCGCCGTGGTGCTCGCGATCCAGGCCGACATCTTCTACGTGCAGCGTTGCGGTCGCGGCTACGACAGCGGCAACCGGGCCTTCCGCGCCGCGCTCGGCCGCGCCGCCGCTTCCTTCGGCCGGCCGGTGCTGCTGATCAACGGCGACATCCATTTCTGGCTGCATGACCGCCCGATGCCAGAGGCGCCGAACCTGACGCGCATCATGGTCCCGGGCGACCGGGAGACGCGGGCGGTGCGCGTGGCGGTGGACCCGAACGCGGCGGATCCCTGGAGCTTCTCCCTGATCGGCCCCGACGATCGGGTGATGCCGAACCGCTGCTGACCCCGACAAATCATTGCACAATCAAACGTAATCGGCGCTGCTGCGACGACGCGCCCTGGCTAGGATGCCGCCCGTTCGGAAGCGGAGCGGGGGTCCGTGGGGAAGCGGGGCACGTATCTCGGGGGCAGCACCATCGTCCACGTGTCCCGCTGGCCGAAGCCCGCGAAAACGCCGGCCAAGGCGGGCGCGGCGAAGCTCTGCACGCGCCTCCTCCGGCCCAAGGAGCTGCTTCCCCGCGTGGCGACGCGGGAGGAGCTCCTCGCGACCCTTCACCAGGCCCCGCCCTCGGTGAAGAGGCGCCTGCGGCACCTGACGCGGGAGGCAGCGGCGATCAAGCGCGAGGAACGGCGGCTGCGGGAACAGGCGGCGGCCTCGTCGCCTCCGCCGCAGCGGCCGAAGGCCTAGACCGGCGTAGCCCTGACTGTGTTCAGCGCTACGCCGGTCCGGCTTCTCTGGCCCGGCGATTCACGCCCTGCGCCGTGCCCACCTTCGGTGTGCACACTCAGGGCGATCGCGGGCTAGCGGACCTCACCCCGCCGGGTGCCAGCGGACCAGCCGGCCCAGCTCCGCCGCCTTGCCCCCCGTGGTTCCGATCACCGCGTCCAGGTCCACGCGGCCGCGGCCGGGGATCTCCAGGATCGGCGGCTCGAAGGAGGCGATGCGGCTGCCCTCGGGCGCCTCGACATGGCCGGCCGGCGCGGCCTGGCCGGCCTCGGCCGGCTCGTTGCCCATCGGATGCGCCTCGGAGGGCTCGTCGTTGCCGGCATAGCCGACGCCCTTCATGGGCGCGAAGGTGTAACGCGCTTCCGGCGCCACGCCGGGACGCACGATCTCGTAGCGGTAGACCTCGAAGCGCTCGGGCACCGGCCGCTCCCACCCATCCGCCGGCGCAACGCCGGCGGCCGCGGCAGGGTTGCCGGTCAGGCCCGGACCAGCCCGCGCATCGGCGCGGCGGCCTCGCTGCCGGGGAAGGCCTGGGCGACGGCACGCTCCGGCAGGCGCAGATGGTCGCGCAGCAGCGCCTTGGCGATCGCGCGCAGATCCGCCGTGGGGCGCAGGTCACGGTTCTCGAACAGCGCGTCCGGGCCGAGGCCCGGCCAATCCGCTACCACCCGCCCGCCGGCGATGGCCCCGCCCAGCAGGAAGGCGACGCCGCCCGTCCCGTGGTCCGTGCCGAAATTGCCGTTCATCCGGGCGGTGCGGCCGAACTCTGTGACCACCAGCACGGCGGTCTGCTGCCACCCTGCGCCCAGCGCCGCCCGCAACTGCCCGATCCCGGCATCCAGCGACCGCAGCGGCCCGACTATGCGGTTGGCCTGCAGCGCATGGGTGTCCCAGCCGCCGAGCTCCAGCACGGCCACGCGCGGGCCCTGCCGTTCCGCCAGCAGCCGCCCGGCGGCCGCCGCCAGGCGCGGGAAGCTCGCGCGGTCCGGGTCGCTGTCGGGCGGGCCGAGGGTGGCATCGGCGAAGCCGCGCGCCCGCATG
>NZ_JAPSMD010000087.1 GCF_027856955.1 Falsiroseomonas oryzae | reverse complement strand
GGCGGGGCGGCGGCGGCCCGGGGCGGCCTGAGGGGCTGTCGCGGGATCAGGCGGCAATGTCGCGGAAGGGCGGGGAGCGGACGCCCCCGCACCGGCCCGACGCCCGGAGACGGGGAAAAGCCGGGGCGCGAAGCGGTCGGCGGTGCGCCGACGCGCGGGTCGCAGTCAGCGCGGTGCCGCGGCGAGCCAGCGAACCGTTTCCTCCGCGCTGCGGTCGGGCGGGAAGACGGGGTAGAACACGTGCTCGATGCGGCCGTCGCGCACGATCAAGGTCAGGCGTCGGATGAGGGTCATGCCTTCCACCTCAAAGGTCGGGAGGCGGAGCGCCCGCGCGAAGCGCAGTTCTGCGTCGCTCAGCACCTCGAAGGGCAGGTGGAGCCGCTCCGCCATCTCACGCTGATAGTCGGTGGTCTGGGTGCTGAGCCCGAACACCCCGGTACCGAGGCGCGCGAGTTCGGCGTGGTGGTCGCGGAAGGCGCAGGACTGCGGGGTGCAGCCCCGTGCGCCCGGGATGCCATCCCAGCCTGCCGGCAGGGGCTCGTCGGGCCGTCCGGTGCGTGGATAGCAGTAGATGACGACGCGCCCCGGGGGCAGGGCGCCGAGGTCCACGTCGCGCCCCGCGGTCGAGGGTAGCACGACAGAGGGCATCGTCGTGCCGGGGAGGTGGTCGCAGGCGCCGTCGTCGGGCGGCGGCGGGAGGTCGGCGGGCAACTCGGTGAGGGACGCCATCGCGCTTTCTCGCTCGTATCGCTGGTGGTGGCCGCAAGATGGGGGTTCGCGCCGGAAGGGTCGCTAGCAGCCATTCCGCTGCCATTTCGAGAGAGGCTCCGAGCGGATCCCGCGCCCGCACCCTCAGAACCGCATCGCGACGCTCAGCGAGCCGAACTGCGCGACCTCGCGCTGCGCGGTGAACTCGTTGGAGCGGACGGTGTAGGTCGCGGTCAGCCGCGCCCAGGGCGTGAAGACCGCGACGCCCGCGCTGGCGTCGCCCACCCAGGTCTCGCGGTCCACGCTGCGGCTGTCGCGCCAGGTGTTGCCGTCGAGCGAGATGTCGCGCAGCACGGCGCGGCCCTCCACGCCGGCGAAGCCGTACCAGCCCCAGCGCCCGGTCGGTTCGTAGAACACCGAGCCGACCGAGACCGGGCGCACGCGCGGCGGGCCGAAATCGGCCTCCAGTTCCGTCCCCAGGCGCAGCATCAGCCCGGCGGCGGCGTAGGTGCTGACATTGCCGAGGCTGCCGGCGAGCGAGGGCACCAGCCCCACCGAGATGCCGTCCCAGCCGGTCGGGCGGTTGAAGCGCCACTGCCGCGTGGCCACGAGATTCACGCCGGGCTCGTCCTTGATCTGGTACGCCCAGCCCAGCGCCCGTTCGATGTTGAGCAGGTCGTGGGTGCCGTTCTGCACCTGCTCGCCCAGCGCGCCGGGCCCGACGATGCCGAGCTGCAGTTCGAGACTGCCCAGCGCCCGCTCGTTGTAGGAGACCAGCGTGACCGCGCCGTAGAGCCACGCGGCGTAGGGGCGGTCGGTGGGGTCGGGGTTGCGCAGCTCCGTGTCTTCAGGCGTCCACTTCTTCTGCCCGAAGCCGAGGCCCCAGCGCGTGGCGCCGCCAGGGAACAGCAGGCCCGGTCCGTTCGTCAGCCTGGCGAGCCAGTCCGGTGGGTCGTAGCTCGGCGAGCGCCAGGCGAAGAGGAAGCCGTTGGTGTAGTAGCGGTCGTTGCCGGAGAAGGTGTCGTTCTCCAGGATGAAGGCCCAGGTGCCGGCCGGGTCCGCGCCGGGCGCGGGCAGCCTGACATCCTGCGCCGCCGCGGGGGCGGCGAGCGCAGTCGCGATCACCCCCGCCGCCAGTCTCCACCATCCTTGGACCATGCCTGTCACCCCGCCCGCCGGCGGCCTGGGAAGCCGGTGGCGGGGGATGCGTCAAGGCACGATGGCCCGCCTGTGACGCCGGGCGCAGCGGCGGAACGCAGCGCCAAGCGGCGTGGCGCGTGCGCCCCGGCGTCAGGCGACGACGCCGAGCGCGAGCTTCACCAGCTCCGCCAGCGGCAGCGCCAGGAAGGCCAACGGCGGGGCGGAGGCGCTGGCGGCGATGCCGGACTTCGGCGTGGATCGGGCGAGCTGGACCGACCATGACAGCCTGGAGGCCGAGCAGGCGGGCTTCGTGGCGGCCTGCCTCGACGCCGTGCCGCCGGTGGTCCGGGCGCGCGAGGGGATCGCGGCGCTCAAGGTCGCGCTGGCGGTGGAGGCGGCGATCGGCTGAGGCGCCACTTTGGACCTTTATCGGCGCGCGGCGGATCGGCTTCGGACAAAGTCCCGATCCGGGGCGGGGTGGGCTCGCCTCGCTGGCCCGTCGGTCAACGGCGCGAGGCGGAGGCCGCACCCGGCAGGCGGTTGGACCGTTCGGGATGGGCGGGCAGGGGACGCGGCGGGTTCACGGTTTCAAGGAGCGCGCCGGCACCTCGGGGGTGCGGCATTCCTTCCTGCGATCGCGTGAAGGTGTCGTCCGCGTCCAGCGGATTCGACGCTGCCACGACGCCGTGGCGGCTACCGGCGCTGACGCACCATCGCAAGGCCGAGCAGGCCGGCGCCGAACAGCACGGCGGCGCCCGGCGCGGGCACCGCGACCGCCGAGATCGTCCAGTTGGAGCGTTCGTCGGGTTGGCCGGCGTAATCGAGCCTGGCGCCGGTGGAGACTTCAAGGACGTTCGCGAAGAACTGGGGCGATCCCGGCCCGAGGTTGTCGGTGTTGTTCGCATCGGTGTCGTAAAAGAACGTCCGCGTGAAAGCGCCCGACGCATCCGTCCGGAATATGGGGTCGAAGGAGCCCTGGAAGGGAGAGTTGAAGGTCGCCACGTAACTCCCCACGGTCGCGATCGCCGACACGATGTGGGAAGCGTTCCAGGACTGCGAGATCGTCGTCGTGCCGCCATTGTCGACGACCACCCTGAGCGTCAGCAGGTCGCCATCGTTCACGCCCGGGACCGGCGACGGCAACAGCGGACTGATGACGTTGGTGACGGTGGTCTGGAAGGTCATCACGAACGGCGCCGCGAGCGCGCCGCCCGCGAAGCCGGCCTGCAGAAGCATGACGAGGACCGCGATGAGGCCCCCGCGCCGAGATGTTGCGACCATCCGATGTCTCTCCCTGGCGGTGCGTTCGCAGAAGGAGTCCGCGCGTCGCGGATCGCGACATTAACTGAATTTTAGCAACACGCGCGCGTCGCACAAGGCGCTTCCGATGCGAGGGAATGCCGGCCTGTCCGGCGCGTCGCGGGCGGCGGGCGGTGCCGTGGCGGTGGCAGCGCGCGCGAGGGGATGGCGGCGCCGAAGGTGGCGCTGGCGGTTGAGGGCGCGATCGGCGGAGGCGCCACTTTGCCTCTTTAGCGGCACGCCGCGGGTCGGCTTCGGACGAAGTCCCGATCCGGGGCGGGCTGGGCTTGGCTGACCGACCGGTCGGTCAATGGCGCGATGCAACTGGCGGACGAGGCAGACCGTTGGACCGCTCGGGATGGGCGGGGAGGCGGCGCGGCGGATTCACGGTTTCAAGGGGCGCGCCGCCATCCGAAGATGCGGCAGTCGTTCCTATGATGGCGTGCCGCCGGATGCCGCGTCCGGGGGATCCCGCGCCAGCGCCGCCAGCACCACCTCCGCCGCCGCCTCGCTCGGCGCGAGGCCCGGCGGATGCAGAAGGTCCAGCACGCCGCGGAAGGCATCGCGCTGCGCCTCGGCGGCCGGAGGCTCGGCCAGCAGGCGATGCAGGCCCTCGGCCAGTGCCTCGGGCGTCGCGAAGCGCTGGAGGTATTCCGGCACGATCTCGCGCTCGGCCAGCAGGTTGACCAGCGAGGCGAAGGGCACGCGGGCCAGCCGCTCGACGATCCAGGCGGTGACCGGGTTGACCTTGTAGGCGACGACATGCGGCACGCCGGCGACCGCCATCTCCAGGCTGGACGTGCCGGACTTGATCAGGCCCGCGCCGCCGGATTGCGCGACCGCGGCGAAGGCGTCGTGCTTGGCCGCGAGCGAGGCCGCCAGGATCGGCCTTCCCGGCCAGCCGACGACGCCGGCGCGCACCGCCTCCTCCACCACCGGGGAGACGGCCACCACCGGGCGCAGGCCGGGGACGCGGTCCGCCAGCAGGTTCAGCGCGGCGCCGAACAGCGGCAGCAGGCGGCGTGTTTCGACGCGGCGGCTGCCGGGCATCACCAGCAGCAGGCGGTCGCCCTCCGCCACGCCGTGCGTCGCGCGGAAGCGCGCGGCGTCCCCTGCATCGGCGCCGCTCTCCAGCACGGGATGGCCGACGAAGCTGGCGGGGATGCCGGCCTGGTCGAAGATCACTGGCTCGAAGGGCAGCAGGCAGAGCACGCGGTCCACGCGGGCGCGGATCTTCTCGATGCGGCCAGGGCGCCAGGCCCAGATCTGCGGCGCGACGTAGTGGACCACGGGGATGCCGAGCGGCTTCACGCGCTCCGCCAGGCGCATGGCGAAGCCCGGGCTGTCGATGGTGACGAGCACGGCGGGGCGCCTGGCCTCGATGTCCTGCACCGTCTGCGCCAGGCGCCGCGCCAGGCCGCGGATCTTGGGCAGCACCTCGACCAGGCCCATCAGCGCCAGTTCGCGCATCGGGAAGAGGCTGGGCATGCCCTGTTCGGCGAGGCGCTCGCCGCCGATGCCGGCGAAGGCGAGGTCCGGGCGGCGCGCGCGCAGCGCGGCGACGAGACGGGCGCCGAGCGCGTCGCCGGAGGCCTCGCCGGCGACGATGTAGACCAGCGTCACGCGAACACCGCCGGCATGGGCGCGGGGATGGGGCGGCGGGGCCAGTCGCGGTGGTTGCGGACCGCGCCGTGCTGGCGGACCTCCTCGAGCTTCGCGGGATCGAGCGCGCAGAACACCCAGCCGGCCTCGTCCGGCGTGCCAGCCGCCAGCACGCCGTCCTCGGGGAAGCCGCGGTCGGCCGGGCCGAACACCGCGGCCTGGCCGCGGTTGACGTCGAGCGCGGCGGACCACGGCGCCTCGCCGACGGTCGGCGTCGTCGCGACGTAGCACTGGTTCTCGATGGCGCGGGCCGCGGCGGAGACGCGCACGCGCGTCGCGCCGTGCCGGCTGTCGGTGCAGGAGGGTGCCAGGATCAGCCAGGCGCCGGCCTCGACCTGTGCGCGCACATGCTTCGGGAACTCCACATCGTAGCAGATGGAGACGCCGAGCCGCCCCCAGGGTGTGTCGAAGACATTGGGCGGCGCGCCGGCCTGGATGCCCCAGCGCTCGTCCTCGAATCGGGTCATGGTGCGCTTCTCCTGGAAGGCGCAGCGTCCGTCCGGTGCGATCAGCGGCGCGCGGGCGACGATGCGCTCGCCGTTGCGCATGGGCAGGGTGCCCGCCAGCAGCCAGGTGCCGGCACGTCGCGCGGCGGCGCGCATCTCGGCCAGGATCGCGTCGGCATGGGCGACCATGGCGGCGAGTTCGGTCGGTTCGTCCGTGGCATCCCGCCCGACCAGCGCGGCGCCGAGCTCGACGCAGGCATATTCCGGCAGGACGAGCAGGTCGGCGCGCGGCGCGGCCTCGGCCAGCCAGCGGTCCAGCTTGGCGCCGAAGGCCGCGATAGAGGCTGGCTTCTCCACCGGATATTGCAGCAGGCCGAGGCGGAGCGGCTTCGCGGGCGGCACCGTCACGCGCGCAGGTCCTTGATCCAGAATGACAGGACATGCGGCGTCTCCTCCGCCGCGCCGACCTCCTTCCAGTCGAAGGACACGGTCAGCTCCGGCCGCGGCGCGTAGCCGCGCTTCCGCCAGAACTCGTCGAGCGGCACGTAGCCGGCCGGGCGGCGCGGGTCGGCGGGGTCGCGGCGCACCGCGCAGAAGGCGGCGAAGCGCAGGCCGAGGCTGTTCGCATGCGCCTCGCGCTCGGCGAAGAAGCGCACCCCGGCGCCGCGGCCGCGATACGCCGGCAGCAGGACGGATTCGCCGAAGTAGCAATGCGCCGCCGGGTCGAGGCCGGCGGCCTCGAAGGCGTCGCGCACGGGGGCATGGCCTTGCGTCATCGGCTCGCAGGTCGCCGCACCCACCACCTTCTCCCCGTCCCGGCAGACCACCACGGCCGCGCCCGGCGCATCGGCATAGGCGCGGAGGTAGCGCCGCTCATAGGCCTCGTCGCCCTCATACAGGTAGGGCCATTCGCGGAACACCGCGATGCGCAGCCGCGCCAGGTCGGGCAGCAGTGGGTGCAGCGCGGCGCCGGCGAGCGTCTGGAAGCCGAGATGGACGGGCGACATGCCCCGGTGCATACGCACGACCCCGCGCAGGTGGAAGGGGATCCAGGCTTGGAGGCGGCGCATCTGGTCGGCGCGCTGGCGGCGATCCTGACCACCGGGGCCTTCGTGCCGCAGGTCGTGCGGACCTGGCGGACCGGCTCGGCGCGCGACTTCTCCTATGGCCTGCTGGCGATGCTGATCCTCGGCAACACGCTGTGGCTGACCTACGGCGTGATGTCCGGGTCGCCGGCGCTGGTCGCGGCGAATGTCGTCACCGTGCCGATGACGCTGTATCTGCTGGTGGTGAAGCTGAGGGGCGGGGCGGTCGGACGCCGCTGACCGCCGCGGGCCGTCAGCCGGCGGCGAGCGTGCTCCGGTCCTCGGCGGCGCGCAGGAAGGCGGCCAGCCCGTCCTCGACCACCTTCGGGTCCAGGTCGCGCAGGATGAACACCAGCCGAGACCGGCGCGGCTCGCCCTCCGGCCAGGGGGCCAGGCGGCGGGGCGGGTGGAAGACCGACTGCACGCCATGCACCACCACCGGCCGCTCCTCCCCCTGCAGGTCGAGCAGGCCCTTCACCCGCAGGACCGAGGCGCCGCGGGTGGTGGCCAGCATCTCCAGCCAGCCGGCCACGCCTTCCCACGGGAGCGGGCGGTCCCAGGCGAGGCAGAGCGCCCGGATCGACGCCCCGTGGCGGTTGGGGTCGTGCCCAGGGTGCGCATGCTGATGGTGGTGGTCATGCACCGGCGCGGCGGCGCCGATCCAGCGCGCGACGTCAGGCGCCTTTGCGGCGGGGTCGAAGGGGCCGGCCGCCAGGATCGCGTCCGGCGGAACCGCGCCCTGCACCGCGGTCAGGATGGGCGCCACCGGGTTCAGCGCGCGCAGCCGGGCGGTCAGCGCGGCGACGGCCTCTGGCGGGGCGAGGTCGGTCTTGCTCAGCACGATGCGGTCGGCGACGGCGGCCTGGCGCACCGCCTCCTCCTGGCTGTCGAGCGTGGCGGCGCCGGCGACGGCATCCACTACCGTCACCACGCCGTCCAGCGCGAAGCGGGCACCCATGCGCGGATCGGCCATCAGCGTGGCGAGGATCGGCGCGGGGTCGGCGAGGCCGGTCGTCTCCACCACCACGCGGCGGATCGACCGCCCGTCCAGCACGCGCTGCCACAGCCCCTCCAGCGCGCGCAGCAGGTCGCCGCGCACGGTGCAGCAGAGGCAGCCGGCATTGAGCAGCACCGCTTCCCCGTCCAGCCGTTCCACCAGCAGGTGATCGAGGCCGATCTCGCCGAACTCGTTGACCAGCACGGCGGTGTCGGCCAGCGCCGGGTGGCCGAGCAGGGCGTTCAGGAGCGTCGTCTTGCCGGCGCCGAGGAAGCCGGTGAGGACGGTGAGGGGGATGGCCGTCACGACCGGTACAGCGCCTCCGGCGCCACCTCGGGCCGGGTCAGCTCGGCCAGGGCGTCGTCGCGGATCGCGCGGTAGAAGCAGCTGCGGCGGCCGGTGTGGCAGGCCACCCCGGTCTGGTCCACCAGCGCCAGCAGCGCATCCCCGTCGCAATCGAGACGGATGTCCAGCAGGCGCTGCACCTGGCCGGAGGTCTCGCCCTTCCGCCACAGCGCCTGGCGGGACCGGGACCAGTAGGTGACGCGGCCCGTGGCCAGCGTCTCGGCCAGCGCGGCGCGGTTCATCCAGGCCATCATCAGCACCTCCCCGGTGTCGTGCTGCTGGGCGATGCAGGCGACCAGGCCGTGGCTGTCGAAGCGCACGGCGTCCAGCAGCGCAGCGCGAGCCGGGGCGGCGGGCAGCTCCGCCGGGGGAGGGGCGCCCGGCGGCCCGGGCGGCGTGGCAGGCATGGCAGGATCTCCGCTGCGGCGTTACACCATATCATCCCGGGGTGGCCGGGACCAAAGAGGGCCTGACATGGCTGGCACCACGACGGGACCAGGCGAGGCGGCGCTGGAGGCGGCGCTGGACCGCGCCGCGGCAGGCTGCCTCGCGCGCGGGGCGCAGCTGACCGAGCTGCGCCGGCAGGTGCTGAAGCTGGTGCTGGCCTCGCCGCATCCGGTCGGCGCCTATGCGCTGCTGGACCAGCTGCGCGCAGCCCGGCCGGGCGCCGCGCCGCCGACGGTCTACCGGGCGCTGGACTTCCTGCAGGAACAGGGGCTGGTCCATCGGGTGGAGCGGCTGAACGCCTTCGTCGGCTGCGCGGGGCCGGAGGCGCACCACCATTGCGGCCATGGCCACGACCATCCGCACCAGTTCCTGATCTGCGGCAGCTGCGGCGCCACGGCCGAGATCTGCGACGACCGTGTCGCCGCCGCGGTGGCGGATGCCGCGCGGGCGGCGGGGTTCTTTCCAGTGCGCACCACGGTGGAGGTGGAGGGGCGCTGCGCGGCCTGCGCCGCGATGACGCAGGCCGCGCCGGCGGCCGTCAGATGAACCAGCTGTCCGGCTCGGCCGCTTCCGACGCGGTGGGCCGGCCGAAATTCTCTGTGACGAAGATCGCCGGCATGCCCCGGTAGTCGCCCTGGGTGATGCCGAGGCCGATCTCGGTGAAGGTGCCGTTCAGGATGTTCGCCCGGTGGCCCGACGAGTTCATCAGCATGGTGTGCAGCCGTTCCACATCCGCCGCGTCGAGCGTGGCGGCGGAGCCGCCGGCGATACAGGCGATGTTCTCGCCGGCCGCGCGCCAGCCGTAGCCGTCCGCCGTCATCCGCGCCGCCGGCGAGCTGCCGCCCGCGCCCGTGTGGGAGAAGACGTCGTTCGCCACCATCCAGTCGCTGTGCCGGCCCGCGGAACTGACAAGCTCGGCGTCGAAGGCCAGCGGATCGCGCCCGGCCTCGGCCCTTGCACGGTTGATGAGGTCGAGAAGGAGGTTCTCCCACTGGGAGACGCCCGAGGTGTCGGCCATTGGCCCTGCTCCGCGTGTTGCCGCGGTGCTGATAGGAAGGCGGCGCCGGCCCCGCGACTGCAAAGACACGGGGCGGAAGCCCCACCGGCGGTTGTGCGGCGGCGCGGGCGTCAGCGCGGCAGCAGCGCCAGTCCCTGCTCCAGATCCGCGACGAGGTCGGCGACGTCCTCGAGCCCGATATGCAGGCGCACGCCCTGGCCGGCCGGCATGCGCGTCGCGCTGCGGGTGATGGCGGGGTTGGTGGGCAGGGCCAAGCTCTCGTAGCCGCCCCAGGACGCGCCGATGCCGAACAGCTTCAGGCCGTCCACGAAGCGGAAGATGTCGCCTTCCGTGTAGCGGGGCTGGAAGACCACGCCGAACAGGCTGCAGGCCCCGGTGAAGTCGCGCTTCCAGATGGCGTGGCCGGGATCCTCCGGCAGCGCCGGATGGCGCACCGCGGCGACCTCCGGCCGGGCCTGCAGCCAGCGCGCGACCTCCAGCGCCGCCGCCTCCTGGTGGGCCAGGCGCACGGCCATGGTGCGGGCGCCGCGCAGCGCCAGCCAGCAATCGTCGGGGCTGGCGTAGTGGCCCATGGCGCTGGCCGCGCCGCGCACGGCGAGGTGATGCGCCTCGGTGTTCACGGTGATGGAGCCGAGCAGGATGTCGGAATGGCCGCCGACATACTTGGTCAGCGCCTGGATCGAGACGTCGCAGCCCTTGGCGAAGGGCTGGAAGTGATGGATTCCCCAGGTGTTGTCGAGCATCGCGACCGCCCCGCGCGCATGCGCCAGCGCGGCGAGCGCGGGGACGTCCTGCATCTCGAAGGTGTGGGTGCCCGGGCTTTCCAGGTAGAGCACGCGCGTGTTCGGGCGGAACAGCGGCGCCAGCGCCTCCGGCGTGGCGGTCGGGTCGTAGAAGGTCGTCTCGATGTTCCAGCCGGCCAGCATCCCTTCGGCCAGGGCGCGCGCCGGGCCGTACACGCTGTCCGGCATCAGGCAGTGGTCGCCGGCCTTGAGGAAGGCCAGCAGCGGCACGGCGATGGCGGCGAGCCCGGTGCCGACGATGGTGCAGTGCGACCCACCCTCGATCTGCGCGACCATGTCCTCCAGCGCGTAGTGGGTGGGGCCGCCGGCGGTGCCGTAGGTCATCACCCGCTCGAAGCGGCGCTTGGCGTTGGCCAGGCGGTCCGCGACGGAGGGCTGCAGCACGGTGGAGCCGCGATGCAGCGGCGGGTTCACGAAGCCATGGCTGCGCACCGGCGGGCGGGAGCCATGCGTCAGGCGCGTCGCGAAGCCGCGCTTGGTCTCCTCCGTCATCACGCCGTTGCCTTCGGGGTCTCGGGGCGGGAGGCCCATTCGGTCCAGGAGCCGTCATAGACGGCCGGTTCCGGCAGGCCGGCGCGTACCGCGCCGAGCGCCAGCACGCAGGCCGTCACGCCGGTGCCGCAGGTCGTGACGAGGGGGCGCGCATCGTCGGCGCCGCGCGCCTCGAACAGCGTGCGGATGGCGCCAGGGTCCTTCATCGTGCCGTCGGCGTTCAGCAACTCGGTGAAGGGCAGCGAGGCGGCGCCGGGCATGTGGCCGGATTGCAGGCCGGGGCGCGGTTCCGGCGCCGCGCCGTCGAACCGCGCCTTGCTCCGGGCATCCAGGATCAGCGCCTCCCCGCCGCCCTGGCGCACGATGCGCTTCACGTCGCCGATGCCGGCCAGCCGCCGCGCGATGAGGTCCGGCACGAAGCGCGCGGGCGCGGCGGGCTGCGGATCGCCGGATTCCAGCGCGCGGCCCTCGGCCTTCCACTTCGGCAGGCCGCCATCCAGCACGGCCACGGCCTCGTGCCCGAACAGGCGCAGCAGCCACCAGATCCGGGGCGCGGATTGCAGCCCCTTCTGGTCGTAGGCGACGACGCGCGTGCCGTTCGAGACGCCGAGTGCGCCGATCACCTTCGCGAAGCGCGCGGGCGTGGGCACCATGTGCGGCAGCGGGTCCTCGATGTCGGCAAGCTCGTCGAGGTCGGCGAAGCGGGCGCCCGGGATGTGCGCCTTGCGGAACTCGGTCAGACCGTCCAGCGGCGCCTCGTTCGGCAGGTATTTCGTGCAGTCCAGCACGACGAGGTCCGGCCTGCCGAGCTCGGTCGCGAGCCAAGCGGTGGAGACGAGGTTGTCCATGCGGCTCAATCCACCAGGATGAAGTTGATGCGCCGGTTCTGCCGGCCCTTGGATTCCAGCTTCGTCACCTCGACGCGCCCGATCTCCGACAGGCGGCGCACATGCGTCCCGCCGCAGGGCTGCAGGTCGATCGGCCTGTCCTCCGGCCCGATGCGCACCAGCCGGATACGGCCCGCGCCGCGCGGCGGCTGGACCGAGAGCGTGCGGACCATGGCCGGGTTCGCATCCAGCTCCTCCTCCGTGATCCAGGTGGAGCCGGTGGGGTGGTCCTCGGCGATCAGCGCGTTCAGCCGCTCGGTGAACCATTCCTTCGCGGGCGGTTCCGGCAGGTCGAAGTCGAGGCGCGACTTCTCCGCGCCGATCTGGTTGCCGGTGGCGTAGATGCCCGGCAGCACGCTGCACAGCAGGTGCATGGTGGTGTGCATGCGCATGTGGCGGTGGCGCCGTTCCCAGTCCAGCGCGACCGCGACCTCCGCGCCGACCGGCGGCGGCGCCGCGCCGGGGGAGAGGCTGTGCAGGATGGCGCCGGCCTCGCCCTTGATCGCCTCGGCCACCGTTGCCTCCCCGCCGTCCCAGCGCAGCGTCCCGGTGTCGCCGGGCTGGCCGCCGCTGCGGGCGTAGAGGACGGTGCGGTCGAGGAGCACCCCCTTCTCCTCCACCGCGATCACGCGGGCGGTGCAGTCCTTCAGGTAGGCGTCGGCGGTGAAGAGCGGTTCGGTGGGGGTCATCGTTGCGTCCATTCCGCGCGCAGCCGCGCGCGGTTGAGTTGCAGCCAGAGCAGGGCGAGGGCGGCGGGCGCGCCGTCCAGCCGGTTCTCCGCCACCATGCGGAAGGCGTCCTCGGCCGGCAGCACGACGACGCGCGTCTCCTCATGCTCGGAATCGAGGCCGTGGGTGCCGGTGCCTTCGCCCGAGAGGTCCACATGGGCGCAGAAGAAGTGCACAACCTCGTCGCAGCCGCCGGGCATCAGCAGAAAGGCGCCGATCCTGGCGACCGCCTTCGCGTCCAGCCCCGCTTCCTCCCGCAATTCGCGGATGCCGGCGAGCGCCGGATCCTCCCCGGGTTCCAGCAGGCCGGCGGGACATTCGGTCTGGATGCCGGGCAGGCCGGCGGCATGGGCGGGAAGCCGGAACTGCTCGATGAGCGCGACGCGGTCCGAGGCGGGGTCGTAGGGCAGCATCAGCACGCCGCGGCCGCGCCGCCACAACTCCCAGGTCAGCAGGCCGGAGAGGCTGCCGTCGAAGCGCGCGTAGCGGAAGCGCACGCGCTGCATGGCGAAACGGTTGGCATAGACAATCTCGTCGGCCTCCACCGCGAGGCCCTCGGCAGGCGGGATCGGCGGGGCGAGGCGGTGGCGGGGCAGGCTGGCGCTCATGCCCGGCGGAACCTACCGTCGGGGTCCAGGAACGTCCATGACCCCTCCCGACACTGCCGGCCCTGCCAGCGCCAACCGGCGGGCCATCCTGCTGCTGCTGGCCGCGGCGGCCACCTTCACCCTGGCCGCGGCCAGCGTGAAGGCGCTGGAGGGGGCGATCCCGCTGGCGCAGGTGATCATGGCGCGCAACCTGTTCGCGCTGCCCATCCTGCTGCTGCTGGTGCCGCGCAGCGGTGGACTGGCGGCGCTGAGGCCGCGGGCGCCGGGGCTGCACGCGCTGCGCACGCTGTTCGGCATGACGGGGATGGTGGGCGCCTTCGCCGCCTATACCTACCTGCCGCTGGCCACCGCCACGGTGCTGGGCTTCACCATGCCGCTGTTCCTGACCGCGCTGTCGGTGGTGGTGCTGCGGGAGAGGGTGGGCTGGCGGCGCTGGACGGCGGTGATGGTGGGCTTCGCGGGGGTGGTGCTGGTGGCGCGCCCAGGCGCGGACCAGGCGGCGCTGCCCCTGGTGCCGGTGCTGCTGGCGCTGCTGGGGGGGCTGGGCTGGGCGCTGGCGATGATGTCGATCCGCCGGCTGGGCGAGGCCGGGGAGCCCGGGGTGACGATCGTGATCTGGTTCGCGATCGGCAGCGCGCTGGCCTCGGGCCTCGCGACCCTTCCGGTCTGGGTGGACCCGACGCCGCGGCAATGGGCGCTGCTCGTGGGCATCGGCGTGGTCTCCGCCGTGGCGCAGCTGCTGATGACGGAGGCCTATCGCCGCGGCGAGACGACGCTGCTGGCGCCCTTCGAGTATTCGGCGCTGCTGTGGACGATGCTGCTGGGCGGGGCGATCTGGGGCGAGTGGCCGGGGCCGGTGGACCTGCTGGGTTTCGCGGTGCTGGTGGGGGCCGGGCTGTTCATCTGGTGGCGGGAGGTGAGGCTGGGGGTGCGGCGGTGAGGGGCGGCGGCCTTGTCACCGAGCCTGGGGGGGTGCGAAGAGGGAGACGGCTTCATCCCGAGGTTGCAGATGGCGGAAACTTCCGCGCAGGCGAACGGCACCGAGATACCGGTGCGCACGGTCGAAACACGTTACGGATCCATGAAGATCTTCGCCAACGACACGGGGGCCGCACCGCGCTCGCTCGCGATCTATGGCGAGTGGGCGGAGCACGAAATCGCCTTCCTGAAGTCGTTCCTGGAGCCCGGGGCGACCGTGGTCGATGCCGGCGCCTTCGTCGGCACGCACACGCTGTCCTTCTCGCGGATCGTCGGCCCCGATGGCATGGTGGTGTCCTTCGAGGCGCAGGCGGAAACCTTCGCGCTGCTGCGGGACAACGTGTCGGTCAACGGCGCCACGAACGTGCGACTGGAGAACGCCGCTGTCATGGATCGGGTCGGGGAGCTTCAGGGCGCTGCCATCGATCCGACGCATGAGAACAGCTTCGGCAGCGCCTCCCTCGTCGATCCTGCCGCGACCGACCATGCCGGCGTCAGCCGGGTGATGCGGGCGACCACGATCGACGCGCTCGGGCTCGCCGCCTGCGCTCTGATCAAGATCGACGTCGAGGGAGCGGAGGACGCGGTGATACGCGGCGCCGCCGAGACGATCCGGCGCTTCTCCCCGGTGATCTTCGCGGAATGCAACTCGGTCGAGGCAGGCCTTCGCACGCTGGCCGAGCTGCGGGCGCTCGGCTATGTCGTGCGCCTGCACGTCGCCGACGCCTTCAACGCCGACAACTTCCGCGCCGTCCGCGACAACATGTTCGGAAACGCGCGCGAGGCGTCGCTCGTCGGTGTGCCTGCGGCGCAGAGCGGCCGCCTCGACCGGCTGGCTCCGAAGCCCTGGGAGATGCTGCTCGCCATCGAGACCGCGGACGACCTCGTGCTCGGCATGCTCAACAAGCCGCAATATCTCGAGGTCCTGCAGGCCGGTGCTGCTGCGCGCACCGGAGGCGAGGCGTGGCTTCGAAGCCAGGTCGTCGTGCCGCGGCGCTATGGTGTCTCGGGTCGCCTGGAGCGCGCGCTGGACGCCCTTCTCGGCCGGTAGTCGCAATGACGAAGAGTTTTCCGCCAGCAGCCTGAGCGGCTGACCACTCCGGTCGGCACAGCGGGGTATATCGGACCCATAACGCAACGCGAACGGTGCCGATGCCACAGGCGACGATACTGGACCGCTTCCGGTCCTTCGCCCGCAAGCCACCGCGTGACATGGTGCGGGCGGTGCAAGCCACGCTGACCCATCTCGGCCGCCGGCTGCGCGGGACGGGGGATGGGCTGGCGCCGGGGCTCGCCTGGCCGCTGCTGCCGCCGCGCGCCCTCCGCCACCGATTCTACGCGGCCGCCCGGCCCGACGCGGATGCCGAGTTCGACCGCTATCCCGAGCTGGCGGAGCTGATCGGCCCCTGGCTGCGCCACAACGCCCGCAACAACCAGGGCGACCTGCCCCGCCTCTACGCCCTGATGCTCAACATCCGCCAGGTGATGGAGGAGGAGGTGCCGGGCGACTTCGCGGAGCTCGGCGTCTATCGCGGCAACTCCGCCGCGGTCCTGGCGCATTACGCCCGCCGGCACGGGCGGGAGGTGTTCCTGTTCGACACCTTCGCCGGCTTCGATGCCGCCGATCGTCGGGGCATGGACGCGGCCGCGCCCGCCGCGTTCGGTGACACCTCGCTCGACCTCGTGCGCGCCAATGTCGGGGCGGAGCGGATGCGCTTCTTCCCGGGCTATTTTCCCGGCACCGTCACGGAGGAGGTCGCAGCGCGGCGCTTCGCCGTGGTGCATGTCGATTGCGACCTGCACGAGCCGATGAAGGCGGCGCTGGAGTTCTTCCATCCGCGCCTCTCACCGGGCGGGCTGATGATCCTGCACGACTACGCCAATCCGCATTGGCCGGGCGCCAAGGCGGCGGCGGACGGCTTCGTGCGGCGGGTGGATGCGCAGCTCGTGCTCATGCCCGACAAGTCCGGCACGGCCATGCTGCGCAAGCCGCGCCACGCCGCAGCGGCCGGATAGGCCGGCGGGCTCCGGCCCGCTACGCGCTCGCCCGCCCCGCCGCCGCCTTCGCCACCATCCGCGCCACGCGCTGGGTCAGCGGGTGGTCGGGATGCGCGCTGCGCAGCACGGCCAGGTGCGCCTCCGCCGTG
>NZ_JAPSMD010000086.1 GCF_027856955.1 Falsiroseomonas oryzae | reverse complement strand
GGGCGCCGGCGCCGCGCTGGCCGCCGGCCTGGCGCGCCCGGCCGTCGCGCAGGGGCAGCCCTTCCGCATCGGCCTGATTCTGCCGATGACCGGGCCCTTCGCCAGCACCGGCCGGCAGGTGGAAGCCGGGCTGCGCGCATGGCTGCGCCAGAACGGCGAGACGCAGGGCGGCCGCCGCATCGAGATCCTGCTGCGCGACGACACCGGCACCGCGCCGGACGTGACGCGCCGCCACGCGCAGGAGCTGGTGGTGCGCGAACGGGTGAAGGCGCTGGCCGGCTTCGGGCTGACGCCGCTCGCGCTGGCCGCCGCGCCGATCGCCACCGAGGCCAAGGTGCCGATGGTGGTGATGGCGGCGGCGACCAGCATCATCCCCAGCCGCTCGCCCTTCATCCTGCGCACCAGCTTCACCCTGCCGCAGGCCACCGCCCCGATGGCGGACTGGGCGGCGCGCAACGGCATCCGCAACGTCGCGACGCTGGTGACGGACTACGCGCCGGGGCTGGACGCCGAACGCGCCTTCAAGGACAGCTTCGCCCGCGCCGGCGGGCGCGTGACGCTCGATCTGCGCACGCCGCTGCGCAACCCGGACTATGCCCCCTTCCTGCAGCGCGTGCGCGACGCGCAGCCGGAGGCGCTGTTCATCTTCGTCCCCTCGGGGGAGGGCGCGGCGCTGACCAAGCAGTTCGCGGAGCGCGGGCTGCCCGCCGCCGGCGTACGGCTGATCGGCACCGGCGACGTGCTGGACGACGACATCCTGAACGACATGGGCGATGCGGTGCTGGGTGCCGTCACCTCCCACCACTATTCGGCCGCGCATGACAGCGACGAGAACCGCGCCTTCATCGCGGCCTTCCGCGCCGGGCTGCCGAATGCGCGGCCGAACTTCATGGCGGTGGGCGGCTATGACGGGATGCACCTGATCGCGGAGATGCTGAAGCGGACGAACGGCAGCGACGACGGGGAGCGGCTGGTGAATGCCGGCAAGGGCCTGTCCTGGACGAGCCCGCGCGGGCCGATCACGATCGACGCGAACACCCGGGACATCGTGCAGGACATCTACATCCGCCGCGCGGAGCGCCGCGACGGGCAGATCTGGAACATCGAGTTCGACCGCATCCCGCAGGTGCGCGACGCGGGCTGAGGCGTGAGCGCCTTCCTCAGCGTCCTGCTCGACGGCGTCGCGAGCGGGATGCTGCTGTTCGTCCTGGCGGTCGGGCTCTCCGTCACGCTCGGGCTGATGAACGTGGTGAACCTGGCGCATGGCGCCTTCGGCATGGTCGGTGGCTATGTCTGCGTGGTGCTGCTGAACCAGGCGGGCATTCCCTTCCTGCCCGCCGTCGCCGCGGCCGCGCTGGCCGCGGCGGCGCTGGGCTGGGTGCTGGAGCGCACGCTCTATGTCCGTATCTACCGCAGCGACCACCTAGAACAGGTGCTGTTCTCCATCGGCCTCGTCTTCGTGCTCGGCGCGGTGGTGGACTGGTTCATGGGCGCGCGGCAGCAGCTGATCCAGCTGCCCGGCTGGCTTTCCGGCCGCGTGGAATTCGCGGGCGTCGGCCTCGGGCGCTACCGGATCTTCCTGATCCTGCTCTGCGGCGCGGTGGTGGCGGCGCTGCATTTCGGGCTGGTGCGCACGCGCTTCGGCGCGCGGCTGCGCGCGGCGGTGGATGACGGCGTGGTGGCGCGCGGCATGGGGCTGCCGGTGCCGCGCATCTTCACGCTGACCTTCACGCTGGGTTCCGGCCTGGCGGGGCTCGGTGGCGCGCTGGGGGTGGAGGTGCTCGGCCTCGATCCGACCTTCCCGCTGAAATACATGGTCTACTTCCTGATCGTGGTGGCGGTGGGCGGCACCAACACGGTGATCGGGCCGTTCCTGGCGGCGCTGCTGCTGGGCGTGGTGGACGTGCTGGGCAAATACTACGTGCCGGAGGTCGGCGCCTTCGTGATCTACACCGCCATGGTCGTGCTGCTGCTGCTGCGCCCGCAGGGGCTGCTGAGGAAGGCGGCGTGATGCGCGCGTCCGATCGCCGCAGGGCGGAGGGGCCGGAGGCCCCGAGCACCGGAGGCGTGAATCGGCCGCGCCCGACAAGGCAGCTCCTGGAAGCGCTGCCATGGCTGGCGGCGGTCGGCGCCTACTTCGCCTTTCCCGAATACCTGCCGCTGCTCTCCGGTATCGCCATCGCCGCGCTCTTCGCGCTCTCGCTCGACCTCATCGTCGGCTATGCCGGCGTGGTCACGCTGGGCCATGCGGCGTTCTTCGGCCTCGGCGCCTACACCGCCGGGCTGCTGGCGCAGCAGGGCTGGGGCGAGCCGATCAGCGGGCTTCTGGCAGCGGGCGCGGCGGCGGCGCTGCTCGGCCTGCTCACCGCGCCGCTGGTGCTGCGTGCCGGGGAGCTGGCGGGGCTGATGGTGACGCTCGGCCTCTCGCTGATGCTCTACGAGGCGGCGAACAAGGCGGCCTTCGTCACCGGCGGCGCGGATGGGCTGCAGGGGGTGGAGGTCTGGCCGCTGCTGGGCGCCTTCCGCTTCGACCTGTTCGGCCGCACCGCCTATCTCTACAGCCTCGCGGTACTGTTCCTGCTGTTCGTGCTGGCGCGGCTGCTGGTGGCCTCGCCCTTCGGCCTGTCGCTGCGCGGCATCCGCGGCAATGCGCGGCGCGCGGCGGCGCTCGGCGTTCCGGTGAAGGCGCGGCTCTCGGCCGCCTATGCCATCGCCGCGGGCTATGCCGGCATCGCCGGCGCGCTGCTGGCGCAGACCACGCAGTTCGTCTCGCTCGATGCGCTGTCCTTCCAGCGTTCCGCGGAGGGGCTGCTGATGCTGGTGCTCGGCGGCCTCGGCAGCCTGCACGGCGCGCTGCTCGGCGCGGCGGCCTTCACCGTGGCGCATCACGCGCTGTCCGAGGCCAGCCCGCAATTCTGGCAGTTCTGGCTGGGCATCGCGCTGGTCGCGCTGGCGCTGGCCGGGCGCGGCGGCATCATGGGCCTGCTGCGCCGCCTGGGCCGGGGGCGCGGATGAGCGCGCTGTCCACGCATGGGCTGACGCGCCGCTTCGGCGGGTTCGTCGCGGTGGACGGGGTGGACTTCACCCTGGCCGAGGGCGCGCGCCACGCGCTGATCGGGCCCAACGGCGCGGGCAAGACGACCTTCGTCAACCTGCTCTCCGGCGCGCTGCCGGCCAGCGGCGGGACGCTGTCGCTGTTCGGCGAGGACATCACCGCGCTGCCGCAGCACCAGCGCGTGCGCCGCGGCCTGGCGCGCACCTTCCAGGTCAACCAGCTCTTTCCCGAACTCACGCCGCTGGAGGCGGTGACCATGGCCCTGGCGGAGCGCGAGGGCGCCGGCGCGACCTGGTGGCGGCCGCTGCGCGGCATGGGCCCGCTGCGCGAGGAAGCCGTGCAGCTGCTGGACACGCTGCGCTTCGACGCCGCGGACCGCGGCCGCCTCACCTCCGGCCTGCCCTATGGCCGCCAGCGCCTGCTGGAGATCGCGCTGGCGCTGGCGCTGCGCCCGCGCGTGCTGTTGCTGGACGAGCCGGCCGCCGGCGTGCCGCCGGCCGAGAGCCGGGAGGTGATGCAGGCCATCGCCGCGCTGCCGGCCGACGTCGCCGTGCTGCTGATCGAGCACGACATGGACCTGGTGTTCCGCTTCGCGCAGCGGATCACCGTGCTGGCGCAGGGCGCCGTGCTGGCGGAGGGCACGCCGGAGGAGATCGCCCGCGATCCCCGCGTGCGGGAGGCCTATCTGGGCGAGCCGGCGCATGGCTGACGCCCTTCTGTCCGTGGACGCCCTCGTCGCCGGCTGGGGCGAGGGCATGGTGCTGGAAGGCGTCTCGCTGGCCGTCGCGCCGGGCGAGGCAGTCGCGCTGCTCGGCCGCAACGGCGCCGGCAAGACCACGCTGATCTGCACGCTGATGGGCGTCGCGCGGCAGCGCGGCGGCAGTATCCGGCTGGGCGGCACCGTGCTGGACCGGCTGCCGCCGGAGCGCCGCGCCGTGCTCGGCCTGGGCTGGGTGCCGCAGGAGCGCAACGTGTTCCGCTCCCTGACGGTGGAGGAGAACCTCTCCGCCGTCGCGCGCCCGGGCCGCTGGACCGTACCGGCGGTGTACGAGCTGTTCCCCCGCCTGGCGGAGCGGCGCGGCAACCTGGGCAGCCAACTCTCGGGCGGGGAGCAGCAGATGCTGGCGATCGGCCGCGCGCTGATGCTCAACCCCCGCCTGCTGCTTCTGGACGAGCCGCTGGAGGGGCTCGCCCCGGTCATCGTGCAGATGCTGCTGGCCGCCATCCGCCGCCTGGTGCGGGAGGAGGGGATGGCCGCGATCGTCGTGGAGCAGCATGCCGGCCAGATCCTGCCGGTCGCCGACCGCGCGGTGATCCTGGAGCGCGGCCGCGTGGCGGCGGAGGGTGCGGCGCGCGACATGCTGGCCGATCCCGCGCTGCTCGACCGCCACCTGGGCGTGACGAGCCACTGATCTGCCGCGGGCGGCGGGCGCGCGGATATCGATACCGAATCCGCTTCGCCGGCGCGGCCGCATGGCGGCATGCTTGCATGATGCGTGTTTCCGATGCCCGACCCGTCCGCCTTGCCGTGGCCGCCGTGCTGGGTGTGCTGCTGCTGGGGGTCGCGGTCCCGGCGCTGGCGCAGGGCGTGGCCGAGCCGCCGGCGCCGCGCGGGCCGATCGGCGCGAAGCAGATGTTCCTGATGCTCTTCCTGATGCTCGGGCCGATCAAGATCCTGGTGCCCTTCGTGGACATGACGCGCGGCCTGGATGCCGAGGCGCGGCGCGCGCTGGCGACGCGCGCCATCCTGTTCGCCGCTGCCGGCCTCGCCATCGCCGGCGCGCTCGGCCGCAGCATGCTCGAGAACTTCAACATGCCGACGCCGGTGCTGGCGCTGACCGGCGGCCTCGTGCTGTTCCTCGTGGCGCTCAGGACCGTCCTGGAGCAGTTCTCGGGCACGGCGCGCGCCCGCCCCGCCGCCGATCACGCGCCGGAGGCGCTGCGGCGCCTCGCCATCAACCCGCTGGCCTTCCCCATCATCGTCACGCCCTACGGCATCGCGGCGACCATCGTCTTCACCGCGCTGGCCGAGGAGGATGCGGCGGCGCGGCTGACCATCGCGCTGGTGCTGCTGGCGATCCTGGTGCTGGACTGGCTCGCCATGCTCTTCGCCCATGCGATCCTGCGCTGGACCGCCACGGCGCTGCAGGTGCTGGCCGTGGTGCTGGGCGTCACGCAGACGGCGATCGGGCTGCAGGTGATGCTGCGCGCCCTGGCGGAGCTGGGCGTCATCGCCCTGCGCTTCCCGTGAAGGAGCAGGGCCGCATGCCGTTCTTCCCGCCTGCCGCGTGGCTGCGCGGCACCACGCCGGCGACCGCGGGTGCGGATGCGATCGCTGGCGTCACGCTGGCCGCGTACGCCATCCCCGTCGCGCTGGCCTATGCCGCGCTGGCCGGGCTGCCGCCGCAGCTCGGCGTCTATGGCTACATGCTGGGCGGCATCGGCTATGCACTGCTCGGCTCCTCCCGCCATCTCGCGGTCGGCCCGACCTCCGCGATCTCGCTGATGGTCGGCGCGCAGGTCGCGACGATGGCGGCGGGCGATCCGGCCCGCTACGTCGCCATCGCGACGCTCACCGCCGTGGCGGTGGCCCTGATCTGCCTGGTCGCCTGGGCGCTGCGGCTCAGCGTGCTGGTGAAGCTGATCAGCGACAGCGTGCTGGTGGGCTTCCGCGCCGGCGCCGGCATCACCATCGCGCTGACCCAGCTTCCGGCGCTGTTCGGCGTGCCCGGCGGCGGGCACGACGTGGTGGAGCGCGTGGTGCTGCTGCTGCGCCAGGTCGGCGGCACCAATCCCTACGCGCTGGCGCTCGGCGGCGTCGCCATCCTGCTGCTGGTCGTCGGCAACCGGCGCTTCCCGGGCCGGCCCGTCGGCCTGGCGGTGATCGCGCTGGCGATCCTGGCGGTCGGGCTGCTCGGGCTCGACGCGCACGGCGTCGCGGTCACCGGCGCCATCCCGCCAGGCCTGCCCGATCTCGGCCTGCCGGCCCTGCGGCTGCGCGACGTCGAGGGCATCTTCCCGCTCGCGGCGGGGTGCGTGCTGCTGGCCTATATCGAGGGCGTCTCCGCCGCCCGCAGCTTCGCGGAGAAGCATGGCTACGCCATCGATCCGCGGCAGGAGCTGCTCGGCCTCGGCGCCGCCAATGCGCTGGCGGCGCTCGGCCAGGGCTATCCGGTGGCGGGCGGCCTCTCGCAATCCGCGGTGAACGAGCGTGCGGGCGCGCGCACGCCGCTGGCGCTGCTGGTCGCCTCCGCCACGCTCGCGCTCTGCCTGCTGTTCCTCACCGGCCTGCTGGCGGACCTGCCGAAGGCGGCGCTGGCCGCGGTGGTGCTGACGGCGGTGGCGGGGCTGATCGACATCCCCGCGCTGGCGCGGCTGTGGCGCGTGAGCCGGACGGACTTCGCCGCGGCGCTGGTCGCGCTGGTCGGCGTGCTGCTGCTCGGCATCCTGCAGGGCGTGCTGCTGGCGGCGCTGGCCTCGGTGCTGATGATGCTGGTGCGCGCGGCGCGGCCGCATGTCGCCTTCCTCGGCCGCATCTCGGGCACGGGGCAGTTCAGCGACATGGAACGCCACCCTGAGAACGTGCCGGTCCCCGGCGTGCTGGCCTTCCGGCCGGAGGGCGCGCTCTCCTACGTCAGTGCGGAGAACGTGCAGGAGGCGGTGCTGCGCCGGCTGGCGGCGGAGCCGGCGGGATCGGTGCGGCTGGTGGTCTGCGAGCTGTCCTCGGCGCCCAACATGGACCTGGCCGGCGCGCGCATGCTGGCGAAGCTGCAGGAGGTTCTGGCGGCGCGCGGCATCGGCTTCCGCATCGCCGGCGCGCATGGCCGCGTGCGCGACCTGCTGCGCCGCACGGGCTTCGCGGAGGCGCTGGGCGGCGTCGGGCGCGAGGTGACTCTGGAGGCAGTGATCGAGGAGGCCGGGCGCGGCTGAGCCGCGCTACCCGTCCAGCAGGCACGCCGCCGCGCGCGCTGCGACCGCGACGGAGAGCAGCACCGGGCAGCCCAGCACCGCCGCGAAGGCCGCCTTGTCGGCGCGCGTGTAGGAGATGCAGTCGAGCAGCACGAGATCGGGCCGCGTGGCCGCGAGGTCCCGTGCGGCAGCCTCGCGCGCCGCGTCGTCGGAGCCCGGGCGCAGCGCCACCGCGGCCACCTCCAGCCCCGGCCGGCGGCGCTCGGCGCAGAGCGTCGCGACCTGCTCCGCGAAGGGCACGGCGAGGCCGAGCCGGCCGCGCGGGAGTATCGCCCCGGCCAGCGCGTTCAGCACGGCAGAGGGCTGCACCAGGTCCACGCGCTCAGGCAGGCCCTTGAAGGCACCGGTGCAGGCCAGCAGGACCGGGCCGGAGATGGCGGGCAGCCGCGCGCGCAGCCGCTCCGTCACCGCGGCCTTGGAGATGGCGACGCCCTCGCCCGAGGGCAGCGGCGTGAACAGCGTGTCGGCGTCGTCGCGCGGCGCCAGCGCGGCGATCTCCGTTCGCGTCAGCCCGTCCAGCGCGCCTTCGAGCGCGACGGCCAGCCCCGGCACCGCCGCGGCGATCTCCGCCTCCAGCGCCGGGCGCGGCGCCTGGCCGATGGTGACGACGCGCAGCGTGGTCATCACCTCAGTCCACGCTGATGCCGAGGGTCGGGATCACGCGCGCCCAGCGCTCGCGCTCCCGCGCCACCATCGCGCTCGCGTCGGCCGCGCTGCCGCCGACAGGCTGCGCGCCGATCGAGGCCATCCAGGCGACCATCTCCGGCGCGCGGATCGCGCGGTCCAGCTCCGCGTTCAGCCGCGCGACGATCGGCGCGGGCAGGCCGCGCGGGCCGATGACGACCTGCCAGGAGGAGACGGTGACGTCCGGCAGGCCGAGCTCCGCCATGGTCGGCACCTCCGGCAGCGCGTCCACGCGGCGCTGCGTGGTGACCGCCAACGCGCGCACCTTGCCCTCCCGCGCCAGCGGGATGGTGGTGATGACGTTGTCCACGAACAGCTTGAGCCGACCCGACATGATGTCCGTCAGCGCCGCCGGCGAGCCGCGATAGGGCACGTGCTGCATCCGCACGTTCAGCGCGCGCGCCAGCAATTCGCCCACCAGGTGGTTGGAGGTGCCGGGGCCGACCGAGGCGAAGGGTTCGTCCGGGCGGGCTCGCAGCCAGGCGACGAAGTCCGGCCAGGCCTGCGGCACGTCCATCGCGCCGACCAGCACGTTGGGCTGGTCCCAGGCCTGGACGAGCACGGTGAAGTCGTTCGCGGCGTCGTAGGGCACGCGGGCGGGTGTGAGCACCGGGTTCACGGCGAGGGGACCGACCGGGCAGAGGCCGATCACGCTGCCGTCGGCCGGCGCCTTCGCCACGGCGTCCACCGCGATCTGCGCGCCGGCGCCCGGGCGGTTCTCCACCACCACGGGTTGCCCGAGCGCCGGGGCGATCCCCTCGGCCAGGCGGCGGGCGAGGATGTCGGCCGCGCCGCCCGGCGGGAATCCGACCATCATGCGGATCGGGCGCGAAGGCGCCCAAGGCGCCTGTGCGCCTGCCGGGGCGGCCAGTGCGGCGGTCGCGGCGGCGAGCAGCGCGCGGCGGTTGGCACGGATCATGGTTCGTGCTCCCTCCTTGTCCCGGGACGCAGGTTGCGGCGCGGCGCCGGGGAAGGGAACCCCCGCGCGGCAACGAGGGATGGACGCGATGGAGCAGCCCGCAGCGACGGCGCACGACGTGCTGGCCGTGGACACGGTGGTGAACATCTGGACGAAGCAGGCGCTGGCCGGCCGCCCGGACCGCCGCGCCTTCTACCAGGGCAAGATCGGCGTGGACCGCGGCACCTTCGAGGGCATCGAGCTGGACGAGATGCTGCGGCGCATGGACGCCGCCGGCATCCAGCGCGCCTTCCTCGTCGCCGCCAAGGTCGGCGTGAAGTGGCACCCGGCCTGCTACCACGTGCCCTACGAGCTTGTGGCGGAGGCGGTGCGCAGGCACCCCGACCGCTTCTCGGGCCTCGCCGGCATCGATCCCACGGAGGGCATGGAGGGCGTGCGGGCGCTGCGGCGCGCGGTGAAGGAGCACGGCTTCATCGGCGCGCATGGCTACCCGCACTGGTTCGAGCTGCCGCCGGACCACGCCCGGTGGTACCCGTTCTACGCGGAATGCTGCGAGCTCGGCGTGCCGATCCAGCTGCAGGTCGGGCAGTCCCTGATCTACGACGCCTCCTATCCGCGTCGCTCGGTCGGGCGGCCGATCACGCTGGACAGCGTGGCCTGCGACTTCCCGGAGCTGAAGCTCATCGGCATCCACATCGGCATCCCCTGGCACGAGGAGATGATCGCGATGGCCTGGAAGCACGCCAACGTCTTCATCGTGACGGACGCCCATTCGCCGCGATACTGGCCGGAGAGCGTGGTGCGCTACATCGACAGCTACGGCCAGGACAAGGTGATGTTCGGCACCGACTTCCCGGTGCTGGACTTCGCGCGCACGCGGGCGGAGGTGGAGGCGCTGGGCCTGCGCCCGGGGCCGCGCCGCAAGTTCCTGCGCGACAACGCGCTGCGCGTCTACGGCCTGCCCGCATGAACCTGGCCGACGCGCTGCCGCACCACGCCCGCGCGCGGCCGGACGTGCCGGCGATCCTCGCGGGCGAGCGGGTGATCCCCTATGCCGAGCTGGATGCGACGGTGCGCCGCTTCGCCGCGCATCTCGCCGCGCTCGGGCTGCGGCAGGGCGACGTGCTGGGCATCGCGCTGCGCGACACGCCGGAGCACCTGCTCGCGCTCTACGCGGCGGCGCGCATGGGTGCGCTGGCGCTGCCGATGGACTGGCGCTGGACCACCGCCGAGCAGTCCGCGCTGGCGACGCATTTCGGCGCGACGCTCGTGCTGGTGGAGCCCGACGCCGCACTGCCGGATGGGACTCGCTGCGTGGCCGTGGACGGCGCCTTCCTCGCCGCCGTCGCGCGCGCGCCCGCGAATCTGGCCTTCCCGACCGGCGAGGCCTGCGCATCGCTGCCCTTCGTGCTCTCGCTCTCCTCCGGCACGACCGGGCGGCCGAAGGGGCCGGCGGTGACGCATGGGCAGTTCCTGCGGCGGCTCTGGACGCACTGGATCGACCTCGGGCTGAACAGCCGCGAGACCTATCTCTCGGCGACGCCGCTCTATTTCGGCGGTGGGCGCACCTTCGCCGTCTCGCTGCTGTTCTCCGGCGGCACCGTCGTGCTGTTCCCGCCGCCATGGCCGCCCGAGGCGTTCGTGGCCGAGGTGGCGCGGCGCGGCGCGACCTCCGCCTTCCTGGTGCCGACGCAGCTGCGCCGCCTGCTGGACCTGCCGGATGCTGCGCTGGCGCCGCTGCGGGCCATGCGGCTGCTGCTGTCCTCGGGCGCGCCGCTGCATCCCTGGGAGCGCCATGCCATCCGCGACCGCATCTGCGCCGGCTTCCACGAATACTACGCCTCCACCGAAGGGGGCGGCGTCTCCCTGCTGCGGCCGGAGGACATCGAGGCGCATGGCGACAGCGTCGGCCGCCCGGTCTTCGGCGTGGAGGTCGCCATCCTGGACGACGACGGTCACCACCTGGCGCCCGGCGAGGTCGGGCGGCTGGCCTATCGCGGGCCCGGCGTCGCGCAGGGCTTCCGCAACGACGAGGAGGCGAGCCGCGAGGCCTTCGTGGAGGGCTGGTTCCTGCCCGGCGACCTGGCTTCCCTCGACGCGGCCGGCTTCGTCACGCTGAAGGGGCGGAAGAAGGACATGATCATCCGCGCGGGCATCAACATCTACCCCGCGGAGATCGAGTCCGTGCTGCTCTCCGACGCGCGCGTGGCGGAGGCCGCGGTGGTCGGCTGGCCCTCGCGCGAGAAGGGCGAGGAGGTCGCGGCCTTCGTCGTGGCGCGCGGCGCGGTGACCGGGGCGGAACTGCTGGCCGCCTGCCGCGCGCGGCTCGCGCCCTACAAGCTGCCGCGCGCGGTGCTCCTGCTGCCGGACCTGCCGCGCAACTCGGCGGGCAAGGTGCTGAAGGCGGAGCTGGTGGCGCGGCTGCCGCCGCTCACCGGTACTCCGGATGCGCCTGGATGAAGGCGTCGAGCTTCGCCTGCGCCTTGCGGCGCCGCAGTGGCGGCGCGATCCAGGTGGCGAGGCCGCCCACCGGGCCGAGCGCCTGCATGCCCCAGCGCAGCGCGTCGCTTTCGTCCACCTGCGTGGCGATCAGCCCGTCGCGGAAGGTGAAGCGCGAGACGATCTCGTTGCGCACCGGGCGGCCGGTGTCCCGGAAGGTGTACTCCGCCGTCCAATGCGCGAGCCCGCCCGATTCCTCCGCCCGCTCAATGGCATAGGTCGCGCGCAGGTCGCTGTCCGCGATCATGTGCCACATCGCGTGGATCGCCTTCCGGCCGTTCAGGCGGAAGGCGATGTCCTCGAAGGTGGCGTCCGGTTGGTAGCAGGCCGCCATGGCGGCGTGGTCGCGCGCCCGCAGCCCCTCGAACAGCCGTTCCAGCAGACCGGCCAGCGTCGGCATCGCCGTTGCCTCCCTCATGCCTGCCGATCCTAGGCGTCCGGATCGCCGGCCGCCTCATACGATCGGATGAGCGGGCAGGGGTCAGGCCGCGATGCGCTCGATGTCGGCGCCCACCGCGGCCAGCTTGCGCTCCACCGCCTCGTAGCCGCGGTCCAGGTGGTAGACGCGGTTGACGATGGTCTCGCCCTGGGCTGCCAGCCCGGCCAGCACCAGCGACACGGAGGCGCGCAGGTCGGTCGCCATCACCGGCGCGCCCGACAGCTTCGGCACGCCGCGCACGATGGCGCTCTGGCCGTGATACTTGATGCGCGCGCCCATGCGCATCAGCTCCGGTACGTGCATGAAGCGGTTCTCGAAGATCGTCTCGGTGATCATCGCCGCGCCGTCGGCCACGCACATCAGCGCCATGAACTGCGCCTGCATGTCGGTGGCGAAGCCGGGGAAGGGCTCCGTCATCACGTCGGTGCCGTGCAGGCCGTTCAGCCGCGACACCTGCAGACCCTCCACGCGCTCGGCCACGTCCACGCCGGCGTCGCGCAGCACGCGCACCACGGCGCCGAGGTCGGTGAGCCGCGCGCCTTCCAGCAGGACCGTGCCGCCGGTGATGGCGGCGGCGCAGGCATAGGTGCCGGCCTCGATGCGGTCCGGGATGACGGGATGCGTCGCGGCACCAAGGCGCTTCACGCCTTCGATCGTCAGGCGGTCGGTGCCGATGCCCTCGATGCGCGCGCCCATGCGCATCAGGCACATGGCGAGGTCGCCGATCTCGGGCTCGCGCGCGGCGTTCACCAGCTCCGTCACGCCGTCGGCCAGCGCGGCGGCCATCAGCAGGTTCTCGGTGGCGCCGACGCTGACCTGCGGGAAGATGACGCGCGCCCCGCGCAGCCCGCCACGCGGGGCGCGCGCGTGGATGTAGCCGCTGTCGAGCTCGATGGTGGCGCCCATCTGCTCCAGCCCCTTCAGGTGCAGGTCCACGGGCCGCGTGCCGATGGCGCAGCCGCCGGGCAGGGAGACCTTCGCCTCCCCGAAGCGGGCGAGGAGGGGGCCGAGCACCAGCACGCTCGCGCGCATCTTGCGCACGATGTCGTAGGGCGCCTCCAGGCTGCTGGCCGTGCCGGAGAGGGTGATGCGCCGCGCCGCGCGGTCATGCTCCACCGTCAGCCCGTGCTGGCGCAGCAGGGCGCGCATGGTGGCGATGTCCGCCAGGTCCGGCGCGTTCTCCAGCACCAGCGGCCCGTCGGAGAGCAGGCCGGCCGTCATCAGCGGCAGCGCGGCGTTCTTCGCCCCGCTGATCGGGATGGCGCCGGAGAGCGGCCTGCCGCCGCGGATGCGGATGCGGTCCATGCTCACAGCTTCGGCAGCGCCACGCCGCGCTGGCCCATGTATTTGCCCTTGCGGTCGGCGTAGCTGACCTCCGGCGCGCCGGCTCCCTGCAGGAACAGGAACTGGCAGATGCCCTCGTTGGCGTAGATGCGCGCGGGAAGCGGGGTGGTGTTGCTGATCTCGATCGTCACCTGGCCTTCCCATTCGGGCTCCAGCGGCGTGACGTTCACGATCAGCCCGCAGCGCGCATAGGTGGACTTGCCCAGGCAGATCACCAGCACGTCGCGCGGGATGCGGAAATACTCCACCGTGTGGCACAGCAGGAAGGAGTTGGGCGGGATGATGCAGGTCTCGCCCTTGCGGGTGACGAATCCCTGCTCGTTGAAGGATTTCGGGTCCACCAGCGCATTGTTCACGTTGGTGAAGATCTTGAACTCGTCGGCCAGGCGCGCGTCGTAGCCGTAGGAGGACAGTCCGTAGGAGATCACCCCCTCCCGCCGCTGGCTTTCGACGAAGGGCTCGATCATGCCGTGCTCCGTCGCCATGCGGCGGATCCAGTGGTCGGGCATGATCGGCATGGGGCGTGGAACCTCGCGGCGCTGTCCGGGTGACCCGGCGGGGTTAGCCCATGCCGGCTGGCCGGACAATCAGTCCTTGGGCTCGTCCGGCGGCGGGGGCCTGCCGGCTTCCTCCCGCGCCCGGGCCTGGGCCTTGCGGCGGCGCAGGTTCTCGCGCAACGCGGCGGCCAGCCTCGCCTCCCGGCTGTCGGGCTCCGGGCGGGGCGCGGGCTGGGGCTTGTCCTGCTCGGGCCAGTCCATGCCGGCGGAGAAAGGCGGGCGGGCCGGCGCGGTCAAGACCTCGCCAGCGCTATTCCGCCCGGATCCCGGCGGCGCGGACCACCGCCGCCCAGCGCTGCACCTCGGCGGCGACGAAGGCGGCGTATTCGGGGGCGCTCATCCGCCGCGGGGTCGCGCCGGTCTCCACCAGGCGGGGGGCGACCTCCGGATGCGCCAGGGCGGCCAGGACCTCGGCGTTCAGCCGCGTCGTGATCGGCTCCGGCAGGCCAGCCGGGCCGGACAGGCCGAACCAAGTGGAGGCCACCAGCTCCGGATGGCCGAGCTCGACGAAGGTCGGCAGGTCGGGCCAGCCCTCCACGCGCTGCGCGGCGGTGACGGCCAGCAGGCGGAAGCGGTCGTTCCGCCCGGCCTCGACCAGGGTGGTGATCATCGCGTCCACGTTGCCGGCGGTCAGGTCGTTCATCATCGGGCCGCTGCCGCGATAGGGCACATGCGTCGTCTCGATGCCGGCGGAGCGCTTCAGGATCTCCTGCTTGGCGTGGCTGGAGGTGCCGTTGCCGGGCGAGGCGACGGTCAT
This sequence comes from Falsiroseomonas oryzae, assembly GCF_027856955.1. GTDB lineage: Bacteria > Pseudomonadota > Alphaproteobacteria > Acetobacterales > Acetobacteraceae > Falsiroseomonas > Falsiroseomonas oryzae. The sequence continues at coordinate 1,579 of NZ_JAPSMD010000086.1, read as the reverse complement.
CCCCGGCCGGGCGCGCGCCGCGGCAACGAAGTCGGCGAAGCTGCGGATCGGGCTGGCCGCATTCACCGCCAGCACCGAGGGCACCTCGGCCATCAGCGCCACATGCGTGAAGTCGCGCACCGAATCATAGGGCATGGACCGGTACACGCTCGGGCCCACGCCATGCGAGGCGATGTTGGAGATGACGAAGACCTGGCCGTCCGGCGGACTCTTCGCCACCAGGTCGGAGCCGGTAGTCCCGCCGGCACCGGCGCGGTTCTCGATCACGAAGGGCTGGCCGAGCGTGGCGCCGAGGCGCTGGCTGACCAGCCGCGCCACGACGTCCGTCGTGCCGCCGGGCGGGAAGGGGACCACGACGCGCACCGGCCGCGCCGGCCAGGCCTGTGCGCGCGCAAGGGACGGCGCGGCCAGCAGCGCGGCGGCGGGCAGCGTCAGCAGGGCGCGGCGATGCAGCATCACGGTCGGTCTCCCGGCGGCTCCACGGGGCCTATAGCACGGCTGCTCACGCCGATGGGATGCGCCCTGTCACACGCGAAACCCGGGGCGACACATCGGCGACATGCGGCCCGCCTATCACCGCGCCACGGCCCCGCAGGGGGTTCGGAGGGAACGGAGAGCGGCGATGCACACCGACGAGGCCGGCTGGCCCATCAAGACGCGCGAAATCCACAACCACCACATGGACTCGACCATCTGGAACGACTTCGCCTTCCGCGACGACGACATCATCATCGGCACCTATGCCAAGTCCGGCACCACCTGGACGCAGCAGATCGTCTCCCAGCTGATCTTCGGCGGCGCCGAGGACGTGCCGGTGGCGGAGATGTCGCCCTGGCTGGACCTGCGCGTGCCGCCGAAGGAGGTGAAGCTGCCGGCCGTGGAGGCGCAGGCGCATCGCCGCTTCATCAAGACGCACCTGCCGGTGGATGCGCTGGTCTGGTCGCCGAAGGCGAAATACATCTACATCGCGCGCGACGGCCGCGACGTGGTCTGGAGCCTGCACAACCACTTCGCCAACGCCAACGGCCTGCTCTACGAGCTGCTGAACGACACGCCCGGTCGCGTCGGGCCGGCCTGTCCGCGCCCGCCCGCCGATGTGCGGCAGTATTTCCTGGAATGGCTGGAGGGCGACGGCTACCCGCTCTGGTCCTTCTGGGAGAACATCCGCAGCTGGTGGGCGGTGCGCGCGCTGCCGAACCTGATGCTGCTGCACTATGCCGAGCTGAAGGTGGACCTGCCCGGCGCCATCCGCCGCATCGCAGCCTTCCTGGACATCCCGATCGACGAGGCGCGCTTCTCGCAGATGGTGGAACACTGCAGCTTCGCGTGGATGAAGGCGCACGGCGCGAAGGCTGTGCCGCTGGGCGGCGCGCTGTGGGATGGCGGCGCGGGCACTTTCGTGCATCGCGGCGTCAATGGCCGCTGGCGCGACGTGCTGACGCCGCAGGACAACCGCCGCTACGAGGCGCTGGCGCGCGCGCAGCTCGGCGATGACTGCGCGCACTGGCTGGCGACCGGCGAGATGCCGGGCGTCGCGCGCCTGGCGCGCGCGGCGTAAGGGCCGCGCGCCTGGCGCGCG